>JAZRVB010000144.1:0-1600 GCA_045598885.1 Bacteroidales bacterium
CATGCATGGCAGAACGAGTTCTACCAGCATGTAACCTCAAAGATAGATGAGGAAACATTCAGGCCACTTTTCAAGGAGGGAAATATGGGAGCGCCCAACGCATCCATACGCATCCTTGTAGCCATGAGCATCCTGAAAGAAGGCTTCGGCTGTAGTGATGAAGACCTGTTTGAGAAGTGTGAGTTCGATCTTCTTTCCCGCAAAGCCCTTGGTATGGGAACTCTTGAGGACGCAGCACCCTCTATAGATACCTATTATCTTTTCCGCCGTCGTATATGCGATTACGAAAAGGAGAACGGGGTCAATCTGATGGAGAAATGCTTCGGTCAAGTGACCGGTGAGCAGGTGAAGGTCTTCAAGATTTCTGGACGTAGTGTCCGCATGGACAGCAAGCAGATTGGCAGCAATATCGCCTGGTACTCCCGGTACGAGATAGTCCATGCCACCTTGCGTAAGGAGATGAATGAATTTACACTACCATCACTCAATCCTTCATTGCGCAAGAAAGTGGAAGAAGCATTGACAGAGGATGCACAGAAGACCGTCTATCGCACAGACAGTGAAACGATGGCAGTTCGTTTCCAGCAGCTTGGACAGCTGATTTATTCCATTCTGGTCAAACTGAAGTGGCATGATGACTCCCACCTTCTTCATCGCGTATTCCATGAGCAATATAATGTAGAGCATGGCAAGGCGATTGCGAAGGACAAGAAGGAAATCAAGGCCAGCAGCGTACAGAATCCGAATGATCCGGATGCCGGCTACCGCTCAAAGAACGGGAAGAAGAACAAAGGCTACAATACGAATCTGACCGAAACCACGGACGAGGAGGACAAGCCGAGCCTCATTGTCGGAGTGCAGGTCGAATCAGCAACAGCAGCAGATAATGGCTTTGTGGAAGAAGCCATCAAGAAGGCAGAAGAAGTGACAGGTAATAAGGTCACAACCATATATTCCGATGGAGCCTACCAGAGTCCTTCAAACCGCGGGTTTGCAGAATCCGAGCAAATCAAATTCGTAGCCAATGGCATCCAGGGGAAGCGGTCAAGATTTGACCTTACAGACCTCTTGTCAAAACATCAGGTCCTTGATCGAAACACTGGAGAACTGATAGATGCAGTCCTGACCAAGAGTGGAAAATGGAAGGTTAAGCTCACTGAGGGTAAGACAAAACTAAGGTACTTTACCCAAGAGATCATTGACCGATTCCTGACAAGAATGCAAATTGAAGCCACACCTCTTGAAGAGAGGAACAAGCGAAACAACGTCGAGGCTTCAATCTTCCAGTATTGCTTCCATACACGCAACAACAAGACGAGATACCGCGGTCTTCTGAAGACAAAGCTTTTCTCTTATTGCCGCTGCATGTGGATGAATATGCGCCGAATCCAACTATTTGAGATAACAATGTGTCAAAGAGCATGATTTAGAGGGGTAAACTCTCTAAATGGTCTAAAACCTCTAATGATTGCCCATATTAGGCTTCTGGAGGTCTTGCTGCCGACCAACAGCAAATATTGATGTTTCGCTCAGACGGCTACCGAAGTAGTCCACGAGCTATGTATAACTCAAAAATGGCCACTTATTAAAGTAGACTCAA
>JAZRVB010000145.1:0-1098 GCA_045598885.1 Bacteroidales bacterium
TCTCATCACGCGCACCGTCTATGCCCCATCCGAACTCAGATCACTGAGTATCATGGAAGAGAACTCTGCCGTGTGTGAACTGGTAAGCGGCAACCAGGACTGGCTCCCGGGCATACATTCTATATATAAGGTAGCCCCCAATCTGTATGACCTGAAAGACAAACTGGAGAGACATCTCTGCCAGAAGACTGACGACCTGTTCAACCTCACGAACCGCATCGTGCTCTTCGACCTGACGAACTTCTATTTTGAAGGACGCAAGGACGGAAGCAAGAAGGCCCGCCATGGCCGTTCAAAGGAGAAGCGCAGCGACTGCAAGCTGCTCGTCCTTGCCCTGTGTATCAATGCGGAAGGTTTCATCCGATACTCCTCCATCCTTGCAGGCAACACCTCCGATCCAGATTCCCTGCCCGACATGATAGACACACTGTCGCAGAAGACGCGGACTCCGTCAGATCCAAAGCAGAAGATACTTGTCTGCCTTGATGCCGGCATTGCCACGGAAGCAAACCTGGTTAGAATCAAGGAGAAAGGCTACAACTACCTTTGTGTCAGCCGTTCCCGTCTCACAGACTACGAGCTGGCAGATGACTGCAAGAGTGTAAAAGTACTCGACACCAAGAAACAGGAGATAACCCTGCGAGAGGTAAAGCATGAAGAGGACGGCGACTACTACCTTGAGATAAACTCTCCAGCCAAGGCCCTGAAGGAAGAGTCCATGAACCGCCAGTGGCGCCAACGCTTTGAGTCGGAGCTCACCAAAGCCCGTGATGCACTCCTCAAAAAGGGAGGCAAGAAGAATTACGAGAAAGTCATTGAGCGTGTGGGACGTGCCATACAGAAATATCCCTCGATAGCCAAGTACTACGTCATCGACTACTATCGTGACGAAGCCAATTCAAAGAACATGGCCGATATCAAGTGGCGCATTGCAATCCCTGAAAACGTGGACAGACAGAGTGGCGTATATTTCCTTCGGACTAACGTGGACAGTCTGGACGAGAAGACCACATGGGACTATTACAATCTCATCCGTGAAATCGAATGTACCAATCGTCAGCTGAAGACCGACCTCAACCTTCGTCCCATCTATCACCG
>JAZRVB010000147.1:0-53348 GCA_045598885.1 Bacteroidales bacterium
GTTCATCAGCAGAAATTCTGACAGGAAGAACTGTATCCATAGGATTAGTGTGCAATTTCAACGTTACGTACAGAACGTTGAAATCCGGAATGCAAGAAATCAACGTTACGTACAGAACGTTGAAATCCGGAATGCAGGAAATCAACGTTACGTACAGAACGTTGAAATCCGGAATGCAGGAAACCAACGTTACGTACAGAACGTTGAAATCACGTAAGCAGGATACCAACATCGTGTACAGAACGTGAATATTATTCATTCAAAATATCAACATTTAAAACCAAATATCAATTTAATGGAAAAATTGAACCATCCTGAGCGTTTCGACGAGATGCGCAAAAAAAGCAGAAGAAAATTCTGGTATTAATTAGAATATCGGTCGCAAAGATTTGGCAATATCGACGAAATTGCTTATCTTTGCGGTCGATATTTCTTCCATCCTTCTATCTGTCTATGAGGGTCAAGGGGACAGGTCCCTGACCCACTTGACAAAACTATGACAAAAGAATCGATTCTCAACTGGGTCAGGTACCTGTCCCTCTGCCCCCCTATCTTTGACCCTTATCAGATGTGAAGACTGTCTGAAAAATTAAGCCATTCTGACTATGCAAAATCAGCAGAAAAAGAAAACCTTCTGGAAACGAATGTTTGGAAGTGAACTGTCTTCTTTAGAAAAAGCATTTGCAATTGTGTATATGCTTTTGATATTGACATGGCCAATCGTCGCATTTGCAACAGCTTTCCTTTTTGATGATCCCAATTTGTCTGCAATGCAGGAATTTTACCGAGAAACTATTGCTTGGATCGTTTATACATATCCGCTTTATTATATTCCACTATTGATCTTTGCTTATCGCACGGCACGTAATATGGAATCTGATGGCTTATTTTATCAGCTTCCTTTTGTGCCACATGTGTTGGTGATACTATGTTTGTTTGGTGCTTTTTAGGTAATCTGAAAATGGGTCAAAGGGACAGGGGGTCAAAGGGACAGATACTGACCCACTATGTGTGACATCGTATCAGCTCTAAAGTTTTTTTATACTACTTTTCATTTTCCTTTACAATAATCTGGACATATCGAAAAATTACTCTATCTTTGCCCCAACATTACGACAAGAAGTCGTATAAATAATTGTTCTTTGAAACTTAAGAACCTCTTGTTCCGTCAAGAGTAGCCTACTGAGAGGTGCATTGCTGGCAACGGCGGTGTGCTGAGTTCTCGGGACAACGTGGCGAGGCTCCGAGCATCACGGGGCGCAGCTGCAAGGCTGACCGACAAGGACAACGTAAAGTAACCATCGCTATAACCATCGTAACAAAGGATGGCTCATGGATGCTGAAAGCCAAGCCAAAAAGGCAAGTGGGTGGACTGTCTTGTTTCGAGAAAGGCAGCACGGACGAAACTCCCACCGGTGGATAGATGGGTCCTAAATCGGACGAAGTTATTTATACGGAACTTGGTAAACCCGTAGTTCTCCTACTCAGCAATGAGAGGTAAGCCAATCGCAAGAGAAGCCGAATGGGCTGCGGGCAGAGGACATTGGAAAAAGCGAATGCCGTGGTGTAATGCTGCGGATAGGGATTGCGACATCATCCCACGCGAAAGCGGGCAGACTTCCAATAGGTAGTTCTTTACGAAAAGAAATGTAGAATTTCCGAATGGAGAAACGACAATGGAACAAAGCGGAAGCCCGAAAGGCGGAAGTGGAGTGTGCGTCTTCAAACATCCCACCAAGCTGGCGGTCAATCGACTGGCAGCGATGCGAACGGGATGTCAGGGAACTGCAAGTCCGAATAGTAAAGGCTCTGAAAGAAGGACGCATTGGCAAGGTCAAAAGCCTCCAGCGCATCCTCGTGAACTCCTTTGCGGCCAAAGCCTTGGCTGTGAAGCGGGTCACAAGCAACAAGGGCGGTAGCACTCCAGGAGTGGACAATATCACTTGGCTCACGGAGACGGAGCGCTACAAAGCCATCAGTTCTTTGAAGACGAGAGGTTACAAACCGAAGCCCCTGCGACGTGTGTACATTCCGAAGAAGAATGGCAAGATGCGACCGCTCGGTATTCCGACCATCAAGGACAGAGCCATGCAAGCCCTGTTCCTCATGGCATTGGAGCCGATAACGGAAACTCTGGCAGACACATGTTCGTATGGCTTCCGACAGTATCGCAGTTGTGCGGATGCCATTGATGCCATCTACAAGGCTTTGCATCAGCCGAAATCCGCACAATGGATACTGGAAGGAGACATCAAGGGATGCTTCGACCATATCAGTCATGAATGGCTGCTCCGTAATGCCATCATGGACACGCGGATGCTGCGTAAATGGCTGAAGGCTGGAGTCATTGAAAAGGAGGTATTCCACCACACCGAGGAGGGCACTCCCCAAGGTGGCATCATCTCCCCGACATTGGCAAACCTTACGCTCAATGGAATGCTGAAGATTATAGCTAAGTACTCCACCCGAAAGGATAACGGCAAAACGTTATCCAACAAGGTGCATCTCGTACGCTACGCCGATGACTTCATAGTCACGGGCGAAAGCCAAGAGGTGCTCAAGGAGATAAAGGCAGAAATCGTCACGTTCCTAAAAGAGAGAGGTCTCGAACTCTCGGAAGAAAAGACACTGATAACACATATCAACGAGGGTTTCGACTTCCTCGGCTTCAACATACGCAAATACAATGGTGTATTGTTGATAAAACCGAGCAAGAAGGGACAGAAGAAGTTTACAGAGAATACGCACGACGTAATCTACAAAATGCGGTCTTCAACGCAAATGGACGTGATAGGGAAACTCAATCCGAAGATAACGGGATGGGCGAACTATTATAGATATGTGTCCTCGAAGGAGGTGTTTTCACGGCTTGACCACACCATTTTCTTGCAACTATGGAGGTGGGCAACACGAAGACATCCGAACAAATCATTAGAGTGGGTACGGAAGAAGTACTGGCAGAGCGACAGCAAGAGAGGCTGGATATTCGGTCTCAATGGCAAGGACAAAAAGGGGAAGGAAAAGATATTCCGATTCAAAAGTCTGGTCGAAACGCCAATACTTCGATATACGAAGGTAAGGGCTGACGCCAATCCCTTTCGACCCGCAATATGATGAGTACTTCAAGCAACGGCAATTAAAAGACAGCCGTCATCGCCCGCTCAAAAGACGTGCTTAATAGCACACAGAGCCGATTTATTTAAAACAGAATAAATTTAGAACTATACGAGCCGTATGCGGTGAAAGTCGCACGTACGGTTCTTAAAGGGGAAAGCGGGGGTAACCCCGCTGACCTACTTAGCAATGGGAGAGATTCCTGTTTGCCGCTGTAATCTTTATGTAATAGACAAATATGCAAAACCAGACACTTACCAAGAGCGAAATGACCGTCATGAACATCCTATGGGAAATGCCCGATGGCGGCACCGTATATGATGTACTCGCGAAATACGATGATCCCAAACCAGCTTATACTACCACGGCCACCTTTATGAAGATACTGGAGAAAAAAGGGTATCTGGAGGCGAAGAAGTTATCGGGACGCAGCTATACTTATTTCCCACTGATCAGTAAGGAAGAGTACAGCCGACGTGCTATGCAGGAGGTCAAGAAGGATCTGTTCGATGGATCGGCTAAATCGCTGCTTTCGTTCTTCGTGCAGGAGGAAGGATTGTCTGCTGACGATATCCAGGAACTATTGATATTAATAAAGAAGTAAAGCTATGACGTCTATGTTCACCTATCTCTGGCAGTCGGCACTTGTGCTAACCGTTCTCTACATACCTTTTCAGCTCTTGCTCCGAAAGGAACATTTCTTTGCCCTTAACCGAGCCATCCTGCTGGGTATTCTGCTTCTTAGCCTCACGCTTCCCCTCTCCCGTCACACCATGCCCATGTTCGTAGATAACTGGTTGCATACTGAGGTCGATATGGTGGAGGCAGTACCTTTCAGCCCACTGGGGGAATATCAAGACTGGGATGGATACATCATCATAGAAAGTGGGGACATCGAAGAACCATCAAGCATCGAAATCCATTGGACGGATCTTCTCATCGCACTCTGGTTTTTAGGGACAACCGTATTCCTTGCCTGGTACTCGCGCGGCCTCTGGCGTCTTTACAAAATATTGCACGACAAAGACAATGTCCGTGAAATGTTAGCCGATGGCAACACGCTTCTGCTCACTCTTTGTGTTCTTCCTTCGTTCAGCTGGATGCACAGCATCGTGATCTCTCAGGAAGACTATGCGGAGAACGGAGAGACCATCCTCACGCACGAACGAGCCCACATCGCACATAATCATAGCTACGATCGTCTGCTGCTATTCGTTGTGCAAGCGGTTCAATGGTGGAATCCCTTTGTATGGCTCATGGCTGACGCGCTTTCGCAAGTGCACGAGTATCAGGCAGATCTTGCCGTACTCCGTCAAGGTTTCAACGCAACACAATATCAATTGCTATTGATACGCAAGGCGGCAGGGCCCGCTGGCCTCTCGTTGGTCAATGGATTCAAACGTAACAAACTAAAACTTCGTATCGTCATGATGAACAACATGATCAAACTCCGTGGAGCCAAGAGCCGCTATGTGGCATTGCTCCCTGTCGCCCTGCTGGCTTTTGCACTCACTGCCAAGGCGCAAGAGCCTAATCAGGAAGTAATACAAGATAAGAACAACCAAGTCCATTCTGCAGTGGTCAATGCTTTCGATGAATCACTGCTTACCTCTGGTGAAGACCTTCTTTCTCAACAAGATGCAGAATTTGCGGCTTCTCTTCAACGGCCCAATGACAGACTTATCATGTATTATATGAAGAAGAATGATGACGATGAACATCTCGATTCGCACATTCTCAGTGAGGAAAAATTGGAGGAATTCCTGGCTAATCCAAAACCAGATTATGTCATAGAACGATATGAACCTGAAGACCCAAATATACCAGAATACTGTTTGCAACATCCAAACTCAAAGAATGGAGTAGTGATTTTGCATCCAAAATGGAAGTCAAAACCAGCTGAACAAAACGTAAAGATTGTAGGAGCAGGCTTCATGCCACCCAGAGAAAAAGACCACTATACGCTGGAGGAACTTGATATGGCTCCAGAGTTTCCTGATGGTGGTAACCTCAAGAACTATATCGGCAGAAATCTTCGATACCCGAAATCAGCGGCTGAGAAAGGCATACAAGGTACGGTTATCGTAGGATTTAGCGTCATGAAAGATGGCAGCATTGCTCATGTAAAAACGGTCCATAACGAGTCATTCGACAAGGAGTTGGAGACAGAAGCAATCCGCGTCGTTTCGAGCATGCCAAACTGGATCCCTGGTAAGATCAACGATCAGAATGTCAATACTTCAATGTATGTGCCAATCACATTCAGGCTGAATTCCACACCAGTTAAGCATACCATCGGTGATATGCCCTATACAGAAGACATGCTCTTCGTCTATGATGGAAATGTGGTCAACCTCTCAGATATCAGGGACTTGGTACCTGAAGAGTGTGGAATCAATGGAATGTCACTTTATCACGATGGCTATTACGTTGATCAATATATCGACAAATACCCCAAGGCGAAGAATGGTGTGGTAATGATTAATTCATTTATGAAGAATAGTTCACTTTTTGTGATTGATGGTGAACCGATGAATTTTCAGACCATGCGTCAGAAATATCCAGAAGGATTGTCTCCAATCAAATACCACATCAACCATAAAGATGCTGAAACAATTGCTAAATACAGCCAATACCCAGAGGCGAAGAATGGCGTGAATATCATAATTACTGACAAATAATAACGCACAAAAAATATAGATTCCACATGTAGTAAAAGATACACTACATTGTTTATTTCATTGTGAAGGCAAGAGGCAGCTGAGAGAGTTTCCTCTTGCCATTTGGCAGATAGAATGTGTATAGTATAGAAAATATTATGAAACGTACTTTTATACTCTTCATCCTTGCTCTCTGCACAGCAAGCGGTCGGACAGCCACTTCTCGTTTTGAGGATGGTGATTCCATCAAGATCAACAAGGACTTTATGCGCGAGCTTGACGCCGCCTTCTCATTCGTCCAGCCAGAAGTCTCCGACTATAAGCTCATTGCACCGCAACCGCTCACCAAAGAGCTACTGCATCAGTGGGTAGGACCAGTAGATCAATCATCAGGAAGCCAGATATCGATTCCCTGCCTCTCTGGTCAGGAGCTCCTCAAAGCCTCTTATCTCTGGAAGAAAGGACAATATGGTCAGCTTAAGGACGGTACTTTCACTGGCCTCGATGTCAACGCCTTGGCAAAATATATCCGACCAGAAGAGATCAAACTCCGCCGCATGCGTAAGCTGGCCAGCAGTGTACGTGGTGACATGGATCTGCTGTTCCCGAAAGATGGACCTGCATTTGTGGTGAAAAGAGATACAACGGTGGCGGCGGTGAAGAAAACCGGCAACTAACCCAGATTTTTCTTAATTTTTATTGTTTTGTCAAAAATTTCGTGTATATTTGCACTCGTAAAGAGTTCGCTGTATGATTTCTCGCAAAACCCGTAATGAAAACGCAGGTTCGATTGTATTAGGGATAGAAACGTTTCAGTCAAAACTCTAAAACGATCACAAAAAAAATGAAGAAGTTTATATATCTTGCCCTCTCAATACTACTATCTGTGGCAAGCTGCAGTAATGATGATTCCGATAATGACAAGATCAAGCCTGGTCAGTTGATCAATGTCTGCATTGGGGTGAAACTGGACAATGAAGACAGGTGGATTCCAAACATCATGAAGGTGCCGTACCATCCGATCCCTTATGAAGAGTGGCCTGCACCCCTGAAGGAAATGAAAGAGAAAAAGTATTTCTCCATCACTGCGAGTATCTGCCGCATTGAGACGGATAAGGGTATTTTCTATCATACTCATAGTATGGTCGATAGTAATGTCGGTGGATATTTCTTCACTAGTGATGGTCTTCAGCTAAGCTATACCGATGCTGAATGGAAAACGCAACTGAGAGCAGAAGTGCCAGAAGGATTCCCGTGTCTCGATGGATGGGAATGCATCTATTATTATTATCCTTTAGGACACGAAGACCCTCTCTGGGAGAATTGACATCTAATACCGAAAGCAAACAAAATGACCGACCAGCACATCGAACATCTTTTCAAGACGTATTATTCGCTACTCTTCCGTGTGGCGTATGATATGCTGCACGACGAGGAAGAGAGTCACGACGCCGTGCACGATGTCTTTGCTGCGATCTTGAAGAAAGATGTTGTACTAAGGACAGACGAAGAGAAGCACTTTCTGACGCGCTGCATTCACAATCATTGCGCTAATCTCTTGCTCCGGAAAGGACGTGAGACAGAACTGAAGAAACAATATCCTCGTGAGCTCTCCGTCTCGCTTCGTGGCCGACAGGAAGAGGAGCAACGCCTACGGATGATCTATGAATTCATCGAAAAGGGAATGCCACCCGACACGCGCAAGGTACTGAAACTCTGCTACGAAGAAGAAAAAAGCTACGAAGAAACCGCCTCGATACTTAACTATAGCGTAGCATACGTCAACAAACATATCGTGAAAGCCTTGAAGATGCTGCGTGAACGATTTAATCCCTCGAAGCAATGAATCCAACAACTAATAATATCCCCGAGATTGACGTTGAAACCCAGTGGCAGAAGTTCTCTGCACGTCATCTGCCACACCGTCATCGTATGCTGCCACGATGGATAGCTGCTGCCAGCATCTGCCTCGTGGTTGGAGTGACACTTGCCGTGACCTTGCCTCGACTGGCAGACAACAAGCCACTGGCTCAGGCAAACATAGAGACTCCTGCTCTGGCAGAAGAAACGGTACAGGAAACCGTAGAGGAAACATCTTTTATCTTCCACAACTTTACCCTGCGACAGGTCTTGGATACTTTATCTGCTTACTATCATGTGAACGTCATATATATAAATGAGGAAGTGGCGCAGAAACGGCTTTACACGCAGATAGAAAAAGATCTCAGGTTTTCGGAAGCCGTGGCGCAGCTCAATCAGTTAGGAGGCTTCTCGCTTCGCATTGAGAACAAAGACACGCTTATCGTCGAATAATCTACCTCTATGCGCATCCTCTCGCTCCTCCTCATCCTTTGGCTCAGCGTCTCCGCATTATGGGCGCAAAGGGTGCATCTTGTCTTTCAGGATGCGCCTTTGTCGTACGCTTTGAGTAAGATCGATGAGGCGTTTTCGGATGTGCATATCCACTTCATTGTCGATGAGTTGGACAACCTCACCGTCAATGCTGTCATCGACCACACAGACGCTCTCGCAGCCGTCCGTAACGTGCTCAAGGACTATCCGATCAGCGTACGACAGGAAGGTAAGAATATCTTCATTGGCCGGCAGGAGGAAGATGACGCGGAGAGACACCTCCGCGATGCCATCCGTTCGTATCGTCTTGACGAGGTGCTGGTGCTGGAGCATCTGCCATTATTACCAGATCAAGGAAATGCTGCCATCGTCCTCGATATCAAGGGATCGGAGCTTGCTCATCGTGGCAGTGTTATCGACTTGCTTGCCTATCTGCCTGGGTTAAGAGTCAGCCAGCAGCAGGTTACATTGCACGATAATCGCACACCTGTCATCTACATCGACGGCGTCCTGGTCAGCAGCCCTACCGAACTCTATTCTCTGCGCTCAGAGGAGATCAGTCGTATCTCTTTGCTCGAAGCCGCCGATCCTTCCTATCCTTCTCAGAGTGGCACGGTCATACGTATCTCTACCTCAGTGCATAAGAGCGGTTTTGATCTCATGGCACAGCTCGATGCTTCGCGCGGACATCGCAATGTGCATCAGGAGAATGTCAAACTACGCTGGCAAGGCGCGTGTCTGCAACTCTCAGGAGGCGTACTCTTCCGCGATGCACATGAATATCAGGAGAATGAGCTGTGGGGAGTCAAAAATAAGATTACTCCTGTCGTCACCTCTATCAATCCTTATTTCCAGACCTCCTATCGCTGGAATGAGCAACATTCGCTCAGCGTGAAATATGAGATGCTCGACATCCTGCATCCCGTTGCCTATTGGTCAAGACTTCTCGGCATAGGAAGTGGATATTTCGACACTGACAACACGAGCGACCTGAGCGTCAAGGCAACAAGCGAATGGAACCTCGACTACCGCCCTCGCCACAATGCCAAGCTCCACTACGCTGGTGACTGGGGTAAGGCGGCGATTCTTGCCGACATGGAGTACTACAGCGACAAGCTGAGCATCCTACAGCATGAATCATCAGAGAATCAATCCGTAGATTCCTTGCTGGGTACTCGTAACAATGGTATCGGTAACGATCTGTGGGCAGGAAAGATAGATGTCCGCATTCCCTTCTCACACGGTCATCTGTCGATAGGCAACGAGTTTACAAATACCCGTCGCGTCGATGATATCCGCTTCGAAGGACAGTTGCATGCGCAGACGCTTCGTCAAGAGACGCAGACGGCACTCTATGCTCTTGCCGAGTGGACGTTGCCTAAGGTCACCTTCCATGTCGGTCTTCGTGATGAGTTCCTGCATACTGCTATCTCGCAGGCAGGACGGCGCAGCAGCCACGACAAGAACTATCTGCTTCCATACGCTGATGTCTGCTTTCCATCAGGTCTCTCATTGTCGTATTCTGTCCGTACACAACGTCCTAACTATAATCAGCTCAATGGCTACACGCGTTTTAATCAGTTCATGATGCCCGTGAGTGGTAATCCTGACCTGACACCTGCCACGCGTCATGTGCTTAATCTGCAATACCGTCATGGCTCACTCTATGCTTCACTCAGATACCAGCATACACGCAACTTTATTGCCAGCACGGTGCGACGTTCGCTCGATACGCAGATACTCGACTACATTAACCTTCCTCATGCTGAGGAGCTGAGCGCTGGGATCACCTATACACCACATTTCGGTCATTTTGCCCCTGTCGCTTCTACCAATCTGCACATGCAGGATCTCTCCATGACTACTGACGATGGTCGTCGTCAGACCTTCCGTCGTCCCGTCTTCTTCCTCGACGTGCACTGTCCTTATTCTTTCCGCGACAACCTGCAGTTCTGGGCCGATCTACATCTACAGACCTCCGGTCACCTGGGTGCCGTCCTTCATCACCACTCTACTACCTTCAATCTCGGAGCATCCTTCCAGCTCGGTCGTTTCGATTTCTCCCTACGTGCCGAAGATCTCTTCCGCACAGGAACCACGAAGCGTGAATACTTCGGCGCAGACACACATTTTGCACACTGGCACTATGATGATACGCAGAGAATCGGGGTGTCGGTAGGGTATTCTCTGAGAGATTGATAGTGTGGCTGTTTCTTTCTGTACAAAGCTTTCAGATGGAGCGATGCGGTTCTGTGGTATGTCCATGGCTTATTTCTTAGTCAAGAGATTCCGGCTGATAGAGCTTGAGCCAGTCGCAGGTAGAGTAGACGACGCTGCTGTGGTCTTTCTGCTTGATGAGCCAGCGGTAGCCCTCGATGTTGGTCTTGCAGGTCTCGGTTCGCTCAGGCTCAGCATCCGGATAGAAGATGCCAGTGCTGGCGATGGTCGGGATGTTGTAGTCGGCAACAGGGGTAGCCGCGAGGCCGAAGTACGCCTGGCTGAGGAGATTATAGTCGTTGGTAGTGGCGATGGCGGTGTGCAGGAGGTCGACGGCCATGAGGTCGAACTGATTGAATACAGGACCCCACTGTGACCAGCTGTACTGGCTCATGGCCCAGAGATCGCCAGCAGGAGATCCTTGGTAGAGAAGGTTGGCCAGTTCGATGGCAGCACGTGCCTTTTCGTCTTTCTTGCCGTCCTGTACCTGCTGCTGCAGGCCGATGAGCTTGCGGCAGAATTTGAGCTTCGGATTGCCCTCTACGTGCTCCATGTCGTAGTATTCTGCCATATTCTTGCGCGTGAAAATCTGGCCGGGGACTTCGCGCATGAAGAGGTACGGCTCGATGCTGAGATCCCAGATGTATGACTGGCTGACGTTGGCCAGATAAGGCTCGGCCTCCTGGAACTTGCCTTCGCGCATCAGCAAAGTGCCGAGGTACTCGTTGCAGGCGTCTTCTGTGATGGCACATTCCTTAAGTAACGTCTGCGTGAGGACGTCAGAGGTGCCGTCCTTGACGAGTGCGAGGATCTGGCGAATGTCATCGGACTTGTAGTTGTTATAGTCGAACTCATAGATGCGCCTTGGCGTTGAGAATGCCAGCTTACCGAGCAGCTGCAGGTGAGCAGGCTTGTTAGCCTCCAGATATTCGTTGAGGCGATTGCTGACCTCGAAGCTGAAGGCCGAATGGATGATGTTGCGGGTCGCCTCGCTGTATGCCGTGTTGTATTGAGCAGCAAAGTAATAGGCGAGCGTACGGCCTACATAGTCTTCAAAACCAGCAGGTTTCTGCTGCATCTTCAGTGCGGCTGCCAGCTTGTAGATGCCGATGCGGTCGGACATGACACCTTTCTTCATCTTTTCTGCCTTCTCGAGCATCTGATAGGCCTGGTCGTTATTCTCTTTAGCCATCTGCACGAAGCCGGCAAAGGCCTGCCACATCTGAGGATCGTTGGTCTTGCCTTCCTTGATGACACGGTCGACGAGCGCCAGCATCTTCTCACGCTGACGGTTGACGGCGCTCCAGATCGGATTTTCC
Organism: Bacteroidales bacterium; assembly: GCA_045598885.1. Classification (GTDB taxonomy): domain Bacteria; phylum Bacteroidota; class Bacteroidia; order Bacteroidales; family UBA3663; genus Liminaster. The sequence continues at coordinate 11,663 of JAZRVB010000147.1, forward strand.
TTCTCGTCGCTCTTCCAGAACTCATCGAACGTCGAGTGGTAGAAGTAATTGGCATAGTCCTCAAGGAAATGTGCGAGGATCGGAGCGTTCGGATCCTTCTCATATTCCTGTTCGATGGTCGAATTCTGCAGGATGCGGTTCACACACATGCGGATGCTGCCGGCATCGCCTTGCTCGAAGTAGATCTGCATGGCTTTGTCGAACTGGCCTTTGCGGAAGTAGATGCCTGCCACATAGCCGTATGCACGCTGCTTGAGTGGCGAGTCTTCCCACTTCGAGGCGAACATATCCCAGAGGCGCTGGCAGGCGTCATAGTCCTTGAGCGCAAAGAGACAGCGCATCTTGAGGAAGGTCTTACGGCGCGAGAGGTCGCCGGTGAGGCGCAGCGCATCGATCTTTGTGAGCAACGCGTTGTATTCTGCCGGAGTGGTCTTGCGATAGTACCAGCCATTAGAAGAGCCGGTCAGCTGATTGAGCTCAAAGTTGAGCCTTACAAGCTGTAAAGCATCGGTCTTGCCCTGCTTGCGGAGTGTCGTGATGAAGAGATTGCCCTCTTCTTCCTCTTCGAACTGGTACTCATAGATATTATCGACGGCATTGGCGAAGTCCTGATCGGCCGGAACGCCAAGGTACTTGCTCCAGAACTGCACCGACTCGTCGAGTCGCTTAGCATCGATGTCAGGCATCTCTGGAGCGCAGTAGAACAGGTTGAAGTGCGAGGGATCCTCATAGTCAATGCAGGCCTGGCTTGGCCAGAGGGCGGCCACGCAGAGGCTAACGGTCAGAAAAAAGTTTCTGGATTTCATCATGTCGATATGCTTTGAGTTGATTATTGTCGAGGTGATAGAGAATGGTCTGTCTGGTGATGCCAGGACGGTGCTTGCGAAGCAATGAATGTACTTCACGCAAGGTCTCGGCCGAGACGGATTCGTGTCGGACGATGTCGCTCGGATAGACGCGTCCGTCGCTGTAACTGGTTACCGTGTTCGGAGGGATAATCTGGTAGCGGAGCGCCTGATAGTGCGAGTCATCGAGCCGGATGAAACTGGCTGTGTCATTGATCTCAATGCCACGCAGGATGCAGCGGAACTGATGGTCGTGAAAGAGAAGGTTCCAGCTGTAGACAGGCAAGGCGGCGCAGAGCGGCAGCGGATAGTCCTTCAGGTGGCGCAGGTAGGGACGGACGGATTCGGTGGTGAGGATGCTGCACTCCTCATCAGGATCCTGCAGGTTGCCGACGTTGTAGACCATCAGCGCGCCATAGTCGACGGGCGGCGCGACCATGCTCAGCTGGTGCAGACGGATGGTGGCCGAGAGGCGCTGCATGCCTTCCTGCGCGATGGCTGTCTTGAGTTGCTCCAGGAACTGGAAATAGGGCTTAGCGTTGCGCTTTGTCCAGTCAAAGTCGATCTGCAGTTCCTTCGGTGATCCCATCCCATTCTGCACCATCATCTGCCTGACACGCTGTGCGATGAGGTGTGGGAGCTGGCTGACATCGGTCGTGTCCTTCAGTACATCAGGCGTCATGAAGACGATGGGGATGATGTCGGTGCCGATGGGGAAGGAGTCGGTCACTTCGAGCGTCGTCTGCGGCTGCAAGTGTCCGTCGCGCCTCACAACGTCGAAGAGGTGCAGATAGACCTTCGAGATGTCATGATCGTGCAGAAAGTCGCGCTCCTCCTGATTCAACCGCAGCTCCGAGCGCCAGTAATAGATGGCATTGGCCGGCTCTGGTACTTCTGCCACAGGAGCCTGGCAGGCCGTCAGGAAGCAGAGGAGGAAAAGCAAGGAGCAGACGATGCGAATCATGACCGATGAAGATGAATATGGGTGTGCAAAGATAATTATTTCTGCCGAACAACGAGACCTTTCTGCGCGAAAAGTTACAAAATAACTTAAATTTTATTGCTGTATACACATTTTATTATTATAAAGGTTGTTTATATGGTCAAATGTTAATATCTTTGCAACACCTAATGAAATTAAAGAATTATAAAATTATAAAATGAAAGAATGCCAGAAGGAACTTCTACAGGCTGGAATTCTATCATTATTTAATTCTATCATTTTTTCATTTAAAAATCATTACCACAATAAATCTATCGAAAAACGATGAAGTTACAATTCCCCCTCGTCCTTACAGCCTTGATGGCTGCAGGATGTACCCTGGTGCAGGCGCAGAATCCGTTTGTTAGCGGAAACTTCTCAGCCGACCCTACTGCACGCGTCTTCGGTGACCGCGTGTATGTCTATCCATCGCATGATATCACCCCATCTGAGCATCCTGATGCACGTCAGGACTGGTTCTGTATGGCCGACTATCATGTCTACTCAAGTGCCGACCTCGTGCATTGGACCGATCACGGCATGATCCTCGATCAGAAGGATGTCCCTTGGGGCAATCCTACCGCTTACTCTATGTGGGCTCCTGACTGTGTGCAGGGTCCTAACGGTAAGTATTATTTCTATTTCCCTGATGCTTCAAAGCCAGTTGAAGGTCAGCGTGGCGGTGGCTTCGGTGTAGGTGTGGCTATTTCAGACACCCCTTACGGTCCATTCAAGGCTGAGCCAAATAAGATTGAAGGTATCGGTGGCATTGACCCATGTGTCCTTCAGTGTTCTAATGGCGAGAACTATATCTTCTGGGGCAGTGGTGGCCTGAATGTAGCCAAGATGAAGAACAACTTGCTGGAGCTGGCAGAGGATAATCCGGTTTCGGTGCGTAAGTTCGGTAACTTCGAAATGAAATCAGTAGGCGTTAACCTCTCGAAGGATCTGCCACAGGCAGGCCTGCAGGAAGGTCCTTTCGCCTTCGAGCGTAATGGCAAGTACTACCTTACTTATCCTTGGGTCCGCTACAAGGCTGGCGATAAGAATGATAAGGGAGAGGTGCTCGATAATCCAACCGAGGCTTTGGTTTATGCCATGAGCGATAACCCAATGGGTCCTTACGAGTACAAGGGACTCATCATGGCAGAGTCTCCTACAGGCTGCTGGACCAACCATCATTCGATCGTCGAGTTCAAGGGTCAGTGGTATCTCTTCTATCATCACAATGACTATTCTCCAAACTTCGATAAGAGCCGTAGTGTCCGCGTAGATAGCCTCTCATTCAATGAGGATGGTACCATCAAGCAGGTAATCCCAACCCTCCGCGGTGTCGGTATCTCTGACGCTGCTGAGAAGATCCAGCTCGACCGTTACAGCGCTATCAGTGCCAAGGGTGCCAGCATCGACTGGGCAAACAGCCCTGAGGAAATCAAGGCCGACACAACTCTCCGTTTCAACGGTTGGAAGATCGCTCTCGATCCACAGGCATGGGTACGCTATGAGAAGGCGGAGGTAAAGAACGCTCCTGCTACTAAGGTATGGCTTCGCGTCCGTGCAGCTAAGGGTGCTGACCTCCAGCTCAAGCTCCAGCCAGTGATGCAGTCAGTGGCATTGCCAAAGATCAACGCGAACCTCAAGGTTAACAAGACCAACGGTTGGGAGGTCGTATGCATCGACGTTCCTGTAGTAGCTCCTGGTGTCTACGACATTACTATGACCAACAGCGGCAAGGCTAACGGCGTAGAGATTGACTGGATCACTCTCAATGCCAAGAAGCCTCTTGAGCCTTGGAATAAGGGTGGCATGGAGACCGGTCAGTATCGCAACGTCCTCCTCGAGGCAGGTTATACTCAGGCTGAGATCGACGCTAAGCTCCAGCAGGTATTCAATGATGTATTCTATGGTCCTAACAAGGTCTACTTCGAGGTAGGCAATGATATGGGCTATATCAGCGATATCAAGAATAATGACGCTCGTACCGAGGGTATGTCATACGGCCTGATGATTGCTGTACAGTTTGACAAGCAGGAGATCTTCGACCGTATCTGGCGCTGGGGAAAGAAGTATATGCAGATGACTGACGGTTCGCACAAGGGTTACTTCCGCTGGAGCTGTCGTCCTGATGGTACTTCTAATGCTAACGGTCCTGCTTCTGACGGTGAGCTCTATTATATCACCGCGCTTCTCTTTGCCAGCAACCGCTGGGGAGACAATGGCGCTATTAATTATAAGAAGGAGGCTCAGTACCTTCTTGACGTTATCCAGCCAAGAGTCGTACAGATGCCTCAGATGCCAAAGATGCCAGAGGGCTTCAAATGGCCTCGTCCGGGTGAGCCATGGCCAGAGGGCTTCGAGCGTCCAAAGCCAGAGATGGTAGACAAGACCCTCTCGCTCATCGATCCTGAGACCAAGCTCATTACCTTCGTGCCAGGTGCTGACTATACCGATCCTTCATACCATTTGCCAGCCTTCTATGAGGTTTGGGCAAAGTATGCTGATGACGGTCGCAGTGACTACTGGATGGAGTGTGCACGCGTAAGCCGTGAGTACCTCCACAAGAGTATCCACCCAATGACTGGTCTCAATCCTGACTATAACAACTACGACGGTACCTTGCGTAACAGCCGTGGTATCATCGGCGACGAGTTCCGTTTCGACTCATGGCGTGTACCTATGAACATCGCTCTTGACTACTCTTGGGCTTGCAAGGATAAGGTATGGCAGCGCAACTATGGCGAGACCATCCAGAACTTCCTCTACAGCCAGGGCCTTGAGACCTTCATGGATCAGTACAATGTCGATGGTTCGCTCCCTAAGCGTATCCTTCCTGCAGGAGGTAAGACCGCGCTCCGTCACGGCCTCGGTCTTGTAGCTACTTCTGCAGCTGCTTCTTTGCTCACCTCGCATCCTAAGAACTACGAGTTCATCGATCAGCTCTGGAATGCGGAGCATAAACCTTTCGCTGACGGTTATTTTGACGCTTATTATGATGGATTGCTCCGACTCTTTGCTCTCATGCATCTGAGTGGAAATTATCGTTGCATCGATAAGAAATAAAAGCAATCTGCTAAGCAAAATTAGCAAACACTGACAAAACTCGCCAAATTATAGGCCAATATCGAAAAAAAGTGTGTAATAGTTTGCACGATATCGGGAAACCCCGTATCTTTGCAGTGTTTTTCATGGTATTGTGTTTATAATTTGGTAAGTTTTTTAAGGTAATTAGGTAAATTAAATAAAAGGCCGTCGTGATGACTGGCCCTTTATTGTTTTTAAATGAGAGCCTCTTTCTGGAGGGAAAAACGAATAATAATAACTCTAAACTTATACTATTATGAAATTTATTGGAAACATTCTTTGGTGGGTCTTTGGAGGCTTGGAGGCAGCTATCGGTTATTTTACTGGCAGCTTGGCGCTTGCCGTGACAATTATCGGTATTCCGGTAGCGCTGCAGACTTTCAAGATCGGTTTGCTTTGCCTGTGGCCGTTCGGTTCGGAGGTAAAGAGTACAGATTGTCCTCCTGGCTGTATCCGCATCCCGCTGAATCTGCTCTGGCTGATCTTCGGCGGTCTATGGTCGTGGATCTGTCACATCTTTTTCGGCTTGATTCTCTGCATCACCATCATCGGCATCCCATTCGGCAAGCAGCATTTCAAGATGGCTCACCTTTCACTCGCTCCTTTCGGGAAAGAGGTGCATCTTAAGTTCTGATTTCAATAACACAACACTAGTAATACAAATGAAGCTACAATTATCTTTTCCAAAATTCAAATTAGAGGAATCTGCGTTTTCTATCAAAGGTATTTTATCAATTACTATGTGTCTTATGGCTTCGGTTTTACAAGCACAGAGTGATACGATAAGTCTTAAGAATGTAGTAGTAACAGGTACACGTGCCGCTACGACTACACGTAACCTGCCTGTGACAGTCAGTGTCGTTGACCGGCACGCTTTGACTGTCAATCAGCGAACTAACGTACTTCCTACATTAACTGAGCAAGTCCCAGGAATCTTTGTTTCCCAACGAGCCATAATGGGCTTTGGAGTCAGTGTCCTACGGTGTTAATCTCTTCTTTATGGAGGGTGATAACCTTATCCAGGCAGTAGCTGGACGTAATGTCAATACAGGAGACTTTATCAATAAGGGTATGGAAGGGGAACTTGAATGGCGTGTCAATAACAGAGTACGACTCATGACAAACCACTCTTACCTTTACATGCACAAACCTATGGTCGGAGCTCCACGCTACAAGGGTTACATCGGTGTAGATTCAAATTTCGGTAAATGGTCGCTGATGGCTGGCATTCAGCATATAGCAGGTCTTTATGTCTCAACCACTGATCGAAATAACTTTACTCTCCTCAATGCCTCTATAAGCTACCAGCTATGTCCATTCGTACAGCTTTGGGCAAAAGGAGATAACCTTCTGGCTCAAAAATATGAAATCATTGCAGGTTATCCTATGCCACGTGCTACTTTCATGGGCGGGGTCAGTCTGAAATTCTAAGAGTAGATAGTAAGTCTTAATTGACATCTCTCCCTTATCTGGGTATTTCTTTATTTATATATAATGAGCTCCCCTCACAAAAATCAAGTAGTGAGGGGAGCTTAATGGTTTCAAGTGCTTTCAATAGCACATGAAAAGTATGAATTACTTCTTGTCGCAATCAGAACCGATGCAACCCCAGATGCCAGCTGCGAGAGCTGCACCTACGAATGGTCCAACGATGAATACCCAGAGCTGCTCAAGAGCTGCGCCACCCTGGAAGAGAGCAGGACCGATAGAACGAGCTGGGTTAACAGAAGTACCAGTGTAATGAATGCCTACGAGGTGGATAAGGATCAAAGAAAGACCGATAGCGAGGCCAGCGAAGTTGCCAGCGCCCTTCTTTGAATCGGTGGTGCCAAGAACGACGAGTACGAAGATCATGGTGAGGACGATCTCTGCGATGAGGCCATTGACTACAGTGCCACTGCATGCGTTTGCGCCAGTGGTGGTGCCAAGAGCGAGCTCAGGAGAAGTGCTAACCATGAGATAGAGAACACATGAAGCGAGGATTGCGCCGATTACCTGGAATATCATATACATACCTGCGTCCTTACCAGAGATACGCTTGGTGAGGAGGCAACCCAAGGTAATAGCAGGGTTGATGTGGCAACCAGAGATACCGCCGATAGCATAGGCCATAGCAACAACAGCAAGACCGAAAGCACATGAGGTGCCTACTACTGATGCGGTGTCAACACCACAGTTGAGACTGACAGCTGCGCCGCAGCCGAGAAGGGTAAGTACGAAGGTACCAACCATTTCTGCAAGATACTTCTTCATAATAATTACAATTAAAAATTAATAATGAAAATAGTAAGGGATACACCCTTGTTAAGTCTTTTTATAGTATTCGTTGGTAGTGTTATTTAGTCAAAGATGCCATGCTCGCCAACGGTAGGCGCCTCTGCCTGAGTTTCGACCATACTGCCCACGGCGCATGGATCGTAGCCAGAAGGATAATAGAACTGCTCGTTCTGCTTGTAAGGTAAGGCAGGATCGGCATAGACTTTCTCAATGAACTTAGCGAAGATAGGGAGAGCCATCGAAGCACCCTGTCCGAAGGTCATCTTGTCGAAGCAGATGCTACGTTCCTCGCCACCTACCCAGGTGCCGGCCACGAGACTTGGGGTAAAGGCCATGAACCAGCCATCGGAGTTGTCGTTGGTCGTACCTGTCTTACCTCCCATCGGAGCGGTGATCTTATAGCGTGAGCGGATACGTCCGCCAGTACCACCATCGACAACGTCGCGCAGGATCGGCAGCATCTTAAGGTATGCCTCCATTGAGAAGACTTCCTGACGTTGTGGCTCGAAGTGTGCGATCTCGACGCCAGAGTTATCGCAGATCGAAGTAACGTAGATTGGATTAGAGCGCATGCCGTGTCCTGGGAAAGCTGAGTAGCCGGTGACCATCTCTTCGACTGAGATATCGCAGACACCGAGGCAGAGAGCCAATACTGGATCAAGATGTGCATGGATGCCTGCGCTATGCAGGAAGTCGACGAAGGCCTCAGGGGTCATGCGGCTCATGACACGAGCTGAAATCCAGTTGTTCGATCGCATCAGACCCCAGCGGAGGGTGACCATCTCGCCGATGCGCTCCTTGCCACCGTCACGAGGCGTCCAAGGGCGGCCGACGGCGTCGTAGAGTACTGGCTGTGAGTTGAGCTCCTCGTCGCATGGCGTGCGGCCATTCTCCATGGCCAATGTGTAGAGGAATGGCTTGATGGTAGAACCTACCTGACGGCGGCCGGTAGTGACCATGTCATACTGGAAGAACGAGAAGTCTGGACCTCCGACGTATGCCTTGACGTAACCGCAGGTATCCATGCAGAGGAAACCAGCGCGTAGGAACTGCTTCTGCCAGCGCAGGGAATCCCATGGAGTCATGATCGTATCGATCTCTCCTTCCCAGCTGAATATCTTCATGTCGACAGGGGTCTGGAAGGCCTTCTCAATCTCCTCCTTAGTATATCCGCCTGCACGCATGGTGTTGTAGCGGTCACTCTGGCGCATGGCACGGGTGAGGGAATTCTTGACGTCGTCGTCGGTCAGCTTACGGCTATAAGGCGCGTTCTTCTGCGAAGCCTTCTCCTTGGTGAATTCTGGTTGCAGGACGTCGCGCAACTGCTCAACGACTGCAGTCTCTGCATAGCGCTGCATACGTGAGTCGATGGTGGTGTAGATGCGCAAACCGTCGGTCGTCAGATTATAATTGTCACCATTCGGTTTCTTATTCTTATTGCACCAACCGTAGAGCGGATTGGTTTCCCATGCCAGGGAATCGTCGCTGTACTGCTGATCCTGCCAAGAGGCGTAGTTCTTTTGCTCTGGCTTCTTGGCGCGCATGATTTTGCGGAGATACTCACGCAGGTAAGGTGCAAGACCTGACTTATGATCGGCCGAATTGGCCAGCTTATAGCGTCCGTCTTTATCTGTCAGAGGGAGGAGTGGCAGCTGATTGAGCGAATCTGCATCTGCCTGGGTGAGGTAGTCTGCCTTGACCATCTGTCCGAGAACGACGCTACGGCGCTGAGTGGTCTTTTCTGGTCGACGGATTGGATTGAACATCGAAGGGTTCTGCAGCATGCCTACGAGCATGGCAGCCTCCTGCACGTCGAGCTCACTTGGAAGTTTGTCGAAGTAGATGCGAGAAGCAGAGCGGATGCCGACGGCGTTGTAGCAGAAGTCAAACTTGTTGAGATACATGTTGATGATCTCCTCCTTAGTATAAAGGCGCTCCAGTTTGACGGCAATGGCCCATTCGATGGGTTTCTGCATCGCACGCTCCCAAAGTCCCGATGCCGCGTCGACGGTATAGAGCTGTTTGGCCAGCTGCTGAGTGATGGTCGAACCACCACCTGCCTGCTTCTGGTGCATCAGGACGGTCTTGAAGATGGCGCGGAAAAGCGCTTTCATATCAATACCAGAATGCGACATGAAGCGGGCATCCTCAGTGGCAATCAGGGCGTTGACCAGGTTAGGAGAGAGCTCGTTGTAGTTGATGAATACACGGTTCTCCTTGGCTTGGCTGAACTGTCCTAACTCCACACTGTCGGCACTGAATACGATGGTGGCGTACTTGCTCTTTGGGTTCTCCAGATCTTCTAGCTGAGGCATGTAACCGATATTGCCAATGCTGATCTGATAGAAGAGGACCCACAGCGCCAGTACTCCAAGCACGAAGCAGGACCAGAGGGTGATGCAGAAGATTTTTGTGAATTTTTTCATGCGAAAAAATTAAAAAGTTAAAGGTTACGGGTTAAAAGTTAAGAGTTATCTGCTGTCAGGAATGATTTATTCATTTTTAAAAGTCCAGAATTGCTAACCGTCGTGAAGCAAGAACTTTTTACTCTTAACTTTTAACTTGAAGCATTGGCTTATACCAATGCTTCTACAGCCTCCTTCACGCGGCGCATTGCCTCCGTGATCTTCTCCTCAGAGGTAGCGTAAGAGAAGCGGATGCAGTCAGGTGCACCGAAAGCAGCACCGGTAACGCCAGCAACATGACCTGTCTCGAGGAGATACATAGCCAACTCGTCAGCGTTGTTGATGGTCTTGCCGTCTGCGGTCTTCTTGCCGAAGAGTGCGGTGACGTCTGGGAAGACGTAGAATGCACCCTGTGGCTTCTTGTCGAGGCGGAAGCCTGGGATCTCCTGTACAAGGCCGAAGATGAGGTCGCGACGACGCTCGAAAGCCAGACGCATAACCTCTACACACTCCTGCGAACCATTGTAAGCAGCCTCTGCTGCCTTCTGTGCGATGCTTGAGCAACCTGAAGTATACTGGCCCTGAAGCTTGGTGACGGCCTTAGCGATGTAAGCAGGACAAGCACAGAAACCAATACGCCAGCCAGTCATTGCATAAGCCTTAGAGACACCGTTGATGATGACTACACGATCCTTCATCTCTGGGAATGAAGCGATAGAAGTGAGCTGGCCGCAGTATGAGATGTGCTCGTAGATCTCGTCGGCGATGACTACGATGCGAGGATACTTGGCCAATACCTGAGCGATGGCAGCAAGCTCCTCCTTGCTGTAGATAGCGCCGGTAGGGTTAGATGGCGAGCAGAGGAGTACGACCTTGGTCTTCTCGGTGATGAGGCTCTCGAGCTGAGCAGCGGTGATCTTGAAGTCTTGATCCTGGCCGCAGAGGAATGGTACGTTGACGCCCTCAGCGAGCTTGACCATCTCGAAGTAGCTTACCCATGCTGGAGTAGGGATGATGACCTCATCGCCCTTCTCGACGATAGCGAGGATGACGTTGCAGATCTCCTGCTTTGCACCGTTGCCAACAACGATCTGAGTAGGAGCGAAGTCAACGCCATTCTCCTCCTTGAGCTTCTTCGAGATAGCCTCGCGGAGAGAGAGGTAGCCAGGGACAGCGGTATAGAAAGAGAAGTTATTATCCACGGCCTGCTTGGCAGCCTCCTTGATGTGGTCAGGGGTGTTGAAGTCTGGCTCACCTACAGAGAGGTTGATGATGTCGAGTCCCTGAGCCTTGAGCTCCTGGCTCTTCTGAGACATTGCCAATGTTGCTGATGGCGAAAGGGCCATAAGGCGTGCTGATAACTGTTCCATTGTAGTAGTTTCGTTTTATATTATTTGTTATTGTATTTCCTTTTTAATTCTCTTTTTGTGAGGCACCTTTGCCTTTAGAGTTCGGAGTACTGGCTTCGACGTCGTGATGAGCCATCGCATAAAGTGCTGGAAGCGGATCTTGTAGGTATCCCAGTCGAAGAGAGGTGTATCGTTGATGGCGCGCCAGGTGAGCCAGATGCCCAATGGCGCTAAGACAAAGGACGATAGCCAGATGCCTGACCATGGCTCCATGGAACCTTCCTTGGCTGCCTGATAGCCGGTGTTGTCGATAATGTAATAGAAGATAAAGAAGAGGACGCCCGTGATGAGTGGCACACCCATACCGCCCTTACGGATGATGGCACCCAAAGGAGCTCCAATGAAGAAGAAGAGCAGACAGGCAATCGAGAGCGAGAACTTGCGATGAATCTCCATGGCGTGATAGTTGATGTTCTTTCGCTCGAAGGTCTGCATCTCCTGCTGTATGGCGAAGGTTGAAACCACATTCTGTGATTTTGCCTGCGCTTTGCGTACAACCTCTTCCATCTGCGATGGTTCAAGGCTGGCATAGATACTGTCGAGATTGATTGGTAGCATCAACTGCGGTTTGTTGTCTTGGGATGATTTCTTTGCCAAGATGTCAGTCGCAGGATCGTATGCACCAGTGGTGGCAGCAAAATATGCACTATCATTGCGCGCCCGGTCAAAGACCTGATTATAGTAGACAGATGTCTTGAGACGCTGTCCGTAACCATAATCGATTGAGTCAATTCGCTGGTTGAGCGAATCGACGGAATGGGTGAGCTGAGCAAGGTTCTTGCCTACATGGCGATCGGCAATAGATTCCTCATCAGCTCGGTCGAAATCGTTGTCGTAGAGTACATAAATCTCCTTTTCAGTGAATGACTCACGACGGTATTTCGGTTGATCACTATTCGAGCGGCCTCGGTTATTTTCTTTGAACGTGCCGACCTGCTCGCCATTCCACATCGTGAGTTTGAGGTGGCGTCCGGTTTCGGCCATAGAGATTCGTGCACTGTCAGCAGTCGTGACAATTGCATCCTCGATATTATAGCCATCAAAGATATAGATGGTTACGCCATAGAGGAGACCGGTGTCAAAGTCCTTATGATCAACGTAGATGTTGTAGTTGTTGATCTCCTTGTAAAATACTCCCTCAGGGATCTCAAGCTCGGGGGACTTATGCTTGATGCCGAGGAGGATGGAGTACATCTTCGTATTAGCATACGGCAATACGCGATCCTGGAAGAAGAACGCGCCGATGGCCAGGAAGACCATGAAGATGGTGAGCGGACGCATGATGCGGAGCAAGGAGACTCCTGAAGCCTTCATTGCCAGCAGCTCAAGACTCTCGCCAAGGTTGCCAAAAGTCATCAGTGATGCCAGCATGATACCCAATGGCAGAGCCATTGGGACGAAGGTCAGCGCCGCGTAGAAGAAGAGCTCTGCCAACACGTCGACCCCCAGGCCTTTACCTACCAGATCTCCCACATAACGCCACAGGAACTGCATCAACACGATGAAGAGGCAGATAAAGAACGTCATGAGGAAGAGCGGGATGAAGGTCTGCAGCATGAACGTATATATGCGCTTGATTCTCATTACTCTTCTTTATATTAGTGATATTAAGGGAAACAAGGGAGACAAGGGAATCCCTTGTTTCTCCTTATAAATAAATATTATTGAATAGCCTTCTCAATCGCCTCTGCGATTGCCTCACCTCGGAGATTGCGCCCAAGGATGGTGCCATCAGCGCCAACGAGCATGATATGAGGGATGCCCATGATGCCGTACTGGATGGTAGGAGAGTTCTCTCGGCCACCAGCGAAAATGACAGGCCAGCTGATAGGGAGTTCGCCCATTGCCTTTTGTGTATCCTCTACACTGTCCTCCCAGACAGCGATACCTACGAAATTGACCTGATCCTTATACTTCTCAGCATACTGCGAGAGGTAGTTGGTGATCTCACGGCGGCAAGGACCACACCATGATGCCCAGAAGTCTACGATGACTGGCTTGCCCTGTGCGACGATGTCGCTGAGCTTGACAGCTTCACCGGTAGTAGCATCTGTACCCTCGACGTCAAAGTACTGATTGCCGACAGCTGTTGCCTGTTCTGCTGCCTTAGCAACGACGGTGCGCTGTACGCGAGCGTCATTCTTGATGAGGTCGCTTGCAGTAGCAAGTGCCGTGTTGAGTGCTTCGCTATCCCACTCGTCTGCGAGGTTGGTGAAACACATAAGACCGAGAGAGTCATTCTGGTGACGAGAATACACTTCGTTCATGACCTTAATATAGAGAGCATCCTGCTCTTCTGCATTGTCCATGTGACGGATTACTACCATCATGCTGTCAAGATATGCAGCATCTTCTGCGACTGTAGGAACCTTCTGTGTGCAGCTGGTCAGAGCAGCAACAGCAGCCAAAGCGGCAAAGAATAATTTTTTCATTATACCTTATTTATTTAATTGGTAAATACTGATTTTGTTCAACAGTGATTATTCGATGAGGAGCAGATCTGCGCCTTCGAGAACGTTGTCTCCCTTGCCGACGTAGATAGCCTTTACGACGCCATCCTTGCCACAGTTGATATTGTTCTCCATCTTCATAGCCTCAAGCACGACAGCGCAATCGGCAGCCTTGACTGCCTGACCAACGGTGACGTTGATGCTGAGGATGGTGCCAGGAAGTGGCGACTTGGTAGCACCGGCAGCGCCAGCAGCAGGACGTGGAGATGGTGCAGCAGCAGGAGTCGAAGGAGCAGCGGCTGGGCGTGCGATGACTGGCTTAGGCTTCTCTGCCTTAGGAGTCTCTGCAAGCTCGACAGTATAGGCCTTGCCATTGACTTCTACCTCTACGTTCTGGCCGTTGATGTCCTTGACGGCTACCTCGTACTGGTTGCCGTTGAGTTTCAGTTTATAAGTTTTCATTATCTTTTTTGTCAAATGGGAAATGGATTATTTGCGAAGAGGTGAGCGCTTATGATTGTTTCCTGCGCCCGTCCAAGCTGATGCCGATGGAGTCAAGGTCAGTACACCTGATTCCTGATCGTGCATGCCATCCTCATTGAGGAAAAGGCCAACAGCGATGATGGCAGCAAGCTCTTCCTCATTACTGATGCTTTCCTTCGCCTCCTGACGGGCCTTGCTCGCCTGAGCGCGGCGGTCATTGACCTGCTCGATCTGCTTCTTGCGATGGAACATCTTCATGATCTGAAGGCCGCACCATGCCAGCGTAGGATAGAGGTACTTGAAGCTCAGGAAAAGGATCAGCAGAGCCATGAATACCACACCCATCGAGATGATGGCCATCATCCAGCCGATAGGATCCTGCTCGCCGAAACGATCTGCATTATTGGCCAATGCAGGGGTAATGGCTGTAAAAAGGAACACTCCCAAAATGATTACTTTCTTCATATATTTATATTGATTTTGGTAATTACTCCCCTCCCTTGTGGAGGGGTAGGAGGAGGGTCTTTTTTACAGTGGCAGATTATCATGTTTCTTAGCCGGATTCTCCACACGCTTGTTGTGCAGCTTCTCGAGAGCGCGGATCACGCGGAAACGAGTGTTGCGTGGCTCGATGACGTCATCGATGTACCCCTTGTGTGCAGCGTCGTATGGGTTGCAGAAGAGCTTCTCATACTCTGCCTTTTTCTCAGCAACGACAGCAGCCTTTGCCTCTGGTGTCTCGGCAGCCTTGAGCTCTTTGCCGTAGAGAACTTCCACAGCACCACCAGAACCCATTACTGCGATTTCTGCCGATGGCCAAGCGTAGTTGACGTCACCACGAAGCTGCTTACAGCTCATCACGATGTGAGAGCCTCCGTATGACTTGCGTAGGGTGACGGTCACCTTAGGTACGGTGCTCTCGCCGTAAGCATAGAGCAACTTAGCACCATGGTCGATCACGCCATTGTACTCTTGACCGGTGCCTGGCAGGAAGCCTGGTACGTCGACGAGGGTGACCAATGGGATGTTGAATGCATCGCAGAAACGTACGAACCGTGCTGCCTTGCGTGAAGCATTTGAGTCGAGACAGCCGGCCATTACCTTTGGCTGGTTGGCAACGACGCCTACCGACTGGCCGTTCATGCGAGCGAAGCCGACGATGATGTTCTTTGCCCAACCTGCGTGAACCTCGAACATCTCGCCGTTGTCGACGATCGATGCGATGACCTGATACATGTCGTATGCCTGATTGGCCGACTCTGGGATGATCTCGTTGAGCGAGTCGTCCATGCGGTCGATCGGATCGGTGCACTCTACGCGTGGTGCCTCCTCCATATTGTTCTGTGGGAGGTAAGAGAGCAGGGTGCGGATCATCTGGATGGCCTCCTCCTCGTTCTCTGCAGCGAAGTGTGCAACACCCGACTTGGTAGCGTGTACGTTAGCGCCACCGAGGTTCTCCTGATCGACAACCTCGCCAAGGACCTCCTTGACCACCTTAGGACCGGTGAGGAACATATATGAGGTGTTCTTGACCATCAATACGAAGTCGGTGAGGGCAGGCGAGTAAACCGAGCCGCCTGCGCAAGGACCCATGATAGCCGAGATCTGTGGAATGACGCCCGATGCGAGGATGTTGCGTTCGAAGATCTCGCCGAAGCCGGCCATCGAAGCAATACCCTCCTGGATGCGTGCACCGCCTGAGTCGTTAAGACCGATGACTGGTGCACCGACGCGCATAGCCATATCCATGATCTTGCAGATTTTCTCGGCCATGGTAACGCTGAGTGAACCGCCCGATACTGTGAAGTCCTGTGCGAAGAGGAACACCAGACGGCCCCCGATAGTAGCCGAACCGGTCACGATGCCGTCACCGAATGGATGGCTTTTGTCGGTGCCGAAGTTGGTACAACGGTGGATGAGGAACATATCTGTCTCCTCGAACGAACCAGGGTCAACGAGTGCCTCGATGCGCTCACGTGCTGTCTGCTTGCCCTTGGCATGCTGAGCCTCGATGCGCTTCTCACCACCACCCATGCGTGCTGTCTCGCGGTTCTTGATGAGTTCCTGTATTTTCTGTAACTGTATGCTCATTTGTCAAATATCAAATGTCGTATTTTATGTTATTCACGAGAACATTGAAATAATGTACGCGCGAAGTGACTAACTATTCCCCTCCCTTGTGGATTTCTGCCCCCGCTGTTCGGGGGATCGAGGGGCGCGACTGGGTCAGGGGGAGGGTCTTATTCTTCTTCCTCCTCCTTGATGTTGTGATATACTGCAGTCACATCATCATCCTCATCGAGCTTATCGAGAAGCTTGTCGAGGGTCACACGCTGCTCTTCGGTCACAGCCTTGGTGTCGTTGGCAAAGCGGATGAACTCTGCGCTAACGATTTCGAAGCCATTCTCCTCGAAGTAGCTCTGCATCTGAGCGTAAGCCTCAGGCTCGCCCTCTACGGTGAGGGTGTTCTCCTCCTCGTCAAGGTTGATCTCCTCTACGCCAAAGTCGATGAGCTCCAGCTCGAGCTCCTCCATGTCAACGCCTTCCTTGTTCTTGACGGTGAAGACAGCCTTGCGGGTAAAGAGGAATGATAGAGAACCAGAAGTGCCGAGAGTACCGCCATACTTGGTGAAGTAAGAGCGTACGTTAGCTACGGTACGGGTATTGTTGTCGGTTGCAGCCTCTACGAAGATTGCGATGCCGAATGGACCGTAGCCTTCGTAGGTCAACTCCTTGTAATCGCTGGTATCCTTATCTGATGCCTTCTTGATAGCGCGGTCGATGGTGTCCTTAGGCATACCAGCCGACTTAGCTGATGCGATGAGTGTGCGGAGGCGGCTGTTGGTATCAGGATCTGGACCACTTGCCTTAGCACTCATCGTGATTTCCTTACTGAATTTTGAAAATGCTTTACTGTTCTTGCTGTTACGCGCCATGATGCGCGCCTTACGATATTCAAAAGCTCTTCCCATGATTAGGTTTTATTATTTTATTTTCTTAATATTTTTCAAATTAGCGCAATGTAGCTCCCATCTTCTCCTCGAACGCCTTGATGATCCTATTCATTGTATTCTCGATCATCTTATCGTTGAGAGTCTTCTCCGGATCCTGCAGGATCAACGAGATTGCATACGACTTCTTGCCGACAGGGAGATTCTTGCCCTCATATACGTCGAAGAGGGTGACGCTCTTGAGGAGCTTCTTCTCATTGTCGAAGCACATCTTCTCGATCTCGGCGAACTGTACCGTGTTGTCGACGAGGAGGGCGAGGTCTCGCTTTACAGGAGGGAACTTCGAGATCTCCTGCTGCTGCACGCTCACCTTAGCAGCGTCCTTCATGAGAGTCTTCCAGTTGAGGTCTGCATAATATACCTCCTGCTGGATGTCGAATTTCGAGAGGATCTTGTTGCTGACGATGCCGAGGGTGGCGAGCACCTTACCCTTCATGGTGGTAATCTCAAGGCCAACGGCATAGATGTCGCTGTAGAACTGGCGCTGCTTCAATCCCTGCTGCTCTAAGCCGAGGCGCTTCAGGATGTTCAATACAGCAGCTTTGAGCTCGTAGACGTTCGCTTTGGTGTCGGCCACTGCCCACGATCCTTGGTTGCGGTTGCCCGTCATCCAGAGGGCGAGGTGGCTCTCCTCGCTGTAGCCGATTATGCCGCGGCCCTCCTGCTGTACCTCGAGGGCGGTCTTCTCGCCGTCCATCACCTGTAGGTTGACCACTGCCTGCTTGGCAGCGTTGTAGTGCTCGGTGTTGCCGAACTCATAGAAACGGCAGCTCTGGTTCTTATAGTTGATGTTGCGGATGATGCTCTGCAAGCCGCCGAAGAGCAGTATCTGGCGCAATACGTTGAGGTCGCTTGAGAGTGGGTTCATCACACGCACGAGGTTCTCTGCTGGGTAGGTCTCCAATCCCTCATAGAAGGCCTCCGCGGTGAGTGAGTTGCAGAGGATCTCGCTGTAGCCGGCACCCGTCAGCTGCTCGCTGATGATCTGCTGCAGGCGGTTGCTCACGTCGGCCGAGCTCTTCTTGACAGGGCTGGTGCGCACGCTCTTAGGCAGCTCCACGCGGTCGTAGCCGTAGATGCGGAGGATGTCCTCGATGACGTCACAGTCGCGGGTCACATCCACGCGGTAGGCAGGGATCTGGATCTTCACGCCCTCAGCGCTTTCCTCCAGGATCTCCATCTCGAGCATGCCCAGGATCTTCTTGACCATCTCCACAGGGATGTCGATGCCCGAGAGGCCGTTGACGCGCTTATAGGTGAGGTCGACGACGGCAGGCACGTTCTTCACTGGGTACTCCTCCACAATGTTGCCCATAATGGTACCACCGGCCAGCTCCTTCACAAGGAGGGCAGCACGGCGCAGCGCGTATGGGATGTTGTCAATGTCCACGCCACGCTCGTAGCGGAACGACGCATCGGTCGAGAGCTGCTGGCGGCGAGCGGTCTTACGTACCCAGGTTGGGTGGAAGCAGGCGCACTCCAGGAAGATATTCTTCGTCTCGGTGGTCGTACCTGACTCAAGGCCACCGAATACGCCGGCGATGCACATCGGCTCCTCAGCGTTGCAGATCATGAGGTCGCGCTCAGAGAGGGTGTGCTCGTTGCCATCGAGGGTCACGAACTTGGTGCCCTCAGGGCAGGTCTTCACAACGATCTGGCAACCCTTGATCTTGTCTGCGTCGAAGGTGTGCATTGGCACAGCCGTCTCATGCAGGATGAAGTTGGTGATGTCGACGATATTGTTGATAGGGCGGAGGCCGATGGCCTGGAGGCGTGTCTTGAGCCACTCTGGCGACTCACGCACGGTGACGCCGCTGATGGTGATGCCCGAATAGCGTGGGCAGGCCTCGGCGTTCTCTACCTTGATGCTGATCGGCTGGTATGGCGACTGCAGAGTCTTGGCGATGAGCTTGTCGGCAGCCAGCACGGTGTCGAAGTTGGCAATGCTTGGCTTGGTGAGCTCGCCTGGCAGGTTGTGGGCGCCCAGATAGGCGTTGAGGTCGCGTGCCACGCCGTAGTGGCTGGCCGCATCGATGCGGTTAGGGGTGATGTCGACGGCAATCACATAGTCGCTCTCCACGTGGTAGTATTCTGCGGCCGGGATGCCGAGCGGAGTATCCTCTGGTAGGACGATGATGCCTGCATGGTCGGTGCCTACGCCGATCTCGTCCTCTGCGCAGATCATGCCGTTGGAGTTGATGCCACGGAGCTTGGCTTTCTTGATGGTGAAGCTCTGGTCGCCGTCATAGAGCACGGTGCCGAGGGTTGCCACGATGACCTTCTGGCCGGCAGCTACGTTAGGCGCGCCGCAGACGATCTGTGCCACTAAATGGCCCTCGTCGGTGATGGTGCAGTTGGTGCCGTATGCCTCCTTGACCCACTCGGCAGTGCCGAGGTCGACCGTAGTGACGTGCATGTGGTCAGAGTCAGGATGAGCTTCGCATGTAAGCACATAACCCACCACCAGGCCTTTCAATCCGCCACGGATGGTCTCGATCTCCTCGACGCCTTCGGTCTCAAGGCCGATAGATGTAAGGGCTGCCGAAGTCTCCTCGGGGGTGAGGTCGAACTTTAGATAATCTTTCAGCCACTTGTAAGAAATGTTCATAATTGTTATGTTGTTTTATATTTTACTCAATGCCCTGCGTTTGCGGATAAACCAAAAACGCGCGCAAATATACATATTAAATATGAAATAGACAAAAAATCCCCCCTCTTTTTGTCCCTAAAATGCCCTTGTTAATCTTTTTTTGCTATTTTATGCAACTCTTCTTTGCAATTTCAAAATTAAATTCATATCTTTGCAGCGGAGCAATCGAGCAAAAAACTACGAGTGAAATGTTTCGCTATTGCTCAACACGACTGGAGCAAATTGCAATATAACTATAAACTTAAAACTGAATAAATCATGGAAAGAACTTTTGTAATCCTTAAGCCTTGTACCGTGCAGCGCGGCCTTATCGGCGAAGTCATTAACCGTTTTGAGAAGAAGGGCCTCAAACTCGTCGGAATGAAGATGATGCAGCTCAATGACGCAATCCTTGCAGAGCACTATGCACACCTAGTCGACCGTCCTTTCTTCCCTGGTCTCAAGCGTAGCATGATGGCTACTCCTGTCATCGTCTGCGTATGGGAGGGTGTCAACGCTATTGAAGTCGTTCGTCTCATGGCAGGTGCTACCAATGGTCGCAAGGCTCTCCCTGGCACCATCCGCGGTGACTACTCGATGAGCGGCCAGATGAATATCGTACATGCCAGTGATGGCCCTGATACCGCAGTAGCTGAGATCAAGCGCTTCTTCAAGGACGAGGAACTCTTCTCGTACGACAGCATCGCATGCGCCGCTTATGGCTATGCTGAGGATGAGGTATAAATTCGCATCATGGATTTATATATTTCTAATATCAGGTATTCATTGCTGACCCGATAAAACAAAAACCTCAAACCGCAGGAAGTCCAGAGTGTCAGATATTCTGGTTTCCTGCGGTATGATATGTTTTGACGATATTACTGGACTCTGGAACTATCGTCCCTATAAACTCCCCTATAACTCCCTTTTATCTCCCTAATATAAAAATATGCATTTTCTCAAAAAGGTATTCCCCTTGCTTCTCCTGACCTCAGGCACCACTCTTATACATGCCCAGGAGGCAGAAAGCCCAGAGTGGCTCAAGGACATCTCATCGCGCATCACTGTCAATGGCTTTGCGCAGGCAGGATACACCTACGTCCATAACAACGGAGCCAACACCAACACATGGGATGTGAAGCGTACCCTTCTTTGGGCAAGAGCGCGTGTGACCGATCGCTGGTCATTCCTTCTCATGCACGATTTCTCAAGTGTACTACAAGAGTTCTATACCGATTACCGCATTTCCAACGATAAGTCGCTCAACGTGCGTTTCGGTCAGTTTAAGACGCAACTCTCCCTCGAGAACCCTCTATTGCCAACCATCGTTGAACTGGTAGATGTCGGTAGTCAGGCAGTCGCCTATCTCACGGGCTGCGGTTCTGATCCGCTCTGGGGCATCAACTACGGTCGCGACTTCGGTATTGACATCTATGGCGAGCTCTTCGGTGGCAAACTTCTCTATAATTTCGAGGTTATGAACGGTCGCGGAGTTAATAAGAAAGATGCTGACAATAAGAAAGATGTCATCGTAAAACTCGACTATCGCCCCTTCAATGGCCTCCGCCTTGTCGCCTCGGCACAGAAGGGTTACGGAACGGCACTCGATGAGTCGATCTACATCCCAGAACCCAATAGAATTGCCAAAGGTGAGACCTATCGCCGCGATCGTTGGACAGCCGGTTTCGAGTATAAGAGTGGCGCCAATGACTACTGGAAGAATCGCAGCGTCACCCTACGTGGCGAGGTCCTTGGCGGCCGCGACGGTAGGACCAATTCTTGGGGAGGCTACCTCACTACCTCCATCCCACTCAAGGGCAGCTGGGACGTCATTGCCTCCTACGATTACTTCAACTTTGCCAAGGGCTATAACCGTGACCGCACCCAGCTCGTCCTCGGCCTTCAGTACTGGTTCTTCCGCCGGTGCCGCTTCCAGGCCCAGTACACTTGGGCAGACACCTGGACACAAGGCCTCAATGGCGCGTGGCTCGAGAAGCCAAGCAACCGCATCCAGCTACAGACTCAGGTGCAGTTCTGATATATCAAATATCACCATCCACGGACAACGACTGTAGCCGTGGATGGTGATATTCCTTATTTGTTATTTGGTACTTAGTAATCGAATTCGAAAAAACCGATTATTCTCTCTCCAGATAAGTATAGCCGTAGAGACCGTTTCGATAGTTTGTCAGGAATTCCTTACCCTCTTCGAGAGAGATGCGACCGGTCTTGACCGACTTGGTCACCCAGGTCTCGAGCGTACGGACCATCTTCTTGGTGTCGTACTCTACCCAGCGGAGGACGTCCTGGACAGTTTCTCCGTCGATAGTCTGTTCGATCTGGTAGCCATCATCTTTGACTTCGATATGTACGGCGTTGGTATCACCAAAGAGGTTGTGAAGGCCACCGAGGATCTCCTGATAGGCACCGACGAGGAAGACGCCGAGGTAGTACTTCTCGCCTTTCTTGAGCGAGTGGATTGGCATAGCATTGACGATCTGGTTCTCAGCGATGTACGAAGGAACTTTACCGTCAGAGTCGCAAGTCATATCCTGCAGTGTGGCCTTACGGTCTGGACGCTCATCAAGGCGCTGCAGTGGCATGATCGGGAAGATTTGATCGATACTCCACATATCTGGCAACGACTGGAAGAGCGAGAAGTTGCAGTAGTACTTATCGGCCAGGAGCTTCGAGATCTTGTGCAATTCCTCAGGCGCACGTTTCATGCTATGTACGAGGCCGTTGATCTCACGGGTGACGCTCCAGTAGAGTTTCTCGATTTGTGCACGAGTCTTGAGGTCGATCATGCCATGCGAGAAGAGCTGCAGCACCTCATCACGGATCTGCTGTGCATCGTGCCAAGACTCCAAGGCTGAGCGCTGGGTGAGGTTGTCCCAGATCTCGTAGAGTTCCTTCACGAGCTCGTGGTCATCTTCTGATACGACCCACTCCTCAGGCATCTCAGGCAGCGTGGCGGTCTCGAGCACCTCCATGACGAGCATAGAGTGGTGTGCGGAGAGCGAGCGGCCCGACTCGGTGATGATGTTAGGGTGGGGGAGTTCGTTCTTGTCGGCCGCCTCCATGATCTGGTACATAATGTCGTTGACATACTCCTGGATAGAGTAGTTGACCGATGACTCGTTAGAGGCAGAGCGTGTGCCATCATAGTCGACACCGAGTCCGCCACCTGCATCGACAAACTCCACGTTGAAGCCCATCTTGCGCATCTGCACATAGAACTGTGAGGCCTCGCGGATGGCGGTCTTGACGTGACGGATGTTGGTGACCTGTGAACCGATGTGGAAGTGGATGAGCTTGAGGCAATCCTTGAGGTTGTTGGCCTCGAGATACTCCATGGCTTCGAGCAACTCGGCGCTGGTGAGTCCAAACTTAGAGGCGTCGCCTCCGCTGCTTTCCCACTTGCCAGAACCTGATGAGGCCAGCTTGATGCGAATGCCAATATTAGGGCGCACCTTGAGACGGGTGGCAATCTTGTTGATGATCTCAATCTCGTTGAGTTTCTCTGCCACGATGTAGATGCGCTTACCCATCTTCTGAGCGAGAAGAGCCAGTTCGATGAACGAATCGTCTTTGTAACCGTTGCATATGATCAATGAGTCATAATCGGTACAAGCGGCAATGACTGCATGCAGCTCTGGCTTAGAACCAGCCTCAAGGCCGAGGTTGAACTTCTTGCCGTGACTGACCATCTCGCTGACAACTGGCTGCATCTGGTTGACCTTGATCGGGTAGACACTATAGCACTCGCCCTTGTAGTCATACTCCTTGGCTGCCTTGTCGAAGCACTGGCGCATACGCTCAATGCGGTTGTCAAGGATGTCGGGGAAACGCAAAAGGACCGGCGCCTGAATATCACGCAGGGCCAGTTCGTCCATCACTTCGCGCAGATCAATCTGCACACCATCTTTCTTAGGGGTAACAGTCACATGTCCCTTCTCGTTGATGTCGAAATAGTTGACACCCCAGCCATGAATATTGTAGAGCTCCGCAGAGTCCTCAATATGCCACTTTTTCATTTTTTAATTTGACTTGTGAGCAAAATAGCAGGTTCTTTGCTCCTCGGTTTTACAATTAACAATAACAATCAACCATGCAACCCTTAGCATGGAAAGCAAATATTAATGAAATTTGCGGCGCAAAGATACATGATTTTAGCAGATTTGCCAATTTTTTTCTCAAATATTTTAATATTTGTGGATTTTTTTTTAACTTTGCAGGCGTTAATTATATAAAATATGATTGAATCAGACATTCTCCCAAGCGACTACTCCAAGTTCCCCTCTCCCTGTTATGTGCTCGAAGAGCGACTGCTGCGCCGCAACCTGGCATTGATCAAGGGTGTGGCCGATAAGGCAGGCGTGGAGATTATCCTGGCGTTCAAGGCCTATGCGTTGTGGAAGACTTTCCCGATTTTCCGCGAGTATATCACCCACACCACGGCGTCGTCGGTCAGTGAGGCCAGATTGGCATACGAGGAGTTCGGATCGAAGGCTCACACCTATAGTCCTGCTTACGACGATCAGAACATCGACCAGATCCTCGCATGTTCGAGCCACATCACTTTCAATAGCCTCACGCAGTTTGAGCGCTATGGCAAAAAGGCGCAGCAGGCAGGTGTAAGCTGTGGTTTGCGCGTCAATCCTGAGTATAGCGAGATCGAGACCTTGCTCTACAATCCTTGCGCTCCAGGTTCCCGTTTCGGTGTGTTGTGCGATGAGCTGCCAGAGCGTCTTCCTGAGGGTATTGAAGGCTTCCATTGCCATTGCCACTGCGAGGATGATAGCCATACCTTAGAGCGCACCTTAGAGCATCTGGAGGCAAAGTTCTCTGGCTGGTTCCAGCAGATCAAGTGGCTCAACCTCGGTGGTGGCCATCTCATGACTCGCGCCGACTACGACACGTCGCACCTCGTATCGGTCCTCAAGGCGCTCAAGAAGCGTTATCCTTGGCTCAAGATCATCCTGGAGCCTGGTAGCGCCTTCGGATGGCAGACAGGTCCGCTGCTGAGTCAGGTGGTCGATGTCGTGGAGAATCATGGCATTAAGACCGCTATCCTCAACGTGTCATTTGCCTGTCACATGCCTGACTGTCTCGAGATGCCTTACCAGCCAGCTGTGCGTGGCGCGAAGTCATTGGCTCTCGACACCGAAGGAAAGAACATCTACCGACTGGGTGGCAACTCGTGTCTGAGTGGCGACTTCATCGGGTCGTGGGAATTCCCTGAGCCACTGAAGATTGGTGATTATGTAGTGTTCGAAGATATGCTGCACTACACCACCGTCAAGACGCATACGTTCAATGGTGTGTCGCATCCTGCCATTGCGATGTTCAGGCTCGATGGCAGTGCAGAGATTCTGAGGACTTTCGATTACGAAGATTATAAAAATAGAATGGATTAATATGTCAAAGAAAATTTTATTATCTGCATTAGCTTCGCTCGCCGTAGCCACCGCCTCTGCCGATTTTACCGTGCAGGACGTTCGCACTGGCATGTTCAGCGGCAAGAGCGTAGCTTCGTTCCGCAGTACGGCCGATGGCAAGCACTATACCGCCATCACGCCTGATGGCCGTGCCATCGTGAAGTATCAGTATAGCAACGGTCAGGCCGTAGATACGTTGCTCAACCTCAATAGTGTCAAACCAGAGGAAGGAACCTCCGTCGATGGCGTCCGTCTCCGTGGCTACGAACTCAGTCAGGACGAAGAACGTCTCCTAGTCTGGAGCAATCCTGAGTATATCTATCGTCGCAGCTTCAAGGCCGACTATTTCTATTATGTCATTGAGGCAGGTGGCGTGAAGCGCGACAAGATCAAGCGTCTGACCGAAGGTAAGGTTCAGGCAGCACAACTC
Source organism: Bacteroidales bacterium (assembly GCA_045598885.1). GTDB lineage: Bacteria > Bacteroidota > Bacteroidia > Bacteroidales > UBA3663 > Liminaster. The sequence continues at coordinate 37,106 of JAZRVB010000147.1, forward strand.
GCTCCTGATGGCCGTCAGGTGGTCTTCATGCGCGATAATGACCTCTATCTTGTCAAGGTGATGAGCGCTGGCATAGACTTGGCAGAGCGTCAGATCACCAACGATGGCAAGCGCAACGCTATCATCAATGGTGTCCCTGACTGGGTTTATGAGGAGGAGTTTTCGATGGATCGTGCCATCGCCTGGAGTCCTGACAGCAAGACCGTTTGCTACCTCAAGTGGGACGAGTCACCTGTCAAGCAGTACTACCTGCCAACCTACCGCGGTGCCTTCCCATCGCGCGATGAGTTCGAGCTCTATCCAGGTCAGTATACTTATAAATATCCTGTCGCTGGTGAGGTCAATAGCACCGTCACCGCGTGGTCGTACGACGTCTACACCAAGAAGACCACCGCGCTCAAGGTGCCTGTCGATGCAGATGGCTACATCCCTCGCATCCAGTTCACTACCAGCGAAAATCAGTTGGCCGTGATGACTCTCAACCGCCTACAGAACCGTCTGCAGCTCTACTTCGTCAATCCACAGAGCGGTGTAGCCAAGCTCATCGTTGAGGACACCAACGAGCAGTATATCGCTGAGTCAGACCTCGACGCTGTGCAGTTCGATCCACAAGGCTTCACCTGGGCCTCTGAGCGCAGTGGCTATCGTCACCTCTATTATTATAACCTCCTCGGCCAGCAGCAGCGCCAGCTCACCAAGGGCAACTTCGACGTCACCGCCATCTATGGCTACGACGCTGCTACCAAGAGCGCTTACGTGCAGGTAGCATGGCTCGGCAATGGCGCCGACAAGCCAGCAGCGTTGACCCGTGGCATCTATAAGATCGACGCTAAGGGCCAGATGCTGCCTCTCTTCAACGGTGGCAAGGATGGTAAGGGTTGCCGTGGCACCCATCGCGCAGCCTTCAGCAAAGGCTTCATCTATATGCAGCATTACTACAGCGATGCAGAGACTCCTACACGTGTCACACTCGAGACCGTCAAGGACCTCAAGGTTATCAAGGTGATGGAGGATAACGCTGAGCTCAAGGCAAAGATGGCTAGCATGCCAAAGAAGGAGTTCGTACAATTCACCACCGAGCGTGGCGACGTCCTCAATGGCTACATCATCAAGCCAGCCTCTGCTACCGCCAGTGCTAAGGCTCCAGCCGTCCTCTTCCAATACAGCGGACCTGGCTCTCAGCAGGTACTCGACAGCTGGGGCTTCGGCTTCGAGCAGTATCTCGTTCAGCAGGGCTTCGTATCAGTATGTTTCGATGGTCGTGGCACGGGTGCACGTGGTGCTCAGTGGGAGCGTCAGACCTACTGCCAGCTCGGCGTCAAGGAGAGCGAAGATCAGCTCTCTGCCGGCCGTTATGCGGCGTCATTGCCTTATGTCGATGGCTCTAAGCTCGGCATCTGGGGATGGAGCTTCGGTGGCTATAACACCTGTATGACCATGTGTGGTGGCAACGATGTCTTTGCCGCTGGCGTGGCTGTGGCTCCTGTCACTGACTGGAAGTTCTACGACACCGTCTACACCGAGCGTTACATGCGCACCCCTCAGCAGAACGCTGACGGCTACAAGGCTTCCAGCTGTCTTGAGCGTGCCTCACAGCTCCGTGGCAATCTCCTCATCGTCACTGGCACCGCCGACGACAATGTGCATCCACAGAACACCTACGAGTTCGCAGAGACGCTCGTCCAGGCCGATAAGGACTTCGACATGATGACCTATACCAACCGCGATCATGGCATCCGTGGCGGCAATAGCAACAATCATATATATACTAAGGTGTATAATTACTTCAAATCACATTTAAAATAATCAATGAAAAAGTTTCTTTTTCTTGTTGCTACTGCACTCCTTGGCGTTACCGCCGCAGTCGCACAGCCATCGACCATCCAGAAGATGATCGATGAGAACAACAACAATCCTAAGGCTGGCTATTATCTCGATGTGTTGACTGGCCGTTTCGGTGGTCGTATCCTTGGCTCTGACGCATTCGAGAATGCAGAGGCTTGGATGAAGCGAGAATTCGAGAAGTGGGGTGTAGAGGTACGCCTCGAGGAGGTTGGCGAGCTGCCATACGGCTTCAATCGCGACGCTTGGTTCGGCCGTGCAGTCGGCGCTGAGGAGTTCGGTCTCCGCGACCTTCATTTCGTCACTCCATCGTACACTAGCGGCACCCATGGCTGCCAGTTGGGTCATGTCGTCCTTGAGCCAACCACTGAGCAGGAATTGCAGAAGATGAAGGGTACGCTCAAGGGTGCCTGGGTACTCGTATCGGGCAACAGCACCGGCTTCCCTGTCGGGCACTCACACAAGAATGACTCGATCCGTGCTAAGGTCAAGGCTGAGAATGTCGAGATCGCCAAGCGCAACCGTGAGGGTATGATGGCCGCTCGTCAGAATGGCACCGCCTACACCGCAGAGCCACTCCAGGAGTATCCTGCATTGTACTACGATGAGATGATCGAGGCTGGCGTCCTTGGCTTCATCCAGCGTGCTGAGGTGCCACTCCGTGCACTTTATGACCGTGCGATGATTGATGAGAAGATCGTCACCGACTTCGACAACCTGCCAAATACTCCAGACATCAAGCTCGACGCTGTTCAGTTCGACGTCATCAAGAAGCTCGCTCAGGAGCGTCGTCGTTTCTGGCTCGAGTTCGACATCCGCAACCACTTCAAGCTTGGTCCTGTGAAGTATTACAACTTCGTAGCAGAGATCAAGGGTACCGAGTTCCCTGACGAGAAGGTCATCGCTATGGGCCACCTCGACTCATACGACGCTGGCACGGGTGCTGTGGACTGTGGCACTGGCATCGTCCCTCTCATGGAGATGGCTCGTCTCCTCGCACTCTCAGGTGCTAAGCCAAAGCGTACCATCGTCTTCATCGGCTCGGCAGGTGAGGAGTTCGGTATCCTCGGTGCTGACGGCTATTGCAAGACACATGAGAAGGAGCTCGACAAGATTTCAGCTGTCTTCAACCGCGACTTCGGCATCGAGCCACCAGTAGGTATCGCAGTTCCTGAGTGCATGTACAATGACCTCGAAGCTGTCAACAAACCTCTCGTCGACGCAGCTACCGCGGCTTGGCCATTCACCTATACCAAGGGTGCAGCACACCGCAAGCCAGCAGGCCTAGCAGGCTCTGACTACTCTGCATTCGCTATGCGTGGCGTTCCTACCCTCGACTTCACCTGCGAGGACGTCTATGGCCTCAACTTCACCTATGGCGAGATCTGGCACACCGAGCGCGATATCCTCAACAAGCAGAACGCTGACTACATGCAGCGCACCGCTCTTGTCACCGCCATCGAGCTCCTCGGCATCGCTAACCTCGACCACCAGCTCTCTCGTGACGGTTTCTTCGAGGCTCCAAAGCCAGCGGCTCCTGCAAAGGGCAAGAAGGCAAAGAAGTAACTCCTAGGCGTTTACTTCTAAGTATCAAATAGTAAGTATCAAATAACATACCGCCCTCGCTACCATTGCATTCATGCTTTGTAGCGAGGGCGGTATGTTATTTGATACTTGCTATATGTTATTTGAAAATTGTCTTCAATATCTTCTTCTTAATGGCACAGCCTCTATATTATCTTTTTTCTTCTTTAGAAGAGAATGCAGAGACCAGAGAGAATAGAGTACGCTGGCAACAAATAGAACTGCAATAAGAATCGTGAACCAAAGGCTTTGATACCAAGGTGCCTTGATGATGATCTTGAGTTCCTTGATCTGTGTCTGGCTATTTATGTCGTTACCCTGCTGTGCACTGACCACCAGCGTGTAGGTGCCTGCAGGCAGGGAGGCGTAGCTGAGCGTCTGGTTAAGACCTTGCACTTGATGCCACTGCTCCTCATAACCATTCAGGCGATAGGAATAGTTGATGTCTATAGGAGTACTATACTCCTGAACAGTGAAAGACAGGGAGAACGAGTTTGACTCAATCGGCAAGCGTAGGGTCGTGGCTGACCAGAGTGCAGAGTCGAGTATGTTCTCTTCGGGAGAGAGGTTGGGATTATAGTCTATCTGTTGGTTGTTGACCCACAGGCGAGTAAAGTATATTGGCGCCAGCTTGTAGTCATAAGATTCTATGTCTACAGGATCAAAGTCCAGCATACCATTATCACCACCAAAGCTGAACGTATTGTCTGCCCAGCGCTGTGAAGCACGGACACTGAATGATCCTACCTCTGCAATATCTGGGCTGTTATAGCGCAATACCTTTATATATTTAGGATCATAGCTGATGACTCCAAGGTTTGACGAGAGCCAGATCTTGCCGTCATCAGAGATCAGCATAGAAGAAAAGTTTTCACCTTGCTGCTGTCCGATCTGCACCTCGCGTATTGCCTGATCATGTGGAGAGTATCTGAAGAGACCCTTGTCTGCGAGGAACCAGAGCGTCTCACTGGCGTCCTTGGCAATAGTGAAGGTTCGTACGTGATAGGGTTCCTTAAAGCGCTTGACCGACCCATCGGCCAAAGAATAGCGCATGATCTGCCCTTCTGTGCCAAACCAGATCTGACCAGGATCGCCTGCATAGAGGCTGATGACCCAGCGGGAACCATCATCATTGATAAGACATTCTACTCGGTTGGTCTTGAGGTCATAGCTGTAGAGACCTTCTCCATTCGTGCCGATATAAAGCTCTTTCTGATCTCGTGAAAGTTCAAGGCACATGACGCTATGAGGATCGAGCTGGCTCAGGTTCGGGTCTCGAGAGAGCTTGCCATTGCGGTCAATGACATACATGCCGTCACCATAGGTGCCGATGTAGGTGCGTCCGTCTGGCAGCATCTTCACCGCCATGATTGCGCTGGTGCTGAGCAAAGAGTTCTCAGTAGAGTAGAGGCGGCGAGTCCCATTCGGATACACCATCAGTACGCCTGCACCATCCAATCCGAAACAGCGGGTATGGTCAGGACCCTCAGAGAAACTGCTCACGTTACTCAGGTTATGCTCGTCATTCAGACTGGCAAGGATCGGCTGGCAGCTGAAGAGCTTACCACTGGTCGGTACGACCATGATACCCTTTTGATAGAGATTGAACCAGGTATTGCCCTGCTTGTCATATACGATATTTTTGATCTTGACGTGATCCAGATCGACAGGGCATTGGGTGTAGTGAATACGCTCTAAGTCGAGACTCTTCGTGTTAAGGCTCCAGAGGCCTTGTCCCTCAGTACCGATGAGCAACGTGCTGTCCGAACTTGCTGCGATGGAGGTAATCTGGCGCGATATGAGTTCTGGCAAAGGAAGCCTATTGATCTCACAAGACTCTGCCTTGCATTCCAGCAGTCCATGCTTTGCCGTTCCGAAATAAATGATTCCCTTGCTGTCAATGAGTGTAGCCGCCGTAATCTCGCACTGCTGTTCGGCATCACCGAGGTTGCTGGTAGGAATGAAGGTCTGCTTGTTTTTCGGATTGAGCATGGTTACCCAATGCAGAGAACTGATCCAGTGGTTACCCTTGTCATCATTGATAATGTGGGTGATATAAGAAGTCGTGTAGGCAGCCTGATAGGCTTGGGATAACTCCTCATCCACCTTCAGTTCTTGCATGTCGAACACATAGACACCATAGCCGTTGGTTCCTATCAACAGCTTGCCTGGATATTCTGGAATATCAACGATGGCAGAGACGCTTAAGATATGATCTGGCGACTCATCCAGCGGAAAATAGGAGAATTTGTTGGTGGCATGATCCATTCGGTAGAGGCCATCATTCGCTCCGATCCATACAAAACCTTTATCACAGATAAAAGAACACGAGATCAGGTTGCTATTGAGTGTATGGGGATTTCCACTCTCACTGGTGAATGTGAGGAAGTTCTGGCCATCAAAGCGCGACAAACCACCGCGGGTCGAAACCCACAGGAAATTGTCCTGATCAAAGTCGAGGTCTGTCAGCTGCGTACTCGCCAGACCGTGCTCTACATTATAGAGACGAGGCTTTTGCGCAGACAAGGTACTATTTAGGCTGAGCAGTAAAATGCTCAAGAGATAAAAGGTAATGTGGTTTCTCATGGCGCAAATATAAGCATATTATTATGTATCTGCAAATTTTTTGCTAAAAAAAGAAAAAAAATTACCTCCATAAAGCAAATATTTGACTTTATGGAGGTAAATGTCTTGTATAAGTCCTGCTGACAGCAAGAATTACTTGCGCTTGCCGTAGCGGTTGAGGAACTTATCAACACGACCTGCGGTATCAACGAGCTTGTGCTTGCCAGTGTAGAATGGGTGGCTGGCAGAGGTGATTTCAAGCTTTACGAGTGGGTACTCAACGCCGTCGATCTCGATGGTCTCCTTGGTGTTGATAGTTGAACGTGAGATGAAAGTCACGTCATTTGACATGTCCTTGAATGCAACAGGACGATAGTTTGATGGATGCAGATCCTTCTTCATTGTTATTTTTGTTTTGTGACCGGGGAAAATGCTCGGCCTGTTTATATTTCGGGCGCAAAGATAGCTATTATTGTAAAATCATCCAAATCTTTTCCCTACTTTTTTCTTTTTATTTCGCAGAAACCCTCAAATATGCTCGATTTTGGAATCTGTATATTCTTTTTCTTATCATCGATCGAACACCTTACAGAATTCCTCTGCGCTGATCTTGACAGGTTCTACCATGTATTCCGGACGGTTGTAACACTTCAGGCGGTAAGTATTCTGCTCAGGATCTTCCTGAGGTAGCATGAAGGCCTTCTCCACCTTACCATTGTTGAAATAGGAGAAATAGAGGCGGCTATAGTTGCCATCGATACGACGGCTGGAGCACATAATCCACTTTCCGTTGCTTGACCAGGAAGGATAGGTATCTGCAGCACCCTCACTGTTAAAGTTGGTAAGATCAAGGAATGGAGAGTCTCCTGCCTCAGGATCATTCACAAGAGGGAACTGTCCGTCAAGCTTCACACAGAAAACATCGGCATCGCTGTGTCTGGTATGGAAACAGCCATACTGCCCCTCCGGGAAAAGCATGTACTGGCCGTCAGGACTGATACGCGGCAAGGTGGCGCTCCTGTTCTTCGATGCCGCATCATACACCAGCTCCTCTTCGCCAAAGCTGAGCGTCGCCAGATCAAACGACTTGCGATACAAGTTGTATTGTATCTTCTCGTAGGTGATGCGGATGTCCTGCCCCTTCATCTCCTCTGGAAGCGGCACCGACTTGCAGTAATAGAGGTACTGTCCATCAGGCGACCAGGTTGGATAGACCTCCAGCAGTTCAGGATCATTGGCTACGACAATCACAGAATCCGTCGCAATATCGTAGAGAATCATGTCGCTCTCAAGGTCAAAGACCTCAATCTTGTCAGGATGCGCGGTAAAGAAAGCCTGTCGTGTCAGGTTGGTCGAGAAAGCGATGAGCTTCTCGGTAGGATGCCAGGAAGGATAGACACCCGAGGAGATGGTGTAGTCACGCTTGAGGTTGACGCTTGAGATTTGGCCATCATTCACGATAACTGTTCTCGCATTCGAGAGACGCACGTGGAAGAGCATGTTATCAGTCTTGTAGTTCTGATAGCTGTGGCAGTTGATACACTGTCCTTTGGCTCTGTCGTTACTCGTAAGCTCGTTATTGAAGATCTCCGACTCTTCGAATGAGGTGAGATTTCGCTGGGCAATAGACATATAGCTCCAGGCCACGTAGGTCGGATCCACCAGACGGTATGACACATATTCGTCGATAGGATCCTCTGCTACAAATAATTCAAACGGACTGTACGCAAGCCATTCGCCTGCTTTCTCTCCCCATACCTCTACCTTGATGCTCTTGCCTTTCGAAGCCTCAAGCATGGTACGCCATTCCGGCTCAGGAATCTGCACCTTCACTCCCTTGCCGTAGGTCTGCTGCTTGCCATCGGGCGTAGTGAGACGCGCCACACAGGCATCGTATTCCTCAGCAGGAAGCATGAAGTTGAGCGGTGCAATGTTGCAGGGAATGGTGACGTTACAATAGTCAGGGAATATCGCAGGCAGGCTTTGCACCTCCTTGCTCGAAGAGGGGACATCTGGGTGATTCACACACGATGACAGCAGCAGTAAGGCTACTGCCAGGAGCTGGAAAAGTCGGGTTACTGAGGAATATCTCATAATTAATAACTAGTAGAGATTGCTCTTGAGGATGAAAATTTACGGCCGAAGATATTATAATACCAATAGGTATCACCAAATCCTTCGCGCATCTGTTCTGGGATCTTTTCCTGATCCATGCCACTTCTCACAAGGCTTTCTAAGTTTTCCCAGAAATTCTGATAGCGATCATAGATTTCCTGGCTGACTGGCATCATCATTCTCTTTTCTTCTGGAGCCCTGTCCATGAATATGATGTAAGCCTCTTGTGCATGCACAGGAAATTCTTCATCCTGATGCATCTTGACATATTGGCGCAGTGATTTCCAGAAGCATTGAGCTTCACCGCGTATCATGGAATAGAACAGCGCCTGTTCTGAAGCGACCTTGCTGTCAGCCTCATTCCAGAAGCAGAGGCTGTTGACGATATAGCTATAGGTACTTTCTATGCCAGAAAGCTCATCTGGATAAGCTCCATGCAGCTCACGGACCTTATCGGATACAGGTGCTGGCTGCCAGTCTGCGTAATAGGGATGCCCGTGCAGCAGGGTAGTATAGCGTTTCACCAGAGCTTCTTCTCCGTTGGCAAAGGCGCAGCGGCAGAGCATCTTCAGATAAAATGGAGAAAAGCCAGACTGTTCTCCGCATTCAAAAGCCAGACGGAAACCTTCATTGAGCATACCGTAGTTGTAATAGGCCACTGGCGATGCTATCTCCAGAAAGCTGACCTGTAGAGAATCTGGATTGTAGATATTCTCGCCATCGTTGCCTTTCATCTTGAAAGAGCGGTCAAGCAGGCCACCCTCGTTCATCAAGGCAATATTCTTGAGCGCGACCATCGATAGCGTAGGCTTTGAGGAGGCCTCGTATATGGCAAGGACTTCCTTCCAGTCATCAGCCTCTGCCGCACGCTCCATGCGCATTTCGTCGATATAACTCTTGTCCTGGTACATAAACGACCAGGTAAAGACCATACCGACAAGAACCGTTAATACAGGGACAAACCACTTGGCACAATAACGGCCGAACAACACAATGAGTATCGAACCAGCTCCGACCAGCCAGAATGGGATGCTGAGGTATTTGCTCTCGTCAGAAGGATTGACCAGGTGTGGCATACCTGCCATCAGGACATCATCAAGCTTTACATTGCCATAGAGTAAAGCCCTCCAGATATTGGCAGTAAAGAGGAGCAGTACGACACCAAGCAGCTCGCGCCAGGAAATCTTGTCTGTCAACACCAGACAAACGACAAATAGCAATGCAAACCATCCAAGCACAGGATACAGGCAGATACCCACAAGATACCAGACCAGATGCCATTGGCGTGGAGTGTAACGCGCTATCCACAAGAGCAGCAGCATGACGAGATACGCCACTGACTGAGAGAACCAGTAGCCACGGATGGTGAAGACATAGATCCAATAGCCAAGATCAACGACCGACGAGAGCAGGAAAGCTACAGGCAGCAGCATCAGCGCTGCGGCACTTCCCTGCAAGCGGAAAGCAGCTTTACCGACGAAGAAGATCAATAGCCAGAAGCCACACAAGATGCTTGCACCGACGGCAGGTTCGCAGAGATACTGCGTGAGCCAGGCTCCCACATACTGCATCAGGCCGAAAGGTTTGGCCATGAGAATATAAAAGAAAGGTGCTCCAACGAAGAATTCCGAACGCTCGTTGGCAGTATAGAGCACCTCCTTATTTATATATAATATGTATATGACGAATGATATGAAAGCCAGCAGGCTTGCATAAAGAATAGACTTTGAGACATTAGTGCTTGTAATCATTTCTTCTCTATATCATTGATCCATACTTGAAAAAAAGGCTGGCTCATTTGACTGAGCCAGCCGAAAAAAACTATTTACAATGCAGAGTATTACTCCTCGTAGTAAATTGCGTTGATAGTACAGCTACCAGAGGTAACCATGAGGTCGAGGTCCTTACCGCCACCACCATTACCGCGTGCGCAGTCCTTAGCGATAGCCTCGGTGAGCTGGAGCTCCCACTTACCGTTAGTGAACTGAACGTCATTATCGCCATCGTAGCGAGCAGACCACCAACCGTTCATGATACGGCCAGCGCAGTCTGGGGTAGCGTCAGTAATCTCGAAGATAAGAGTCTTGAAGCCCCAATATACGTCATCAGAAAGGTATGGCAAAAAGCCAGGGTTACCATTGATATCGGTGAACTTACCCTCGTTGTCACTGAAACGCATAGCAGCTGCGTCCCAAGCACCTGGCTTGAATGGAGCCTGTTCAGAAGGATTCTCACCATAGATCCAGAACTTCTGGAGTTCGTTGGTGATCTCCTCGCAAGAAACAGGATAGTCTACCTTAACCTCAGTACCATCGGCACAGAGACCGGTAAGGGTGACTGTGTAGTTACCGAGCTTCATCTTCTTCCAGGCATAGTTGCCGAGGAGGTCCTTGCCATCGATAGTCCACATTGCATTGACAGGAGCAGAAGTAGTACAAGTAATGACGTTGCCGTTCTTGCCACTTGCAGCCTTGTCAACGGTTACGGTCGACAGAGCCTTGAGCTCATCTGCTGAGATATGGCCGTCATTTGTGATGTCCTCTGAAACTGGATCACATGCTACGAGCGCACATACTACAGCAAGAAGTGAAAATATCTTTTTCATTTTATATTCTTACTTAATAATTTAATAAAGTGTCTTATACTGAGTCTTAGGATCAGCAGCATCCCAGCCTGGATTCTGGTTGAGTTTGCCGTTCATAAGGGTAATCTGAGTCTTTGGCTTAGCCAAGAAACCGTCAGTAGCCTCATAACGCTCAGCCCATGAGCAGGTCATGTGCTCCATGGTACGCTTCTCTGTACCTACGTTCATCTTCTTGCCAGCCTGAGCCTGGAGAGCCTTAGAAGCGTAGCCGCCCTTAGTACCCTTACCAGTCCAACGACGCATATCGTTGAAGCGGAGACCCTCGAAAGCAAACTCCCAACGACGCTCGTCCTGAATTGCCTTCAAAGAATACCCAGTCTCAGGAACACCAGCACGGTGCTGAACCATGTTCAAACCTTCTGGATCACCAGTGAGCTCAGAGAGCATGAGGAGGACGTCAGAATAGCGCATGAGGTAGAAATCCTCGAAGTGGTCACCCTGCATTGGGTTGTCAAGTGAACTTGAGGTATAGCCCTCAACATCATCCCACCAAGGAGAGTCGCCGGTAAGAGCATCAACAGTAACACCGTTGTACTTCTTGACACCATAGCCAGAAGCCTCGCAGCAGTCCTTAACAAATTCGTAGTCGATCTCCTTGTTGTCAGAAACACCGTCAATCAAAGAACCGAGTTTGCGGATATCCTTGTAGCCACCTTCGTTCTCAGCAATTGTCCAGTCGTCCCAGATATTGCTTGAAGGAGTACCCTGACCCCAGCCCTGGGTGAAAGGATAGGTGAAGTTGCGGTCGCCGTTGTGACCGTTTACACGGAGTGCCCAGAATACAGAGAGGTAGTTGCAGTACATACGAGCGGTTGAATAGCCACCGCCGATGCCCCAGGAAGAAGCATTCATAAACTGGATCTGGAAAATTTCTTCAGGGTTGCCGTTACCCATACCTGGCATATCGAAGCAATTGTTTGGATCCATGTCAGCGATGAAAGCATAGGCATGACCACCATCCTGGTTGCCACACTTACGCCAATTCTGGAGGTCTTTCTGCTCTTCAGTACTTAATACGACAAGAGCTGAATCGTGAGTCTCCTTCCATACATGGCTGTTAGAGTACTGCCAGAGTGAACGGTAATCATCAAGGAGATGGTAAGCACCACTAGTCTTAATCTGCTTCAAACCATCGATGACAGTCTGCTTAGAGAGTGTGCCCGAGCAACCCTCCTGCTCAACAAGAGTAACCTCAGGAATAGATGCAGATCGCAATTCTCCAGCATTCTTATAGAAACCTGCCCAGAACATGTATGCACGAGCGAGGAAAGCTCTTGCTACATACTGGTTAGCATGGCCAGAAGACTTCTGCGTACCCATCAAGTTACCTGCAGACATAAAGTCTGAGAAAATCTGAGGATAGATAACCTCCTCTGCGCTTACCTCCTCCTTCATCTCTTCTGTGATAACAGTAGCAGTGATGAGAGGGACGTCACCATAGAGCTGAGTGAGCCAGAGAGTATAGAGACCGCGCATGAAGAATGCCTCACCGAGGAGCTGGTTACGCTTATCTGTATTGCCAGTCCAGTCTACGTTGTCGATGGTCTCGATCATGTTGGTTGCACGTGACATGCCACCGTAGAGGAGCTTGAATGGCTCTGCATACTGGTCAACGTTCATCATTACGAGGTGATGGAGTGACTTAACCTTATTATCCTGAAGACCGCCGCTTCCGAAGCAGTTATCAGACATAACTTCCCACCAGAAGAAGATGTTCTGGTTGTCGGAATCACCACCACCCATAGAATTCATGATACTGTAGGTAGCAGCGTTCAATGCCTCAACGTCTCCAATCTTACCAGGGAATGTAGCTTGGGTCGCTGCTGTAGGACGTGGATCGGTGTCCAACATGTCGTCGCAAGCTGTAAACATAGTTGCTGCACCAACAACTAATGCTGATAAAATATATTTCTTCATATTTGTATATTCCTTAATTTAATTAGAACTTAACACTTGCACCTACGAGATAGGTACGTGATGGTGGGTAAAGACCGAGGTCGATACCAGATTCCCAACCCTGGCCACCACCTGCATTGCCAACCTCAGGATCGAGACCGGTGTAGCCAGTGAATGTGTAGAGGTTCTGTGCCTGAACATAGAGGCGGAGCTGCTGGAGAGGACAAGACTTCCAGATCTTCTTGAAGTCGTAGCCGAGGGTTACGGTCTTGATCTTGAAGTAGTCAGCATCCTCCATGTAGCGGGTAGAGATGTAAGTGGTGTTAGAGTGACCGGTAGCAGAAATACGTGGCTGAGTATTTGAGGTACCCTCACCATGCCAACGGTTCAGGATGGTAGTATCGTAGTTGTGCTGCCAAGAGTCAGCGTAAGAACGATATGAACGGAGAACCTGCATACCGAATGCACCGGCACCGCTGACAGCGAAGTCGAGACCCTTCCACTGGAAACCGAGGTTGATACCAAGGGTTACGTCTGGGTTAGGGTTACCGATCTCATGACGGTCGCAGATATCATTGCCCTCTGCGTCAACACCCTCAGCGTAGGTAATCATACCATCACCATTCCAGTCGTCCCAGATAGGATCACCTGGCTGTGCACCGTCGAGAACTGCCTTGCCTGCAGCCTTAGCTGCATCGATCTCTGCCTGATTCTGCCAGATGCCGCTGTATGACATACCGTAGAAGTAGCCGATTGGCTTGCCGATCTCAGCGCGGCTGTTATACTCAACACCCTGTGAGAGAAGGCTACCGGTACCATTGATGTGACCGTTGGCGTTGTCAATACGGGTTACCTCGTTCTTGTTGGTAGCGATGTTTACACCAATGTTGTAAGAGAAGTCCTTACCGATACGATCGTTCCAGGTAAGACCGAGCTCGATACCTGTGTTCTTTACGTCACCACCATTGAAGTAAGGAGCACCTGTACCTTCGATAGAGAGTGAAGGACGTACGATCAACCAGTCCTTAGTGGTCTTCTGGTACCAGTCGAATGCCAAACCGAGACGGCTGTCAAGGAAGCGGGCGTCGATACCGAGGTCGATCTGCTCTGAAGTTTCCCATGTTACGTCTGGGTTAGGAACGATATCTGCGTATGCACCGGTATTAGGAGTACCGGCAACGGTGGTAGTCATGTCGTCAGAGAACTTGTAACCGTTGTCATTTGAGCCACCAGACAATGCGACTGAAGCAAGATACTGATACTTAGCGATAGAGTTGTTACCGTTCTGACCCCAAGATGCGCGGAGCTTCAAGAAGTCCATCCAGTTCTGAGTGCCCTCCATGAAGCTCTCGTTGGAGAGTACCCAACCTGCAGATACAGATGGGAACATACCCCAGCGATGACCCTTATTGAAGATAGAAGAACCATCATAGCGCATAGTTACGGTAGCCATGTAGGTCTCCTTGTAGTCCCAGTTCAAACGACCGAACCAAGAAGCGAGATACTCCTCATCGTTAGGGCTGCCTGAGAGCGTAGCATCTGTTGCAGAATTAAGCTTGATGTTGTCCAACCATGCAGAGCTCCAGCCCTTGAGAGTTGCGAGCTGCTCGCCCAGAAGCACCTTGTTTGAGCCACCAACGTTGAAGCCCCATGCTGAGCTCTGGAATGACTGACCAACCAAAGCACCGAACTTGTTGGCACCAATGGTGAAGTCGTAAGAAAGGGTATTTTCCAAAGACCAGCCAGAGTTCAGCCAAGCGTTCTGGCTGACAGAATAAGACTGAACGGTACCAGAGCCTGATGATGGAGAACGCGGCTCACCATAGCTGCGGTATGCACCTGCACCCCAGTTATAGTTGAACTGAGTACGCCACTTCAGTCCCTTGATAGGCTGAATGGTCAGGAAAGCAGTTGCACTGGCATTGATGCTACGGCTCTCTGCCATAGAGTTGAAGCCACCCTTAGAGAGGTTCTCCCATGGGTTGCTGAACCAGAAGTCATTCCAGCCCTGACCATAGTTTGCGTGGTTGTAGATCTCGCCATTGTCTGCATACTGTGGCATGAGAGGAGTAGTCTGAAGCAATGAGTGGATGTAGCTCCAGTACATACCGCCCTCAGCGAGGTCGTGGCTCTTGTTGTAGCCGATAGAGATGTTCTCACCGATGGTGATTGCATCGAAATCCTTGGCCTTCAAGAGGACATGGTCGCTATTGATACGGATGGTGTGACGGTTATAGAAAGAAGCCTGATCAGCACCCATGACACCCTCATTGCTTGTGTTTGTGTATGACATAGCGAACTTAGAGCGATCTGAGCCACCAGTCAAAGTGAGAGAGTGATTCTGCTGTACAGCGTTCTTGTTCTCGAATACGTCCCACCAGTCGGTACCTTCCCAACCATTTTTAACCTTGTTGAGGATGTCCTGTGGAACATAGGCAGAGAAATCAACCTTCTGACCAGAGGTGTTGAAGCTGTACTCGTCCATGATGGTCATGTACTGCTGAGCATTGAGAAGCTGTGGACGCTTGTAGACGTTAGACCAGCCCATAGCGCCGTTGTAGCTGAGCTCGATCTTGCCCTGCTTACCCTGCTTGGTGGTAACCAAGATTCCACCGTTAGCAGCACGAGAACCGTAGATAGCAGCCGATGCAGCATCCTTCAACACGTCGATTGACTCGATATCGTTAGGGTTGATGCCGTCAAGGTTACCGCCAGCAACACCGTCGATTACGTAGAGAGGAGCAGAGTTGCCGATAGTACCCTTACCACGGATAGTTACGGCGAAGCCCTTACCAGGCTGTGAAGATGACTGGGTGATCTGTACACCAGGCGAGCTTGACTGCATAGCCTCAAGTGCATTGGTGGTGTTGAGCTTAGCGATGTCGTCACCCTTTACCTGTACGGTAGCGCCGGTAACGAGCTTCTTCTTCTGAACACCGTAACCTACTACGACTACGTCCTCGAGTGACTGAGAGTCCTCCTTGAGGGTAATCTTAAGGCCATTGGCAGCCTTTACGGTCTGTGTAGCATAGCCGATGAACGAAACCTCGAGGGATTCGCCAGCAGCAGCGTCGAGAGAGAACTTACCGTCGAGGTCAGTGATGGTGCCTCGGGTAGTACCCTTTACACGGATATTGGCGCCAGTTACTGGCTCGCCAAGATCGTCTACAACAGTACCTGTGATCTTCTGGGTCTGAGCCTGGATGGTATTCATCATGCCAGGAGCGACGAAACCAGGAGCACCACTAGCAAGCAATGCGGTTGCTCCGATTGCAAGCCATGTCTTTCTTGTCTTGATACTCATTGATTTTTGTAAATTAATTATAGATAATGTAGTTGTGTATAATCATCTTTTCCAAGACAATTTTTACGTTGTCCTGAAATCAATTTCTTGTGATGTCGTCATTACGCCATATTAATAGTTTTTAAGTATGTTCAAATAATAGGTAAAAACAATTCAATCTTTTGCCTTGATAAGGGCATGATAAACAAAAAGAGAATAAAGACTAATAGTGGTAGTAGATTATTGTGTATTTTTTTTAGAAAAAAGCTTTATTAAGATGTCTTTTCTTCTACCTATAATATGCATTATCGGTA
>JAZRVB010000148.1:0-19125 GCA_045598885.1 Bacteroidales bacterium
TCTTGGTTATTACCGTTTGGGATTCTATTGGTTCCCTTTTGAAAAGTCGTATCCAAGTAAAGATAACCGAACACATTTGTTTAAGGATGGCACAATATTCGACAAATGTGTTAGGCTCTATGAATTTGATCAAGAATTAAGGCATCTGCTTTCTAAATATCTAGAAGATATTGAAGTTAACTTACGAACCAAGGTTATCTACTTGCTGTCTAATAGGCACAAAGAGAATCCCATTTGGTTTGTGGACGATGAAGTGGTTATGGGAACTTATATAACTTTGTTTGAGCGAAAGTATAAAGATGAAATCGCTAATAACGACGTAATTATTCGACATGCAAAGAAACATCCAGAAGATAAGTATGCCCCGGCGTGGAAAACTTTGGAATATATATCATTTGGAGATCTTCTCAGATTGATTGACAATCTAAAGAGCTTAGAATCAAGGAAAGAGATCTATAAGTGTTACGGGTTGTCTGACGAGACCAGTTTCCCTAATTATATGGAGATTATTCGTCAAATGCGAAACAATTGCGCCCATGGGCATCCATTATATGATTTGAAACTATACAAGTCTTTAAGAGCCGGCAAATTCCGTAAAGTTTTGAAGGGGGATCAGGGAGAACTATTCTCTTCTTTGAAAGGCGTTCTGATGGTCATTCAGTATTTTCTCTATTATTTGCCAGGAAACAATGGTCAACAGTTTGCTAAGGATGTGAAACATTTGATGAACGTTCATAGGAAGGAAGATATAATGGATATTGTTGGATATATCAATGATGTTCCTTGGTTGGACGAAAAGTTATGACAATACGAGGAGGGCAAATTGCAGCTGACTGCATTTGCCCTCCTCGCTCATTGAATGGTTATCTGCAGGCATTGACTGCCGACAGACTGGTAGCATTACGCCATTTGCTGACCTTGATCAGAGCTAAGGCGTGTTCAACGTTGACTACTATGGTTTTGCCTTGCTGACTTATGGCTTCATCAATGACACCACTGCTCTTGATAGGAGCACCTGCAAAACCCTGTGTTTGCAAGAATTTTGATATAGATTTGGAAAGTTCATCAAGAAACCTTATCTTTGCACCGTCAAAACAACAAAGATATGGATCCATACTCAGAACTTTTCAAGCAGGTGCTCCCAGAAGAGATAGTAGGAAAGTGCTGGAGGTTACGATGGATTTTTCGGAAAGCATGCATGCCATTGTGCAGGAGTGCTTCCCTTATGCTACCGCACAAGGCTCACCGGGCAGAAGTAGAGGCCAGAGAGCAATTCAAGCACCGCAATAAGAAGGTTGCAACGTGCCATAGCTATCGCTAGAGAACATCAAGCAGAAAACAAGCAATAAACTTCTTATTGACATCCAACAGATGAAAAAAATGCCAAATGTGGTTTAGTAAATCGCATTTGGCGTGTTTATTATATGTATGGCAAAAGATAAAGATATAGAATGGTCGTTCAAAACTCATTATCGTACAATGTACAAATTGGCGGTGATGTTACTACATGATGATGTAGTAGCCAAAGATATCGTGCATGATGTCTTTGCACATTTGCTTGATCATAAAGATAACGGGACATTGTCAGAATCATATTTGATGACGTGTGTACGTAATAGATGTCTAAATGAAATTAGGGCAAAAGAAGTACAAGACCAGGTGAAAAATGGTTATCTAATGGATTTCAGATTGTATGGATACGAGTCAGACCATGAGCTGGAGCAAAAGATTATCCAATTACAAGCGGGTTTATATCAAGTAAAGCCTCCGGAATGTCTTGAAGTCCTTCTACTCCATTTCTACGAGAAATTGACATTTCGCGAGATAGCAGAGCGACAACAGATAAGTGAAACCGCTGTTTACAAAAGACTCAGAAATGCTCTTGGACAATTACGAACCCTTATTGACAGGAAAAATGGATAAGACAATGATAATGTTCCAGATGTTGGAACATCCAACTGAATATACAAAAGAACAATGGCAAGAAATCTTGTCAGATCCAATCTGCAGGGATCTTTATGCCACTTTCTCAATGACTGCGGGTGCATTTTCCTCTCAAAAATCAAGCGATTCCCTGACAGATGATGACATAGAAGCAGAATGGTCTCGGCTTAAAGATAATCGTCCAAAGACAAAGATCATTTCATTGTCTTGGCGCAACGTGGCTGCTATCATAAGCTGCCTTCTCATACTCACTGGTTTGACTTGGGCTGCTGTACAAACCGATTTCAGAGGATTATTCAGAGAAGAGATTACTCCCAGCGAGATGTCTGCCACATCAGAAGTGTTTACATCTGCCCCTGCAATCGTGACATTCGACAATGTAACCATCGAACAAGTAATCTCTGCCCTTACTACGTTTTATTCCAACAATGACGGCATTCGTTATGAGGCAATATATAACAATGAGGATGTGAAAAATATTCGGTTGTTCTACAAATGGGACAATAGCCTGAGCCTACAGCAAGTGGTGGATAAGCTGGATCACTTTGAGAAGTTAGAAGTTAGGATAGAAGGACCAAAGATCTTCATCGAACAAGCTTTGTCATACTAACTGTAACTGAACATGTATCGCTTTTTGTCTATATTATTCGCATGTCTGTTGTCTCAGCTCTTGGTCGCACAACAGATAACTTGCGATTTTCACCAGACTTCTTTGTCCGAAGCCCTGAAGTATGTCCAGTCACAATCGCCATCACATAACATTCTGTTTATCTATGACGATTTAGAGAACTATCGCATAACAGCTTCGTTTAGAGACGTAGATACAGAAGAAGCCATTCGTCAATTGGTGGGAGATCTCCCTATTCGAATAAGTTGTGACGAGAGCGACATCTTTCTTGAACGTCAGAATTCAGGACAATCTTTTGCAACCAGAAATCCTATTTCAATAGTCGAGGGCCCAGTCCGCACCATTATACTTGAGCGTGTCTTTGTCGATGGCGAAGTGCCAGCAATCCAACTTCTCACTGATGGATTATTAGCCAATGTAGCTGGCTCTGAGTTGTCATCATTAGGCTCAGTTTACGAGGTGCTTGATCATCTGCCAGGCATTTCGCGTGAAGGTGATGATGTGACAATCATCGGTCAGGGCAAACCTGTCTTTTACCTCAACGGACGCAAGTTGCGCGACAGCAACGACCTCCATGAACTCAATGCCGCAGATATCCGGAGCATCAGGATTGACTATAGACCGCATGCTCGGCATGAAGCTTCTGCCATTCACATCACCACACGTCGCACAAGACAGGATGGATTGAGCCTTAGCGCACAAACAACATACGGACAGTCGGAAAATAACGACTTTGAAACGCAGTTCCATGCCAATTACCATTTAAAACAGTTCGATCTTTTCGCCCATCTGTCAGCATCTTTCCAAAACGAGGATTCCTATACATGCATGGAACAGGACATTCGAGAGGACACCGTCACGTATTTGTCCTTGCAATCACATTTGTCCGACTGTTATCAGATTGTGCGCAACGTGTTAGGATTCTCTTATAGTCATGATTCTGTCAATTCATCAGGTATGAGACTGGCACTCAACGTCGATTTGCCTTCCGATGGCGAAGAAAGCAATAAAGGAAGCATTCGTTTTCTTCATGCGCCAGATAACTCATTGAACGAAAACTCAATCTCGCTACATACCCCACGCAACTCATCCTTCTTCTATAATGCATATTGCATCCGTCAATTAGGCGAAGTGCAATACGAAGCCAATATCGATTGGCTTCAAGAAGCTAAACAGAAAGATAGAATCAATCCATGGCGGGAGTGGGACTATAATCATGTCAATAACAAACTTCTTGCCTGTAGTTTCCATGGAATCGGGCATTTGTGGGGAGGATCACTGGAATTGGGCGGAGAATATACCAATACCAATCGAAAGAATAAGTTCCATAGTATTGCCCTTCATGGACATGAAATATCCAACAATACTGAGATTCGACAACAAAATGACAGATTCTCGTTATTCGCAGAATATGACAGGAACATTGGTTCTCTATTCCATCTATCGACAGGTTTCCGTCTTGAATACAATTCATTCAGATATTGTCAAAATGGGGATTGGATGGACGATATGAACCAGTCGCTTACTTCGCTGCAACCGAGGATTTCTATCGAATATCAAAGAGATGATCTAAAGTTGTCTGCAGGTTTTAACAGGACACTCAGGCATCCGCTCTATACTCAGCTCAGTGCCAATTATGACTATTTAAGCCAATATTACATCCTCACAGGCAATCCCTTCTTGATGCCAACCGAATCGGATCGGTTGTCATTACGTGGTCAGTTGAAGTTCCTTACATTAGGAGCCACGTACTGTGACATAAATAATGAGAGCATTTCATGGGTGGATAGTTTCGACTCACATAGCTGCATTACCATACAAAACTATGTGAATGCCGAAAAGATCCATAGGCTATCAGTCTTCCTTGAAGCAATCCCTAAGATAGGTAATTTTCGGCCTGTCTTGTCTGCCGGCATGGACAAGCAATGGTTCAATGTGCCAATGTCTTGGGGTATTGTTACGCTGAACCGACCGACTTTCTTCTTACATGCCAGCGGTCAATATACCTTGTTTCAAGGACTCACCGCCGATTTCAATTTCAGGTACACAAGTAACGGAGATCATGAAAATTTCAGAACTAATAAGGGGCGAGTAATCACGCACCTTGGGTTGACGCAATCTTTGTTCGGCAACAGTCTCACCCTTCGTCTTGCCGCACACGACCTGTTTCGTATCAACCGCGACGAGACAATGTATGCCAACTACATAGAATCCAGAATACAATCACATAGCGACAGTCGCTTTATCGAATTCACCATTAGGTACAACTTCAATGAACTACGCAACAGATATAAAGGCAGTGGCGCTGGCAAAGCCGAGAAGCGACGACTATGAAGAGGTCGATTGGTTGCGTTGTATCTGTATCCTTCTCGTTGTAACATTCCATATTGTGTACATTGAGCACCGATATGCTGCTATCTATGCTATAGTAGGCATTTTTCATGTACCTGTCTTCTTGATAATTTCTGGCTATTTAGCCAATGTCGAACGTCCATTACCAAAGTTGTGGCAAAGCATTTCCCCTTGGGTTATCTCTTACGCCATAATGGAATTGTGCTATGTTCTTGCAGCCTCAAAACTGCCTGTAAGTGACCATATCGCATGTTTATCTTTCTACGGAATTGCTAAAATCTTGTTGTTTCATCCTATTGGCATATACTGGTATCTTCATACATTATTACTCTGCTACGCTTTTTTGTATCTGTCTCGCAGGCTAACTTGGCTCTCAAATGGCAATCAGTTACTTATTTTCCTTACGCTGTGTTTTTTGAGCAATACGTTGGGCATGTTGTCCGTAACCAATGCTTTGTATTTCCTTTTAGGGGCTTTACTTCGGAGTTATGGATTCCAGATACGTTCTTTTCGACCTTCTGTCATCGCCATCTTGCCATTTCTATGGGTCATTTTCAGCAGCGTTTCCAATCCGCCTTTATCAAGTTCTCTATTAGGTTCCGTTTTCGTGATCCTGACCATCTGCATTCTCGTCATATGCCTTCGATACATTAGAGGTTCGATTCGGAAAATCGCCTTAAAGGTTGGACGCAATACCCTGCCGATTCTGTTGTTTTCGCCTATCTTTACTTTTCTTGCAAAATTTTATCAGAATCAGTTACTCAATATCGATCCGAGTGGCATACTATTCCTTTTAGCTACGCTTGCCTTTACGTGTTATGCCAGCTTATTGATATGGAGAGTAGTGATGTCCTTAATGCTGTTTATTAAAAACTGTAATGCATAAATGACAAAAGGGGGAATTTGATAATTTTTTTGAAAGAATTTTTCCGTTCCAATGTCGTTCTTTTGAGGCTAAATATAAGCCATAAATTGGCTGTTTTATGCTCGAAAACCACATTTAGGGGAGCAAATCTCGCAGCATAGACAAAAAGAGAAATCCCAAGTTGCTGAATTTGTGCAACTTGGGATTCTTAGTTGGTAGCGCCTACGGGACTCGAACCCGTGTACCCGGCGTGAGAGGCCGGTATCCTAACCGCTAGATGAAAGCGCCGTTAGAGTTGTTAATTGTTAACTGTTACTTGTTAACTTTAAGTTGGGTGCCTGGTGGGGCTCGAACCCACGACATTCAGAACCACAATCTGACGCTCTAACCAACTGAACTACAGGCACCGTATGCGCTAAGTATCTTTTAGCGGGTGCAAAGATAGCATATTTCGTCGATATTTCCAAATTTTTCGCTCGTTTTTTTGCTGTTTTGCCTCAAAAAAGATCAATATTCGGCAAAATCGCCTCAATTTTGTACATTTTAAGTGTCAAAATTTGCTTATCCGTCGCTTTCTTCGTACCTTTGCAACATGAGAGTAGTAATTCAACGCGCCCATCATGCGTCAGTGACCATCGAGGGCCAACTCAAGTCAAAAATAGGTCTCGGACTCTTCATCCTGGTAGGCTTTGAGGCCGCAGATACCGTCGAGGATGTGCAGTGGATAACGCGCAAGGTACTCGGCCTCCGTATCTTCGATGACGAGAATCATGTCATGAACCGTTCGGTGCTCGACGTCCAGGGCGAGATCCTCATCGTCAGCCAGTTCACCCTCCACGCCCTCACGGCCAAGGGCAATCGTCCGAGCTACATCCGCGCCGCGGGCCACGATATTGCCGTACCACTTTATGAGGAGTTCATCCGTCAGGTCGAAGCCGGCCTTGGCAAGCCTGTCGGCACTGGAGAGTTTGGTGCAGACATGAAGTGTGAGCTCCTCAACGACGGTCCCGTCACCATCTGCATCGACTCCAAGCACAAGGAGTAAGCGCAGTAACAATTTTACATTTTACATTTTAATTTTACATTTAAAATGAAATACGAAGACGCTATCAATAAGTACGACGTGAACCTCAACGACGAGGAAATCGCCCAGGAAGTGCAGCAGATCATCGCTGACAACTTCGACGCCAACAATACCCCTGAAGTCCTCAAGTTCAGCCTCGGCTGCATCGACCTCACCAGCCTCAATCCGACTGACAATGAGGAGCGAATCACCGACTTCACCCGCCGTGTCAACGACTTCGAGGAGGAGTATCCTGACCTCGACAACGTGGCTTCTATCTGCGTTTATCCAAACTTTGCAGAGGTCGTGAGCACCAATCTCGACGTCACCGAGGTGCACACCACCGTTGTCGCTGCCGGCTTCCCAAGCAGTCAGACTTTCGACGAGATCAAGATCGCCGAGTGTTCGCTCGCCGTGGCCAATGGCGCCGACGAGGTGGACATCGTCATCAACGTCGGTCAGATGCTCGCTGGCCAGTATGAGGAGATGTGCGACACCATCGAGGAGTGCAAGGCCACCTCGCGCGACGCCATCTTCAAGGTCATCCTCGAAACCGGCGCGCTGAAGAAGGCTTCGCTCATCGCCAAGGCTTCAGTCCTCGCCATGTATTCTGGCGCCGACTTCATCAAGACCTCTACTGGCAAGATCGACGTGGCTGCTACCCCAGAAGCCGCACTCGTCATGTGCAAGATGATCAAGCAGTACTACGATCAGACAGGCAATAAGGTCGGCTTCAAGGTCGCCGGTGGTGTCCGTACCCCAGAAGACGCCGTCAAGTATTATTCCATCGTCAAGGCCGTCCTCGGCGAAGAGTGGCTCACCAAGGATCTCTACCGCATCGGAGCATCCAGCGCAGCTAATAATCTCCTCTCGGCTATCCTCGGCGCTCCAACAAAACATTTCTTATAACTCTTAACGTTTTTCGTATGAAAAAGCTCATCTCCCTCACCACTCTCGCCCTCCTCTCCCTGAGCCTTTACGCCAAGGATATCAAGACCCTCGTAGTCACTCCGACCCCAAAGATGACCTGTCAGAACTGCGAGAAGAAGATCAAGACCAACATCCGCTTCGTCAAGGGTACCACCAAGATTGAGACCAACCTCAAGACCCAGGAGGTCACCATCACTTACGACGCAGAAAAAGCCAACCTTGAGTCATACAAGGCCGGCTTTAAGAAGATCGGATACGAGATCGAAGAGGTTACTCAAACCAAAAAATCAGAGACATCCCAGAATTCCGAGCAGAAGAAATAGCCTTCGTATACGGCACCATCGACTGGTCCTTCAGACCCTTGCGCTCATGGTCGATCATGTCGATGAGCCCCAGGTTGAAGCGCAGCTCTGGTGCCAGCTTGAAGAATGGCAGATACAGGTCACATCCTATGCCGATGTGAATACCGAAATCGAGGCGTTGCAGTGTGAGCGGCGCCTCTTTTTCGTGCACCAGGTCGAAGGCTCCCTGCACGCCCGTCACCAGATACGGACGGTAGTTGTTGATGCGCCGCGTGCTGATTTTCAGGCTCACAGGCACCTCGATGTAGTTGCTCTTCAGCTGCTGGTTCATCAGCTCCTCCTTGCCGTCCACCTCGCGGCGGAAGCTGACCTTGCGCTCCTGGAAGTGGATGCTTGGCGAGACCCTCAGGTTCAGGTGCTCCGTGATGGCCAAGTCGCCCATCAGGCCCACCATGAAGGCCGGATTGACGTCCGGACAGGTCGCCCACCAGCCCTCACCGGCAGCGTCGCCCGAGTGAGTGATGATCATGTCGGTCATGTCCGCACCCAGGCAGAACCCCCAGTGCAGCAGGCGCTGGTCGTAGTAGGGGAGGTTCCTGAGCTTCTGCTTCTGCGCCCAGGCCGAGCCCGATACCATCACCAGCATCACCACCGTCGTCAGCAGTATTCGTATCTTGTTTTGCATTGGCAAATCCGTAATTCGTAATCTGTAATTAGTAGAATAACGCTATTCCTTCAGGTTTATTGTTTGTGCAGCGAGCTCTTTAGGAGTGCAATATTTCACAAATGCCCTGCGAGTCTTAACACTTATTGACATTTCTTCGCTCCAATTGTGTAATCTATTGTTTTAAAACCTTAATTTTTTAATCTGCACTTTGCAATCGTAAGAAAAATATATCTTTTTCAACTGATTTTGAATAATATTTAGACGAATGCGAATACATAATTAAAAAACACCGTACCTTTGCAGCGCAAATTTCAGGTAAATTATTTTTAAGGTAAATTTATAAACTATTTAATTTTTTATCAAGATGAAGAATTTGGTTCTTTTCGCAGGTGTTATGGTTGCAGTTTGCTTCGCATCATGTGGTGGTAACAAGGCAGAGGCTCCAGCTGAGGAGGCTGCTGCTCCAGTAGAGGAGGTTGTTGAGGCTCCTTGCTGCCAGTCAGATTCATGCCAGGGCGATTCATGCTGCCAGGCTGCAGACTCATGCTGCCAGGCTGCTGCTGAGGCTGTAGCTGAGTAATCCAAACGGTTATTCAAACCCGAAAGGAGACGAGACCCACAGGTTCCGCCTCCTATTTTTTTGTCCAATATTCCCTTTTTGCTATCTCCTATTTAAAAAAAGTATTTTTACTATCATTTTTCCTAATTATTATATAATTATTTGCCCTAAAACATCCTTGATATTTAAAAAGTTACTATCTTTGCATTGCTTCTCCTGTAAAAAGGAAGGAGCCATACCTTATTTCGACTCTATCAATTATCAGAAGATATAGGTGAACGTTTGTAAAATTTATTAATAACTATCATATTATAATCCTTTATGAAAAAATCATTTCGACGCGGGCTCATGGCCTGCCTCTCTCTCGTTGCTCTGGCATCCTGCCAAGATTACGAAGGCGGATTCGATCTTGATCAAATCAAGAAAGGAGCTTATGCCAAGCATTTTGAAGAAACATTCGGAAAACCTGATCCCAATCAGGACTGGAGTATGGCACAGCAAATCACTGCAGCGATCAATGTGCCTCAGGTTAAAGGCAATGCTACTGTCTATGTCTTTGATGGTATCCCCAACGATCCAACGGTTCATATTCTTGCTGAAACAGAAATGAACGGAGGAAAAGCCGCGTTCAAATATGATGCACTCAAGGGTGTCGAATCTGTTTATGTAGCTGTAATGCAGGAGGGCAAATCCGTTTTCTCTGGTACTTTCTTTGTAAATAATGCGACTCTTGCTATTGGGGAAGTAAGTGATTTGTTGGCTGAGATGCAGGTTTCTCATAGCTTAACCCGTGCATTCAGCCCAACTTGCCCTACTACGATCAAAGATACAAAAGAAGGCTTGTTTACCAATATTGCTTCTGATGTCAACAAGTATAAATTCAATGAGAAATTATACACTTTAGCAGAACTGCGTGCTTGGGCTCAGGCAGAATATGAGGCGGGGCGAGTAACCGTAGATAATTATTCTACAACAACACCATTTACAAATTGTTTGTCTGGTGGTTCATATGATTTTGGAGGTGCAACACTTGCTTCCTCTGTAATTTCCGTTCCTGCCGAGGGCGCCTATATTTTTAACGGAACTTACTATACGCTGACTGAACTTCGTAACTACGCACAGAGCTTGGCTGATGATGAAACCATAAATATAAATAATTATGGTTCAGTTCCTTTCAATAGTGATTGTGTTATTCCTCAAGGTGCTGATTGGAGTAATCCTCAAATTGATCCTTCAAAGGTAAATGCTATTGTTGATAAGGATGGATATTGGTGCAAACTCAATGGGAACTTTGGAGTTTATACCCTTGATGAGATAAAAGATGCCTTAAAGGAAGTTAGTGCCAACTTCGCTTATGGAGCTTTGCTTCCTCTCGATTGGAAAAGCATGGTGCCAGAAAACATCGAGGGCTGGCAGGTAACTAAGGAAGAACTTGATTGGTCGAAAGCTCAAGTTGACTTAACACAAGCAGGTCATTATGCTGTAACTTCTGGTGATATTATCTGGTGGCCTCAAGGAAATTCGACCTATCAAAAGAATACATTATCAGAAATAATTGATATTGTTAAGCCGAGGGGAACTTCCGATTATACGCCACTTTTGGAGTCAAGTATTGTTAAGCCTGCGCATCTTGACTTTACCAATGCTACTGTAAAAGAATCTGATGCAAATATCTCTTTGACCGCTCCTGGTAATAGTTTTATTTATAACAATACGGTTTATGCAGATGCGTCTGCACTTCAAAACTATACTATAGCTCAGAACCTTGGAAATTCTGGTCCATACCTCAATTGCTTTTCTGGTTCTGGACTTGATTTCTCAAGCGCAGCCATTGATGAAGCTAAGGCTCCACTTACCCCAGTTACTTTCGATATCGATCTTACTTATCTTAGCAACGTGGAAACCGAGGCTGCGACACCTTGGACACGTGGCTGGGGATATTCTCTCTATGGTCCTCAGGGCTTCTTTATGGAGCAGTGTAATTATTATGGCGCTTCAGATGTTGGAAACATGGCAAGCACTTTTAATAAGTACGAATCTCTTTATGGATCCAATGATGCAGAGCGTCGTGAATTGCTCGACAAAATTGAGGCAGGATTCAAGATTAAGTCGAAGGGTGGTGTTATTGAGCTTCCTTTCGTATATGGAGCAACTTCTATTGTTGACCAGTTTGGTTATGTATTCTATAAGGATGGAGAGGATCCTCTTCAGCAGCCTCATTATATCTTGATGGAGGATGGCCGTCCAGATGTTAACCTCTATTTGAACTCTTGGCAGAATGGTGCGGCTACTGGTTGGAGTGGAACTTCAATGTCTACTTGGATTACCCAGTTGGGCGTCAAAAATAGCCCAATGGATTTGAAAGATAATCCAATTACCTGTTACTGCCATAATCCTGGCAGCGGTAAGTGGAGTGTTGCATATGGTCTTGGAGATGATTCACATGACGAGCAATGTCCAAAACATAACGATCCAACTGCCGAATGTGAGCACCGAAATTTCTGTAATCCAGTCGGTACAGGTGTGTATAGTCCTTCTTGTCAGCATCTCTCAACTTGTAATGACCCAATGAAGAACTATTTGGATGCTTACAACGAGAAATGCTATGGCACAAAATATCGTCTTGTTTATTTCGATGAGCATGGTAATAGTACCTATGACATTCCTGCTGGCTTAAATATTGCTTTCTTCATTTGCCCAGTTTCTTCTGTTGCAGGTTTGACATCTCGTACTGGATATAATGTCGGTGATTTCCATTACTCTCTGCCAGAGCTCAATAAGCGAATTAAGCATTATTACTATAATACAGGTTCGCCTTCATACGTTGATGGTAATAGCACAGAAGGAAGTCCAAACCTTCGTGGTGCAGTCAAGGCTTGTGCCTGGAAGCAGGATGGCATGACCTTCCTCGGCTTTGAGGATGGTGGTCGTGACGAAGACCTTAACGATATCGTATTCTGGGTTGAGGGTGAGTTTGAGACTCAGAATCTCGTCGAGCTTTATCCTGTCAAGTGGCACATGAACCTGAATGGAGTGCACGATGAGAATGACGGTGACCTTTTTGCCTATACAACTTTGAAGGAAGGCGATGGTTATTCTCAGCCTTCAACCAACCCTAAGCGTGATGGTTATGTCTTCAAGGGATGGGCAAAAGACAGAGCTAATGGAACTCCAATTTCAGGATCTACAACCCCTGGTACAATTTCGGGTACTATGGGAACAGAGGGTATTTGCTATTTTGCTATCTGGGAGCCTCTTGCAGTAATGCCAGACACATATACCGTCAAGTGGCATCTTAATTACTCGATGACTGGTCACCTGACGGATGACACCGACCTTTTTGCTTCAACTTCAGGTTTGTTGGATGGTGCAGCTTATGATTCTCCTGCAACTAATCCATCTGTTGTAGGAAAGGTATTCCGCGGCTGGTCAACAACCTATAATAATGCTGATAATGATGCTACTTTGAATCCTATTCACGGAACAATCCAAGGTGCAGATGTTTGCTACTTTGCAATCTGGAGCGATCCGGTAATCAGCTATCAGTCTTGGATCTTTGCTTGCGAAGACCTTGGTGGTACATTCGATTATGACTTCAATGACGTAGTTTGGGAAGTTAAGCGAACCAACAATGAGGGTGTAACCTCTACAAAGGTACGTCTTCTTGCTGCTGGTGGTACGTTGCCATTCACTCTCTATTATGCCGGTGTGAAGGTTTGTACTAAAGAGGAAGCATTTGGTACTAGCACAACTCCTATCAATGCTGGTCCAAATACAACCATTAAAGCCGTTAAGGAGTATGATATTGCGGATAGCGATTGGAGCGTTGTAGAAAATTACAAGAAGTTCTCAGTAGCAGTAGATGGAAAGAGTGGAACTACTTGGGTTACCGCGTATGACAAGGATAATACTTTGTCGAACAAAACACCGCAAGTTATCATCCTTCCTGGTGAATGGGAATGGCCTACAGAAACCACTCCTATAAGCACTGCATACCCAACATTTACAGAATGGGTAAAAGATGGCGCAGCAGTATCATGGAGAGAGTGGGAGGCTAAAAAAGTTTCAAATACAACCTGTAAGTACAATTGATCCTTCGTTAATGATTTGTCTTAGTTAACCCACACCAGCGGTAAGCATAATATATGTTGCCGCTGGTGATTTTGTTTTATTTTCACTTTCATTTTGCGCGCCTCTCCCTCCATGTTTGCCTCCCCTCGTGCAAAAAACTCGTGATGCAGACATTCTTATGAATGATTTGCATTTTTTGGGGGAGATTATTTGGAAGTATTGATATTATATCGTATCTTTGCGGCGTCGAACTAAAAATATCAATTATGAGTACTGCGGAACTAACAGCACATAGAATTTTTGACAGCTACCGGTTTCTAGGGTTGCCAGATGAAGTAAAACGACATCTCGCCATCTTGTGTCTTAGTACATCTTTGTCTGAAACAGATAAAGATGTAGAAGAACCGCTGTTGCTCACTAATACCGAAAAGGAAATACGAGCAAAAGCTGCTTTTATGGATGCCAAGTCGGGAAATTCCTATTCCACAGAAGAAGTGTGTCAAAATCTCGACAGTAAATATCCGTGGCTATGCAAGTAAGATGGACAGAACAGTCTTGTAGGGCATTGGATTTTATTATGACGTGTTCTCGTGAGTATTATGCTATTGCTCAACTCCGGCAACTCCGAGCGGATATTACTCAATGTGAGACACTCCTGTCAGCGAATCCATTGATGGGTGCTGTGGAGGAAGAACTTGATGGACTTGATGTTGAATATAGAAGACTTGTTCTTTCAAACCCCTTTAAGATAATCTATTTTATCTATGAGGAGTGTATTTATATTGCTGATATATGGGATACCAGACAATCCCCGACATTACATAGGAACAGGCTTAAGGATGTACATAGATAGGGTCAGTTAGGACAGCTCACGGACCCCTCTATCACAACTTGACACAATAAACCACACCAGCGGTAGCAAATCTCTGTTGCCGCTGGTGATTTTTGTTTACTTCCTGTCCGAGCACATCCTCTTCGCTGCGCTCCGAGTATGTACCCGGTTATAGACCACTCGCATGGCTCGCTGTGGCGTCCTCCAGACGCAGAGGAGTGAGTGTGCAGTGTAGTGTAGAGGAGCTGGAGCGGGGGGTGGGAGCTGTGTCTGCCCGAGCACATCCTCTGCGCTACGCTCCGAGTATGTGCCCGGTTATAGACCGCTCGCACGGCTCGCTGTGGCGTCCTCCAGACGCTGAGGAGTGAGTGTGCAGTGTAGTGTAGTGGAGCCGGAGCTGGGGGTGGGAGCTGTGTCTGCCCGAGCACATCCTCTGCGCTATGCTCCGAGTATGTACCCGGTTATAGACCGCTCGCATGGCTCGCTGTGGCGTCCTCCAGACGCTGAGTCGTGATGTGGCGGTGGTGTGGTGTCGCGGTGTGGCTTTGGGGGGCTGGTTAGAGAGTGGCATGCTTAGATGTTAGGTCCTGAGTCGTCTGGAAGACGATATTTCTATAACCCCGTACATACTGAGCGGAGCGAGGGATGTGCGGGGACTATGAGACATCCCCCTCCTCTCACACCTCGTCTGGAAGACGATACCTTGGCCTTCTTAGCATCACGAAAAGGAGTGAGGTTGTACACCGCACGTGACGAAATAGGCAGATCGAGCACCGGAAAAACATATTTGAGATAGTTGGTGAAGAGATATTTGATGATTCGGAGAAATTGCGTTATTATTGCGACATAATGTCCGAATGTCGATACTTGAATCATCATGTCACATATTGTTTTATATTATCACATCATCTGGCGTACGAAGCGCTCTCAGCGTACCGTCACAGAGATACACGAGAGGGAGCTTTATGCCTATATCCTCGGATACTGCCAGCATCGGAAATGCACGCTTATCCGTATCGGGGGCATGCCCGATCATATCCACATGCTTGTCTCATTGCGTCCTGAGATCTCGGTCAGTGAGTTCGTGCAAGTTCTGAAGGCTCAGTCGTCAAAATGGCTGAAGGAGCAGCGCGAGCACTTCCCTGCATTTGAGGGATGGGGCAATGGCTATGCAGCATTCACTTATAGCGAGAGGGATAAAGAGATGATACGGCGATATATCATCCGGCAGAAGGAGCACCATAAGAAGACATCTTTTCGCGATGAGTATCTCAGCCTATTGCAAGAGTGGGGGATCGATGTTGCCACCGATCTGTTCCTAAAGGATGACTGATAAGGAAAACAAGGTGGCGTCCTCCAGACGCTGTGTTGTGGTGTGTGCTGTGTCTGCCCGAGCACATCCTCTGCGCTATGCTCCGAGTATGTACCCGGTTATAGACCGCTCGCGCGGCTCGCTGTGGCGTCCTCCAGACGCTGAGGAGTGAGTGTGCAGTGTAGTGGAGCTGGGGGTGGGGGTGGGAGCTGTGTCAGCCCGAGCACATCCTCTGCGCTATGCTCCGAGTATGTACCCGGTTATGTACCGCTCGCGCGGCTCGCTGTGGCGTCCTCCAGATGTTAGGGCCAGAGTCGTCTGGAAGACGATATTTCTATAACCCCGTACATGCTGAGCGGAGCGAGGGATGTGCGGGGATTTTGAGGACACCCCCACACACCTCGTCTGGAAGACGATACCTTGGCATCTTTATCACGGTACCGTGGCAGAGATGCCTGTATTTAAAATATCAACACTTGGTATCAAGTGTTGATATCCATGCCCGTGGAAGCTGACATCGCGTACGCGTTGTCAGCTTCCGTGATCACGGAATGGACATCTTGGACTCACGGCATCCGTTCTTGTATCATGGAATGGACGTCTTGCCCTCACGGCGTCCGTTCTTGTATCACGGAATGGACGACTTGCCCTCACGGCGTCCGTTCTTGTATCACGGAATGGACGTCTTGCCCCTATGGTGTCTGTTCTGAGATTGTATGTGATATTAAATTAGCAAAAATTGTCATTTAGGTTCTCGATAGGTGGTACTTATTTGCCTAATCCTTGTTAAATCTCGTTAAAAATAGTACTTTTTTGCTCTTCTTAGGCGAATGTGTCAAAAAAAGTGCTACCTTTGCAATCGATTTTACAACATGCACATTCGCACACATTCTAATTTCATATCCAGTAATGAATCGTTCTACATTCCGCGGACTTACTGTCTGCATCGCTGCTATTTCCCTGGCCTCATGTCAGGATTATGATGGTGGCTTCTCTGAGTCAAAGATCAAGGAGGCTGCTTACGCTAAGAATTTTGCTAAGACTTTTACCAATGTAGATCCTACACAGGATTGGAATCTCGCTACCCGTGGCTCCGTAACTGTTGCCGCTACTCCAGGTAGTGAGATCAAGATCTATGCCAAGGTAGATGGAAAATATAAAATCGTAGGAGATTACGAGAATTTCGCAGGCAATGGCTCGCTCCAGTTTGATATGCAGGAGGGTACTACTGAGATTCTTGTGACCGATGGAATGAATTCTGTCTTCTCGAAGGTGGGAGAAAGCGTGAGCCTTATGGGTACGCGTACTGCCTATCCTAGTGGACAAACGGTGACCGTGGCTTCCGACTATAAAGATTTCGATTTCTCGTATGTCAGTGCAGTCACAGACTTGTTGACTGAGGATGCTGATAACCGAGGCAAGGTAACAGAGAACTTCTCTTACGTATCTACTGGTACGTTTACTATTTATCCTATTTATTGGAATACATCTTCGGTTCATACCATGGGTGTTTATTATAAGGATGTCAGTGGATACCATACAATACCATTTTATGACACTCGTGTTGGCGAGGAGCTGGCTATGAAGGTTACTACTCCTGGAACTAAATGTACAGATCAGCTTAATCCTTGGATTGGTGCTGTAGGAAAGAGTTATCCCTATCCTACCATTGCCAAAATTGAGGATGGAAAAATGTGGTATGAGGAAGAATTAGAATGTCACGACAGCTTTTATAAGGTAGGAGACAAGTGTGCCGAAGGTTTACATACTATTACCAAAATTGTCGAAACCTATTCTGGATCAGGAGTCTTCGACTACTATTATGATCTTGACCCATCGGAATATTCAGAAGAATTTTGTAGTTGGAATGGAGCAAGTTCAACAGTCGGTGGAACTTGTGAACATGGTTTTGAAATTACGAATGTAAATGGTTCGGAGGTTAAACACAGTGTTACTAGAGCCAAATGTACACACGACAATAGCCATGACTGGGCTGTAGGAGACGTATGCGCTGCCGGTCATCACATTACAAAACTACATAAAGAAAGTTGGGAATCTGCATATCATCGTTATTACGAAGGTTATGCAGAATACACAGGCAACCTCAAACCTGTTGTTGGTGCTACTTGCGAAGATGGTCATACTATTGACTACGTAGATGGTTCTGGCAATGGCTATTATGACTCTTCATTTGCCTATGATTTTAAATCTACTTACGTAAATAATGGTGCGTTTTCAAGTGGTCAGATAGTTGGCTCAAAAGGCATAACCATCAACCTCCCAGTAGGTACCCAGTTCGGTTTCTATCTGGATGTTTATGAAGGAGAAAGTTATAATTCTGAAAGAACAGCCTTCGAGAGCATGGGTACATTCTATCATACTGTATATTCTCAGGCAGATGTAAATAAAGAATTTGCTGGCAAGACTACGATGTCTGGTAAAACACCGAATGCTGGATCTGGATGGAAGGGACAAAACGCACAAGGAACCTATGTGTTCGGTTCTACCTTCGAACGAACCGTGAACGGCAAGGAAACCAAGTATGTGTGCTTTGAGGACTGGCATCTTGCAGGCCCAGACCTTCAGGACCTTGTATTTGTAATTGACAGTGAAACACCTCCTGTCGTAGTCGATGAGGACGCTCAGGAATGGATCATTTGTGGCGAGGATCTTGGCGGTACTTTCGACCTTGATTATAATGATGTAGTTGTCAGCATTGCACATGTGTCTGGCAAGTCAACCGCAAAGTTCACAGCTTTGGCAGCAGGTGGCACTCTTGCTTCATACGTCTATTTCAATAGCACCTGCCTGGGTGAGATTCATGAGTTACTTGGTGCAGAGAATGCTATGAGTGGAGATTATAGACCAATCAATGTCGGTGGTAGTGTGAGTCGTACATGGAGTACAGATTTGACTGTAAGTGGCACTTTCTCCATTGCAACAGTTGAAGGTTCGATGGATGCAAATATGGGAGGCTTCATGATTAAAGTCGTGCCACAGGGAACCGCATCAACCGAGAATAATGCTACAGTGACAGGTCAGACAATACAGAATCAGTGGGTTAATACAAGTCATAATGTGCCTTATGTATTCTGTGTGCCAAGCACTTGGGAAACTGAAGGCGAAAAAGCATTCTTCCGTTGGCCAAATGAGCTCGTGCCTGTATCTGCTCTTAGCGGTAAGGAACCTGCATATTCTGCAGGAACAGGCAATAACTTTGAGGCTTGGACGGGCGATCACAACAAGAATCAGTGGTTTAAGACAGCTGTCACTGCTAAGACGACTGGATTGCGTAAATGAAAAACCGATAGAATCATAAATGTATCTGCCACTAACTCGCATGGTTAGTGGCTGATATAGTTGTTCGCCCAGCATGTGCATATTCTAACGGGTGCAAGTCCCCAAGCCGCCCTGATAACGGGAAGGCTACAGCCAAAGACAAGGGTGTCCGTGGCGACACGGAATCTGAAGGAAGTCGGAGGCAAACATCTGCTCTGATGCACAAGAACATGATATAAGGCCGGTGCAAGTGCGGTGAGTCTGCAAAAGAAGATAAAGCCCTATAGTTATCCGGAACTTGCAAAGGTAAATCATGCGGAG
>JAZRVB010000149.1:0-18626 GCA_045598885.1 Bacteroidales bacterium
GATGATCTCACCAATCTGTGGGAAGAGGACGTCGGTACCCTGTACGGTCTCCTCCATCTCCTCGCCGTTGAAGACAGGCTTCTCAGCATCGATCTTCATATAGAATGACTTGATCTTCTTAGGATAGTTGGTCATGATGACAGGCTTCTTGAAGTACTCCTCAACGAGGAAACGTTCGTGCTCAGAAGCGAGGTCGTCGCCCCAGTTGCATGGGAACTCGAACTTCTTGCCATCCTTGATAGCCTGCTGGAGGATTTCGATACCCTTGGTGTATGGGAGGTGAACGAAGCTGTCCTTGAGAACGCCTTCGAGACGCTCGATGAGGGTTGGATCGATAAGCTTGTTGAGGAACTCGAGCTCCTCACGACAGTTGTCAAGTGCCCAGCGTACACAATGCTTGATGAAGTCCTCCTCAAGAGCCATCAGGTCTTCCATATCGTAGAAGCAAACCTCAGGCTCTACCATCCAGAACTCAGCCAAGTGGCGTGGAGTGTTAGAGTTCTCTGCGCGGAAGGTTGGACCGAAGGTGTAGATCTGACCGAGAGCGGTAGCACCGAGCTCGCCTTCGAGCTGACCAGACACGGTGAGTGAGGTCATCTTGCCGAAGAAATCGTCGTCATAGATGATTGAGCCATTCTCGTCCTTCTTGAGGTCGTAGAGGTTCTTGGTAGTTACCTGGAACATCTGACCAGCACCCTCACAGTCAGAAGCTGTGATGAGTGGAGTATGGAAATAGTAGAAACCATGCTCGTGGAAGTACTGATGGATGGCAATAGCCATGTTGTGACGGATGCGGAGGATCGCACCGAAGAGGTTGGTACGAGGACGGAGGTGAGCCTTCTCGCGAAGGAACTCCATCGAGTGACCCTTCTTCTGGAGTGGATACTCGTTGGCATCAGCATCGCCGAGAACCTCGATGGCAGAAGCCTGGATCTCGCACTTCTGGTTGCCACCCTGGCTTGCTACCAACTGACCAGTGACCTTGAGACAGGCACCAGTGGTGATACGCTTGATAGTAGCTTCTTCGAACTTCTCAACATCGGCTACGATCTGGATGCCAGACACGTTAGAGCCATCGTTGAGAGCGATGAACTTAAGGACCTTGTTACCACGCATGGAACGGACCCATCCGCATACGGTAACTTCACGGTCGAGCTGCTCGCTAGCGAGTACAGCTTTGATAATTTCTCTGTTGAACATAAAGACCCTCCCCCGGCCCCTCCACAAGGGAGGGGAGTAAATAGTTTCAGGGGGTTCTATTCTTTTTAAATATACTAATAACGCAATAATCTCCCTCCCCACTAGGTAATCACTCCCCTCCCTTGTGGAGGTCCTCGCAGGCATAAAGAAGATTAATAATCTTCGCCGAGAAGACGAACCTTAAGGTGAGGGAATCTGGGGGAGGGTCTTCTTTTTACTCAAAAGCACCCATCTTGAGGATGTTAACCTCCTGCTGAGTGAGGTGACGCCAGCGGCCGCGTGGGAGATTCTTCTTGGTAAGACCTGCGAAGTAAACGCGGTCGAGCTTAACGACACGGTAGCCGAGGTGCTCGAAGATACGACGGACGATGCGGTTCTTACCTGAGTGGATCTCGATACCTACCTGGTTCTTGTCCTCCTCGTTAGCGTAAGCGATAGCGTCGGCATGGATAGGGCCATCTTCGAGCTCGATGCCTGCTGCGATCTTAGCGAGATCGGTCTCCTCAACGTCCTTGTCGAGCCATACGTGATAGATCTTCTTCTTGACATACTTAGGATGAGTAAGCTTAGAAGCGAGGTCACCATCGTTGGTCAAGAGGAGGACACCGGTAGTGTTGCGGTCAAGACGACCTACTGGGTAGATACGCTCCTGGCTGGCATTGCGTACGAGATCCATAACGGTCTGACGGCCCTGTGGATCGTCGCTGGTAGTTACGGTATCCTTTGGCTTGTTGAGCAATACGTAAACCTTACGCTCGAGGCTTACTGGCTGATCGTTGAAGAGGACACTGTCCTTACGAGTCACCTTAGTGCCGAGCTCGGTTACTACCTCACCGTTAACCTTGACGCTACCGTTGGTGATGTACTCATCAGCCTCACGACGTGAGCAGACACCTGCGTTAGCGAGGTACTTGTTGAGACGAAGCTCCTCATTTGGATCGACGATTGCCTCAGTATACTCAACTGGACGATGTGGATTGTAGCCATTCTGAGGACGACGGTTGTTCATCTGACGACCGCGTGGAGCGCCGTAACCCTGTGGGCCACGACCATAGCCACCCTGCTGTGGACGACCATAACCTCCCTGCTGACGACCGTAACCTCCCTGACCATCGTTGTTATATGAGCGCTGTGGACGACCGTAGCCTCCCTGCTGTGGACGACCATAGCCACTCTGCTGTGGACGACCGTAACCGCCCTGCTGACGGCCATAGCCACCCTGCTGCTGGCCTTCATTATTATAACCAGAGCGCTGTGGACGACCGTAACTGCTCTGCTGACGGCCATAGCCACCCTGCTGCTGGCCTTCATTGCTATAGCTTGAACGCTGTGGACGCTCAAAGCCGCCCTCCTGCTGCTGTGGACGCTCGTAAGAATCGCCACCATTGTTATAAGAAGGACGTGAATAGCTATTATTATAAGGACGACGATAACCGCCATTATTTGGACGAGATGGACGCTGATAGCCCTGATAGCCACCCTGCTGCTGACCGTCATTGCTATAGTTTGAACGCTGTGGACGCTCATAACCGCCTTCCTGACGTGGCTGATAACCGCCTTCGCTACGCTCCTGGTAGCCACCACGGTTATAACCTCCTCTATTATATCCAGAATAGTCATTTGAGCCACCACGCTGGTAAGAACGACGGCTCTGTGGATCGTAACTTGGCGAATTGCTAAAGCGGCTCTCGCTGATGCGAGGACGACGCTTTGGAGCCTGTGAAGCACCTTCACCACCCTCCTGTGGGGTGTTGGCCTGTGGATTCTGATTTTCTTCCATAATAATAAATAAATGTGTTGTGTAATGTAGCCTCGCGGCTAGGAAAAAATAAATATAAAATGTATAATATAGAACTGTATGTAAAAGGGTTATTTTTTTACATACCTGTGTAGGTTGCTGGAGAAAGCTGATGAAGCTCTGCCTTCACGGCATCGCTGACATTCAAGGTATCGATGAATGCCGAGATAGTCTCTTCGTTCATGCCTGTATTGACACGAGTAAGAGCCTTCAATGTCTCGTATGGCTTTGGATAGCCCTCGCGACGGAGAATGGTCTGGATACCCTCTGCAACAACGGCCCATGCAGCGTCGAGGTCACGGCGGATAGCAGCCTCGTTGAGCAGGAGCTTGCCAAGTCCCTTCATGGTGCTGGCAATAGCGATGAGCATGTGACCCATAGGGACACCGACGTTACGGAGAACGGTCGAGTCGGTAAGGTCACGCTGCAAACGGCTGACTGGCAACTTCATTGCGAGGTGGTCGAGGATGGCGTTAGCGATGCCGAGGTTACCCTCAGAGTTCTCATAGTCGATAGGATTGACCTTGTGTGGCATAGCGCTTGAGCCGACCTCTCCTGCCTTGATCTTCTGCTTGAAGTACTCCATCGAGATGTACTGCCAGAAGTCCTTGTCGAGGTCAAGGATGATGGTGTTGATACGACGCATAGCATCAAACATAGCAGCCAGATTGTCGTAGTTTGAGATCTGGGTAGTCCACTCCTCACGCTGGATGCCGAGCTTCTCAGCGAGGAACTTATTGCCGAACTCACGCCAGTTATGCTCAGGATAAGCAATGTGATGAGCGTTGAAGTTGCCGGTAGCACCGCCGAACTTACCGCTGACAGGTACAGCCTTGAGAAGCTCGACCTGCTGACGGAGACGATAGACGAAGACCATGATCTCCTTGCCCAAACGGGTTGGAGAAGCTGGCTGTCCATGAGTGCGAGCCAACATTGGGATATCCTTCCACTCCTCTGCAAAGGCAGCGAGCTGGTCGATCATCTCCTGAAGCGCTGGAAGATATACCTCATTGACAGCCTCCTTGATAGACATTGGCACTGAGGTATTGTTGATATCCTGACTAGTAAGGCCGAAGTGGATAAACTCCTTATACTGCTCAAGACCCAAACGGTCAAACTCTTCCTTAAGGAGATACTCTACAGCCTTGACATCATGGTTGGTCACCTTCTCGATGTCCTTGATGCGCTGAGCCTCAACTGGAGAAAAATTCTGATAGATGGCACGAAGCTCTGCAAAGACTGACTTGTCGATATTTGCGAGCTGTGGCAAAGGAAGTTCGCAGAGAGCGATGAAATACTCAACTTCTACACGAATACGATATTTGATAAGAGCGAACTCTGAAAAATAGTTACTCAAGGCTTCGGTCTTGCCATGATAACGGCCGTCGATAGGAGATACGGCGGTAAGTGGTGAAAATTCGAAATTCATTTTCTGATACATGAGGCGATCTACTGCCTCGGGAATTAAATGTATATAAAAGGATAAAGGTTTACTTCCAGAAGCGGATACCCACATTGAACATCACTGCAGCCTGACGCGTCTTGCTGTCTGGGATCAGATTAGGATAGACACCTGGTTTGTAGATGACATTGACCGAAAGACTCTTCCAGTCATAGCCGACACCGACAAGAGCGCCGAGATCCCAGTCACGACAATGATCGTTATGTCCGACCATACGATCGAGATAAAAACCGCCATTGAGCGACAGACGACTCTTATAAGACAACGGAAGGAAGCCACGGAGAACAGCCTGCGCCTCTATAATCTGCGAACGGACATTTTCGGTAAGGTCTTCTCGCAGCTGAGGGCCATAGCCTAAGCCATTGTCCTGATAGAAGATTTTCTGACCGCCATTCTGGAGGTAACCGAGGCTGAACTGATAGCCATAATACTTCTTCTTACAGATGTCCCAAGAGAACATGAAGTCAAAAGAGTTGTAAGTATTCTGGAAAGCACCGGTCTGGCCGAACTTCTTATCCGTATTATCAAAGCCGTCTTTGATGAGCCAGCTATGATTATAGCCGGCAGAAAGGGTAAACGAGTGTCCGTAGAAATAGTTTTTGGCTCTTGCTTCACGCAGCGCCTGTTCCTTCTTCGTAAAACGCTGGCCAAACATTGGCATAGCAAGAACCAGCGACAATAAAAGCAGGAGGCAAAACCTCTTATTTAATAACATGAAATAAATACCTTATTAATATATAACGGCGCAAATATAATGATTTTTTGGCAATAATCACGAGATAAGGATTAGATTTCTTCACAGTTGCGCCGAATAGTAGGACTTATGGCAGTTTGTGTTTACAAAATCGCGCAGAGACTCACGCCTCTGCGCGACTATGTGTACGCTGTAAGGAAGGCGAATTACTTACCACCAATCTTGTCAGCTGACTTACCTCCGAAGATAAGGAGAAGCACGCCACCGACAACCATTACTGCTGATGCGCCAAGGACTGCATGATTGGTATCAGCATCCTGAAGCATTTCGGTATAGAAAGAAACTGCAAGTAAAACTACAGCCAACAAGATGAGGATTGAACCTCCGTACTGCTTAAGAGTTCTCATAAGTTATTTTGTGTTTTTAATTTGTATTTCGGTTATATTTTGGGGCAAAGTAACAAAAAAAATCAATACAATGGACAAAAAACGACAAAAAAAGTTCGAATAATTTGAAAAAAACATATCTTTGCACCCAAATAAACACGAAAACAACGATT
This sequence comes from Bacteroidales bacterium, assembly GCA_045598885.1. Lineage (GTDB taxonomy): Bacteria > Bacteroidota > Bacteroidia > Bacteroidales > UBA3663 > Liminaster. Next base: position 5,714 of record JAZRVB010000149.1, read on the forward strand.
TTTCTAATCAAATAATATGCTAAAACCACTTTTATTCGTCTATCAGTGGTTGGTGTTCTGCCCTTGCCTTTTTATCGTTTCCGTCCTGGCATCGGTAGCTACCATCCTCGGTTGCTGGTTAGGCGACGGCAAGTTCTGGGGCTACTGGCCAGGAGTCATCTGGGCAAGGACGATCTGTTGCCTGGCGCTCTGTCCTGTAACCGTTGAAGGCCGCGAGAATATCGATACTAAGACTTCATACGTATTCGTTGCCAATCATCAGGGAGCATTTGATATTTTCCTGCTCTTTGGCTATCTGGGGCACGATTTCAGATGGATGCTCCGTAAAGGACTGCGCAACATCATCTTTATCGGTCCTGCCTGCGAGCGTGCCGGCCATGTCTTCGTCGACTCTCATGGCACGACCGGCATGATGCATACATTCCGTCAGGCGCTCAATACGCTAAAGAATGGAACCTCTCTGATCATATTCCCAGAGGGTACGCGCACCCCGGACGGACATCTGCACACGTTCAAGCGTGGAGCCTATACGCTGGCAGCCATGCTGAAGGTCCCGGTTGTTCCATTGACTCTGGAGGGTCCTTATCAGGTTTTGCCTAAAGGGAAGAGCATCATGCATCCACATCGAATGAAGATCACAATCCATAAGCCACTTGAGGCGGTCACTCGTCAGGAGGGCAATGATGCTGGCGTGGATCGTTTGCTGCATCAGTCGCAGTCTGTCATTGCACAGACTTTAGGAGAAAAGATTCAAGACTAAGACCATATAAATAATGAAGACAAAGGCTGACAACACAGAGATGCCACCTATCATGGTGCGCCTGCAGGAGTTCATCTCACACATGAACCTGTCAGTCTATCAGGTCAATCGCGCCTCTGGCCTCTGCCAGGGATTGCTCTCTAACGCCTTCAGCAAGAAGCAGGGTCTCACCACCAGCACTTTGGAGCGTCTTCTATTGGCCTATCCAATGCTCAATGCCAACTGGCTGATCACCGGGCAAGGACAGATGCTGATCGAGGAGAAGACGAATGAGGAACACTCTCCTACTTCACTTCAAGCTCACATGCAGAACCTCCAGACCCTTCAGGATCAATGTGTAGAGATGATCAGGCAGATACAGCAGATGAAACAAAAAGAGCAGGCAGACGCAGATGCCCGCCTACTCAATAGCCTGTTATAACACTTAAGAAATCCCCGCTTTATTGGACGAGAACCTTATTTCCATCTTTCACATAGAAACCCGCTGGCAGTGATTCACCGCTGGCGTTTTTTATCCTGTTACCCATCAGGTTATAGACATTGGGCACCTCTGCATCCTGAGCAATACGGTCAATCGCATCTGCCGAACCTACCAGGAACTTTGGCCATGGCTTATTTGGAATGCACTGGATACTACGACCATCGCGGTCCTTCAGATACATCCTCACGGAATAAACGCCATCTGGTAATGCTTCCGTATAAAAGTTTGACAATGTACCGGTCAACCCCTGATCGATCGGAAGGTCAACATCTACCGGTGATTCCTCACGGAGTACCACACCACTCTCATTGACAAATTCAAACTTCAGTGATCCGGAGAATTCCTTGGTAAGCATACAAAAGACATTCTTCATCTCCATATCAAACAGAATATCTTCTCCAGAATCGAATTTCGTCTTGCTCATAGTGATTTCATCGACTTGAGCTAAAACCGGATTCTGCTTTCCGTCATCCGGCTGGCAGTTGATCAGGATCAGTTGCACATTATTATAAGTACCCTGTCCCGCACCGATGCCAGTACCAGAAGGAGTCAGATTAGTCACAAGATAATTACCATCTCCGATTCCGCCCCATCCCCAGTTGATGTGATAATAGATATTGCCCCCTCGCGTCTCATAGCCATCAAGCACGAATGCATGTCCTGCACCACTCGCCTCTGCGCCACTGAACATAACAGGCCGTGACTGATTGATTTCTTCGGCTATAATCTCGTTCCAGGTAGCAGCAGGGACGAGATCCCCAAACAAAACACACATGTCCTTATCATAACCGAAATACTGAGATAAGCCTTGTGATGCTTGAATGAGTGAAGATCCGCTTTCTATGTTCGAATAATCCATGTTACAGGCAGCTCCGACCGTATACATAAGCTTCGCCACAGCATTGGCCTGTGCATTAGAAAACTTATCAGGAAGATACTCATCAAGCATCAGGTCCCAAGCAAGCGTATTCTCTGATAGATCAACTGAAACACTGATCTTTTTGGACTCTGTGACATAACTGATCTTTCCACTTCCTTTCTTCTCTGGCCAACAATAATATTTCATCACCTGAGCAGCAGCTGTTGCTACACATCCCACCATAGACCTCGTAGCGCCATCGCGGGGACACATACGATTAAAAGGATCATCCTGATTCCATTTGGTTTTCAGCATAGGGGCGACGAACGTCGAGGCTGACATCGGTGCTTTGACTGATGCAGGATCTGACAATGCAGCATAAGACTGCATCAGTCCTCTAAGCCCGGCTGGCAGCTCCTTGTCCGCACGATATGGAGACAAAGAGGATCCGAGGATCTCCGGCAGGGATATATCGGTCGAAACAAGGACATAACCTCCTTCCGGCAGATTGCATAGATAGAATGCTTCCTGACCAGACAAGCCTTCGAGGAAAGATGATGACGGGATATAATCGATTGCCATATTGCCTCGTGTGGCTATTTCTGGAGATTGCTGTTCAAAATATGCTTGAGCAATCTGACGAACATCCTCTATGCTTCGTCCTTGTGCAGTCAAGAGGCCTGGTACGAATGCTAAAGCGGACGCCAAGACACGAGAAACCAGGTTCAATCGGGACTTCATAATTATAATACTTTACAGTTGGAACTTTGAATAAAAATCTCGCTCAGCAATAATCTCAACACCGAGCTGGCGCGCCTTGTCGAGCTTGTTCTGGCCAGGAGCATCTCCTGTCACGACATAATTGACCTTACCAGAGACACTACCGACATACTTGGCGCCGTGTCCTGTGAAGAATGTCTTGATCTCATCTCGTTTGAAACGATAGCTCGTACCCGTAAAGATGATGGTGAGCCCCTCCAGCGCATTGCCAAGCTTCTCTGCCTGCTGGGATTCCTGTTGGAAGCCATAATCCGCTCCGATACAGCTATAGTCCGACAGATCGGCGTCCAGAATATTCCGTGCCATGATCTCTCCGATGCCATCAATCTGAACCAGGTCTTCGAGCGTAGCATGCTGGAACTTCTCCCAGCTACCGAAATGTTCTGCCAACAGCTTGCCTGTGATTTTGCCAATGCCATCGATCCCTAATCCTCCGATGATTCGGTCTAAAGTCAGTGTCTGGATGCTCTGTGCAACGCCATCGAGCATCAGCGCGATACTCTTCTCCGCATAGCCCTCTCCTAAAATCTGCTGTAGGTAGCTGTTATAATCCGGATTGAAGATATCTGGATCGAAGTTTTTTGCATCTTGCACAAAGACACGATACAAATCGTCGACAGTAGCAATATCCAATTTATCATAAAGGTCTGCCAGGACATTTGGTCCCAAGCCTTTGATATTGGCACAATCCTTACCGCACCAATATTCCAAGCGCTGGATGGCCTGCTCTCGGCAATGATGGTTCGGACAGATCCAGAACTCGCCTTTCTTCTCCAGCTTTGTACCACAGCATGGACAAGTCTCCGGGAAACGGATTTCCTTGAGCGATGGATTCTCTGTCTTCATGCGCTCCACATCGAGACCTGTTACCTGAGGGATCACCTCTCCTGCTTTCTGCACAAAGACAAAGGAACCGATACTCAGTTCAAGCTGGCGGATATAACTCTCATTATTAAGTGTAGCGCGAGAGACCACCGACCCGCTGATCGTTGTCGGATCAAGTTCTGCCACAGGAGTAATATGTCCGGTCATACCTACTTGAAAAGTCACATCCCGGATGACCGTCGAAAGTGCTTCCTGTGGGAACTTACGCGCCTTGCACCAATTAGGGAACGTCGTATTCAATCCCAAGAACTCCTGATGATGACGCTGGTTGACCTTAATTACCACACCGTCACAATCGTATGGCAACTGATGAGAGACTCGCACCTCATTGAATGCATTGATGGCCTTCGTCAGATCCTCAAGATCGCTGAATGCCTGCTGACCCGGCGTATGATAATAGTCAAAGCCCAGTCTGCCCAACAGCTCTAAGGTCTCGGCCTGGCTGCTAAGTATCTGGCTCTGATACAAGACATCTGTGCTATAGGCAGCATAGGCGTTGACCACAAGGCCACGCTTGGCAGTCACCTTCGGGTCAAGCTGCTTCAGAGAGCCAGATGCTGCATTGCGCTTATTGGCAAACAGACGTTCCCCTGCAGCTTCTTTCTCTGCATTGAGTCGATCAAAGGCGCCTTGTGGCATCAGCACTTCGCCACGAACCTCAAAGTAATCTGGGACCTGACGCGGATCGAGTTGCAGCGGCACATTACGGATGGTCCGCACATTGGCAATCACCGACTCTCCTTCGATCTGATTACCACGCGTCACTGCATCACTGAGCTTGCCTCGGATGTAGACGAGCGAGATGGAGAGGCCATCGTACTTAGGTTCGTATGTATAAGAAACCTCCTCGCCTGGGAAAGCGGTGGCCAGCTGCTTATTGGTCGACTGTAGCCACTCCTGTAGTTCCTCGTCATTATAGACATTCTCAATGCTCTGCATCGGGATCACATGCTGGTGTTTCTCAAAACCGCCTTGGATATCCGAACCTACACGCTGTGTCGGAGAATCAGCCAGGACCTTGCCACTGGCCGCCTCAAGCGCCTGCAGCTGCTTGAACTCCATATCGAACTCATAGTCCGACATCGGAGGGTCATTCTCTATATAATATTTATATGAAGCCCATGCCAAAGCCGCGGTCAGGCTCTCCTGATCGTTGACATTACGGCGCTGGAATTCTTCATTTGTATATTCGGAAATCTTTTTCATGAACGTTCAAAATGTGTTTTCTCGGGGCGAAGATAATGATTTTTGGCGAATCTTCCACCAAGCGACTCAAAAAATTAAGGTTATTTTTTGCTTCTTATCAGAAAATAGTGTATCTTTGCACCGAAATTTATAAAAAACCGATATCATGATTATCAAACAAGTCAGTGTACTGATTGAAAACCGCATTGGCAGCAGTTGGCAGGTATTTCAAGCCATGGCCGACAACAATATCAATATTCTGTCATACAGCATTGAGGATGCACCAGAAATTGGCACATTGAGACTGATTGTCGACAACTCGACCAAAGCGGACTCTGTCTTAAAAGGAATGGGGTTCAAGACCCAGCTGACAAAGGTATATTCGATGAATGTCCCTAACAAGACAGGTTCGATGAGCAAGGTACTCAAATTCCTCGTCGAGAAAAATATTTCGATTGACTTTATGTATGCTTTCCAATACATGGGTATCTCCCAGACCGTGATTCATGCCACGGATATGGGGCTGCTCGAAGATGCGCTGCTTCAGTATGAGCAGGAACAGTTTGCTTGATAATCATTTTTATTGGCACCCCTCACATTACCGATTTTCTTAATTTCTTATATTTATCAACCACATTCCAGATGCCCCGGCCGTACCACAACGGGAGTAGCATCTTGAATGCAATAATCCCAAGTATTAGCTATGAATAGGATTTACAGTGAGCAAATAGAACGTGCTCTTGCCTTAGCAGAAGGCCTGAAGAAAAATGCAGCTGCCCTTCAAGCCAAAGGTTTTGATCTCTCTCTGATTGAAAAACTCGAGCAGGACTGCGAACTGATGGCGCGTGAAGGCGAAGCCATCGCTGCAGAAGAGGAAGCTCTCGCAAAGCATCGTGTTGCCTGCCACGTGATTCTTAGCCGCCTGAAGACCAACTTCTTCAATGGCAAGGGTTACATTAAGCAAAACTATCTACAGGATCAGTGGGCCGACTACGGTGTCCCTGATAAGCGATAAAATTAAATATGTCTGATAAAAAGTCCTGGAAGTCCAACTTCCGTGCACTGCACACACCCGACGGAGCTGTCTGCCTCCTGATTGTCATTGTCATCTTTGGTTATATGGGATCAAAGATGGGTGCTACCAATATGATCAACACCATGATGGCCACCTCGTATGACCTTCTGATGAAGACCGTGTTCTACCTGATGTCAGTGTGTGTGCTCACCGGTGCGATTTCCAAGATTTTTATTGAGTTCGGCGTTGTCAAGCTGCTTGAGAAATGTCTTCGCCCATTGATGCGACCTCTATACAATCTACCAGGTGTCGCATCTTTGGGTGCAGTACTTACTTTCTTGAGCGACAACCCTGCCATCATGTCGCTGGCGCGTGACAAGCGTTTTGCCAGCTATTTCCGCAAATATCAGTTTATTTCTTTCTGCAACTTCGGCACAGCCTTTGGCATGGGCCTGATTGTTGTTGTCTTTATGATTTCTAAGGGATGGTACTGGCAGCCTTTTGTCGGCATCATCGGTGCAGCATGTGGCGGCATCGTAGCGACACGACTCATGCAGCACTTTATCCTCAAGACCTATCCTCAATATAAAGAGGAATGGGCTGAGAAAAGCGAGAAAGGAATGAACGTTCCGCACGAAAACGCATCCTCAGGCGCAGATGACACCCTTGAAGGAGCTGATACTGTAGCAAAAGAAGCCAAGCCATCCATGTTCCTCCGCATCCTCAATTCCTGTCTGGACGGCGGTCGTGATGGTGTGAATATCGGTTTGGCTATTATCCCTGGTGTATTGATCATCACAACGTTTGTGATCATGATTACCAATGGTGCAGACCTGGAGTCAGGACTCTACACCGGTGGACCTCGCGAAGGTGTCGGCCTCCTGCCTTATCTGGCATCCAAAATCGACTTTGTATTCGAATGGCTCTTCGGCTTCCAGGATTCACGTTTTGTAGCCTTCCCTATCACGGCACTCGGTGCTGTAGGTGCAGCGCTTTCTTTGGTCGATCAGTTCAAAGAGTCTATCGATGGCAATGCCATTGCCGTCTTCACCGCCATGGGCATGTGCTGGTCGGGCTTCCTGAGTACGCATACAGCCATGCTCGATACTATCGGGTACCGAGACCTTACTGCCAAAGACATTGTAGCTCAGATTTGTGGTGGCATCACCGCAGGTATCGTAGCGCATTGGCTCTACGTCTGCTGCACCTTGACTGGCAGTTTCTTTGCTCCAGTCCCACTGTGGCATGCTCCTGGCAACAACACTTTTGCCACCACTAACCAACTCTGCATTGAGGTTGACCTTACCGCCATGGACGACGGCTCTTATGTCGTGAAGGACTGGTATGGCACTCCTGGCACCAATCTCTCTTTCACCGTCAATAAGAATGACAGCACGATCAATGTCACCAATTCGTATGACAAGATCAAGGAGAGTTACTACCTCGTACGTATCAATACATACGCCGAACCCGGAGAAATCGCCTATGCAGTATTGTATACTTCTGACGATTACTCCGAGTTCGACGGCAATGCACAAAGAGGATATTTCTACACTTATACCTTCTTATATGACTGCGATAACAATCTGATTGACGAAGGTTTCTACGAAGTGAACTGGGGCGGTCATGAGAAGAAAGCACCAGAAAACACTTCTGAAACCGACGAAAAATAATTACATCTCAATATTACAAGCGCAGAGATCACGCTCGCCATCAGCATCAAGAGCTGCATTCCAAGCCTCTGTAACCTTAACGCCATTAGCGATAATTGTCTCTACTTCAGCAGGTGAGCAATCTGAAGGTTTCTTGCCATAGAATGCTTCAAACTGCTGTGCTGCCCAGTTCCATTCGAAGTCTGCAAGATATCCCTGGATCTGTGGCAGTGTGATACCTTCCTTGAGCAATGCCAGCGCTTCTAACTGTGGCACAAGCATACCGCCATAGTCACACCAGCGACCGGTAGCTACTTCATCAGCAGTCAAAGGCAACTGCTGAGCGGTACGCTTCTGGAGCTGCTCCGACAGATACATCTCGATAGCCTGCTGATAAGCATCCAAGCCATGCTGCACCTGCTCCGCGCCGATCAGGCAACCTCCATATTCATAATATAGTGTTCCCTGTCGCTGACCCATCACCTCATGTGGAGTCTGCTCATCGACCAGTTTCATCAGGACGGCAACAGCCTCATTAATATATCCTACAGTATAAGGGTTGAGCATCGTAAAGTTGAGCAGATCACGACGGGTAGCCTCACCAGCCGTTCTGTGGTCACGCTTTGGCCACTTGACCACGTCACGACGTGTACCTACTGACTTCAATGCATGGCCAGGGACGATGATCGTACGACCACCCACTCCCTCTACGAGCAAAGAGAATGGGAACATGCGCAGATCTGCATGCGAGGTATGATGTCCGATGACGGTGCTGAATGCTCCCACCTGCATGGGCCAATAGACATAGCTGCTACTGCCGAGCTTAGCACCACGCAACAGCTGTCCATACTTATTCGGACCCATCTTGTAGCTATGGTTACTCTGGTTACTGCCAGAACCAGCATTGAAGAAGCTGATCTGACAAGCAATGAGCAGCGTGGCCTTGTGATGACTGACACTATAAGGGCCAGCAAAGAGCGCGCAAGCCTCGCCATTCTCGAAGTGGCAATTTGCAAAGAAAAGGCTCTGCGTTGCGCTGAACATACGACCTATATGGCAACCCTGACCGACGAAGCAATAATCCAGCTGAGCTGCATCACCGATATGGCTATCGCTGCTGACGATGACATGCTCCATAATCACATTATCACCGATATAGGATGGAGCCTCAGGCAAGCTGTTGACCGATACTTCCACCAAACGCGTTGCTCCCTCTACGGTGGTGCAAGGACCCAGGTGAACATTCTTAAGAAGTCTGACATTCGAAACCTTTACGTTGTCTTCGATGACGACACCTTCCATCTTCAGCTCATCGGCATAAGCCTTAGCCTGCGCATGCAGCATCTCCTTGACAGATGGTTCCTGCACCTCGAGCGTTGCCTCCATCGAGGTAAGGCCATCGTGCATGATGACCTCCAGACCGCCGTCTTCCTTGAGGACACCGATCTCATCGCCATTGGCAAAAGAGGTCTCTCCTTGGCCACAGATATTACTTACGTGCTGCAAGGTAACATTGCTGCCAATATAAACCTTGCCGCAGAAATTCACACAACGGACCGTGTCCGCACTAAAGCCTGCAGAAACGCAGACACTCCCCCAATCGGCGGCTGTACAACCTTGAGACTGCAACTGGGCAATCTCCTGGTCAGACAATGCTCGATAGAGGGAGAGGTCAAATGTCTTCATATTGAAAGGAGTTAACGGAGTCGTTCAAGGGACTTGAGCAATGCGATGTCATAGATCACACCTCTCATCGCCATGATCAGGCAGAAGATGCTCAATGCCGGCATGGCCAGCATCATGATGTTTGTCGATGCATCGACTGTGAAGGTTCCTGATCCTGCAGCATTCTGTGCCAATGAGACGACATAATCGCTGTACTTATTGAAGTCATAGAAGAAAAGTCCATAATAGAGGACATTCAGAATGGCTGTATAGATAAGCAGGCGAAGCTGCAGCTTGCGATTCTTATAAAGGAAGATGGTCACCAATGGCAGGATAAACATCAGCATCAGAACAAGGAAAAGATCCCACGCCATCTGGTCGATCTCAAAGCCTGGAGTCTTGCAGAGCAATCCCATGGAATTGAGTTCGTAGGTGGCTGCCGAAGTAGCAAAAGATGCCAGCCAGAAGAAATGCATCGTTAGAATAGCAATCACACTGGCCAGCATATAAATGGTTTGGACACGCTGTAACATGTAGTCGAATCTTTTTTCTTAGAAGCGGACCTGTGGGTTCTGCTCGTCCTTATTCTGATTCAAACGCCAATATACATTGCCTTCCTGATACTCCTGAGTAGCGATGAGGGTTGGCTTTGGCAACTTCTCGTAGTAGCGGCTGATCTCGATCTGCTCGCGGTTCTCGAAAACCTCGTCGAGGTTATCAGTTGTAGTTGCGAACTCCTGGAGCTTCTTATCCAGGTCATGCTTCATCTCGCCACCGATCTGGTTTGCACGACGTGCGATGATCTCTACGGTCTCGTAGATGTTGCCTGTGTCCTCACAAAGAGCAACGATATCACGCGTTACTGTATTCTGTGGAGCGGTTGATTTCTTGTAATCCATATATCTTGGTAATTTATTTAGTCGTGATAGTTTTCAAGTTTCTTCTGCACGCGGCTGAACATGTGCTCAACCTCCTTGCTATATTTTCCGTCCGGATAGTCGTTGATAAAAGTATAATACTCATCGTAGGCCTCTCGCAGACGATCCTCTTCCTTTTCCTCGATAGAGTTGATAGCAGCCTCATATCGAGCGCGGAAAATAATGTATGCCAAGTCCTCGCGATACTTGCTATAAGGATACTCATTCTGGGCGTTGCGAGCGGTAATCACTGCTGACTCATAGTTGTTACCCAGATAAGTGCCAAGGTTCAGATAGAGTCTCGCGCTCAGGTACTCTTTATAGCAGAGCTTATCAGTCAGTTCCAGTCGCATCACAGCGGCACTGTCTGAGAGAGCGCTGTTTGGATAAGCCTCCATGAACTGGTCAATTTCCTTGATCGCGCGGCGAGTCACTTCCTGATCAAGTCGAGCATCCGGAGAGTCCTTGTAGTCACCGTATGCCACGTTGAAACGCGACTCCATAGCATGCTTGCCTCGTGGGAAGTTATTGGCATAGCGAGCGAAATACTCACCTGCCGACAGATAATCCTTCTGCTTGAAATAACTCATCGCAAGTAGCCACATCGAATTCTCTGCCTCCTCGGTACCACGATAGATCTGGACACACTCCGACAGCAAAGTAGCAGAACGCGCATACTTACCGTTTTCGTAATATAGCTTGGCATATTCGTATTTCTCATCGATATCCCTACTCTTCAGGATACGATTGTACTCACCACATGAGCAGAACAGAGCCATGCCGGCAAGTAAAACGAATATGATATTACTGATTCTCATCTTTAAATATAACGAATTTGGGCGCAAATATAGTAATAATCGCCCAAATTGCCAAATATTTACGTAAATACTTGACCTTTTGAGCGATTATTTGAGGTTATTTAATAATAGACTTGTCAAATTAACTCTCTTCAACGATCTTTCGGAGCATATTCCGAAGCATAGTTTCCTGGTCGAAGAGGCTGTGAACAGGGACCTCATTCAGTTCATGCATCGGACTCTTGAAGTAGAACGAGAGCCACTTCTGGATACCCTTCATGCCACAACGCTTAGCCAGGTCACAGAGCAGGACAAGATCCAGTGCCAACGGTGCAGCAAGGATAGAATCACGGCAAAGGAAATTGACCTTGATCTGCATTGGATAACCCATCCAGCCGACGATATCAATATTGTCCCAGGCCTCCTTATTATCATTTCGTGGAGGATAATAGTTGATACGCACTTTATGATAGATGTCTCCGTAAAGATCAGGATATTTCTCCGGCTCAAGGATCGAATCAATAACGCTCAACTTGCTGACTTCCTTAGTCTTGAAAGAATCCGGATCGTCAAGCACCTCACCGTCTCGGTTGCCCAAGATATTGGTTGAGAACCAACCTGCTAAGCCCAGCATCCTTGAGTGGAACGCAGGTGCAAGAACGGTCTTCATCATCGTCTGACCGCTCTTATAGTCCTTGCCGCAGATCGGCACCTCCATCTTGTCGGCCAACTGCCACATAGCAGGGAAATCCACGGTCAACGCTGGTGCTCCATTGATGAATGGAACGCCTTCGGCCAGAGCAGCGTATGCATAGCACATCGATGGAGCCACAAATTCTGTATCTTCCTTCTTCATCTCGGCCTCGAAAGCGGCCAGGTCATTATGGACCTCTCCCATCGGCATATAAGTTTCGGTCGAAGCCGCCCAGATGACTACGATACGGTCGCAGTTATTCTCGGCCTTAAAGGTTCGGATATCCTGACGAAGCTGCTCGGTCAAATCCCACTTAGTCTTACCGTCCTTAATCCAAGTACCATTCAAACGAGTGATAAACTTAGGATCGAAGCAAGCCTTCATCGGTTTGATAGCCTTAGCTTCCTCTGCGACAAGGTTGATATCCTTCTCCGTCAGTACCTGTGCATGCATGGCCCCTTCATAGACACTATCTGGGAAAATATCCCAACCGCCAAAAACCAAGTCATCAAGACTGGCCAATGGCACAATATCCTTGATCAAAGCCTCCTGCTCAGCACCGTTCTGATTATATTTAAGATAAGAAAGCTGTGTCAGCGATCCAATAGGTTTTGCAAGTCCCTTGCGAGCTGCAAGGGTACCAATGATGAATGTAGTACTTACAGCACCACTGAGGCCTACGACCAAGACACCAAGCTTTCCTTCTACTTTCCTTACGTTCATGATGAAATTAAAATTTATGGTGCAAAGATAGGTAGTTTTTCCCGATAAAAAAAATTTTCTGGCATTTTTTATTCAAGATTTCAACATTGTGTACGTAACGTTGAAATCCTCGACCACGGCATATCTGTCACGGTACCGTGATAACGATGCCGTGAAGCAGGAACGGACGTCTTGGGTTCAGGACGTCCATTAACGAAACTCGGCATATCTTCCACGGTACCGTGACAGATATGCCGTGAGCCGCGCATCGTTGTCACGGTACCGTGGAAGATATGCCACGAAACAGGAATGGACATCCTGCTACCACGTTGTCTCTTAGTCGAAGTTTGATGCTACAAACCAATTATAAATGTGACAACGTAAATCGGGTAGGAGGTAAATGCTAATCATAAAAGGCATTCGCCTCCTACTTTCACATTTACCGACCTCCCACACCACCACGCATGCGGTTCCGCACGTGGCGGTTCCTTGCAGTCTCCCTTAGAGGATAGACACTTTCC
>JAZRVB010000150.1:0-10661 GCA_045598885.1 Bacteroidales bacterium
ATATATAACAGTAAAGTAGAGGCAGATTCCACTCAGCTCATCCGCTACTATCCGGAACTGAGGATGCCTGAAGGTGCAGCATTGGCACGAGAGGAAGGCTATGATTTTTGTGATTCGCTCAGGAGCCGTTTCCCAGTACAGCCAGAAGACATGCTGAGCCTTATGGAGGCACACAGGGGGGCATATATCCCTTCCGTCTCCGAACTCACCAACTTGTATTTTTTATGCCGCGGGTATGATCGCTACGGATATGTGTCCCACGGATTAGGTGAGCTGAGTGGGGTCTATCTTTCTTCCACGGAGTCGGGTGAGAGTACCTGCTACGCGGTCGATTTCACCCGAGGCACTGTCACGGGTTCCACTTCGAAGAGATACTCACCACATAAAGTCAGACTTTTTTATATTTTCTAAGACATGAAACAGTATGCCGTAATCACTTTTGAGGGTTACATCCCTGAGATTGATATTCTGGAATCGTTGATTCCTCAGTACAAGAAACACTATAAGCTGGATCACACCTCTTTTGTTGTTGACAGGGAGAAGGTCAGGTTCTCTGCCACGCTTACCAGCAAGGTCTTTAAGGGTTCGCATGTGGACATCTCCGTCATCAAGCCAGGTATTGGTCTTCTGGCGCAGAACACCCCGAAGGAAGATCTGACGATCTCCTCTTCTGCACCTAAGAATGCAGATGAACCTGCCAGAGTTGTCCTCTATGCCAATGGCATGGAGATCTATGGAGAGAAGATCGTCGTGACTTACGCTCCTGCTGACTTTCCTGACTTATAAGACTTAAATATCTATACCATGAGTAAACACAAGAAATCTAAGACCCGAATTAAGAAGGCCTTTGTCTTTGAGGGTCCTGTTAAGCCCTTTAATGTGATGGAAACCCTTTTCCCTGAGTTCTGGGGAAAATGCAGTTTTCGTATCCGTCGTGTCTTTGCCTCGGAAGGTATCACCTTTGTCTTTGTAGAAGCTAAGGAAGAGGGAAACCAGAGACACACGATCCTTTTGCTTGTTCAGGACTCTGTCTGCATGTGTGATGGAATCCCTAAGTTCAAGGATGCTGTCATCAGCCCGTGTGAGGATCGTGTTGGCAATGTTGCCCTGGCTATCACAAAACAGTTCATTGTCTTTGGAAGCCGTGTTCTCGTCATCCACGCAGAGGGAAAGATTGACAGAATTCATGACCAGCTCGAAATGAGTATATTATCAGCATCTATACCATGACACTATATGTAATCCTCTTTCTTGTTGCCCTCGGTATCGGCATGGCAGTCTCTGTGGCAGCCTTCGGTACTGGCGGCAAGAGAAAGAACATTTTCAAGGACATCTACTTCACGGTGGAAGAGACGGATGACGGTATCGGCGTTATGTACACCAAGAACGGTGACTTCGCTGCTACCCTCTCTCTGGAGAATCCCGTGGAGCAGTACTGTGCCGACACGGATGCCTACTACAGCTATGCCAGTATCTTCACCTCTATTATCCAGACGCTGGGTGAGGGCTATGCCATACAGAAGCAGGATGTCTTCTCGATGGAGAAGTTCGCCATGGAGGATATGGCCAACAAGGAATATCTGAGCGAGGCCTATTTCAAGTATTTCAACGGCAGACCCTATACGGAGGGACGCACGTACCTTACTATTGTCCAGGAGAAGAAGAAAGGCACTTTCGGAACCTACGATGCCAAGCAGTGGAAGGACTTCATGGTCAAGCTCAGAAAGGTTCATGACCTCCTGAGGGACAACGGCATCAAGGTGCAGTTCCTCGGCAAGGCGGCCCTTCAGGACTATGTGGACCGATTCTTCGCGGTCAGCTTCAAGAAAGGCACCTATTCGATGAGCAATTTCCTCGCGGATGAGGAAGGTGTCCAGATGGGTGACAGACAGTTCAAGGTGTACAGCCTTGTCGATGTGGATCACGTCACCTTGCCGCGTATGCTGAAGCCCTATACGGAGATGGAGGTCAACAACACCTCCATGCCAGTGGATCTGATGCAGCAGATCACCACCATTCCAGGAGCCGATACCGTGGTCTATAACCAGTTCGTGTATATCCCAGGTCAGAAGAGGGAGCTCGCGCTGCTCGATAAGAAGAAGAACCGTCACGGCTCTATGCCAGACCCTGCCAATCAGATGGCCGTCGAGGACATCAAGGCCGTTCAGGACGTTATTGCCAGGGAGAGCAAGATGCTCGTCTATACGCATTACAACCTGATGGTATGCTGTCCGAAGGGTACGGATATGCAGAAGCCCACGAACCATCTGGAGAATGCCTTCAGCAGGTTGGGCATCCATATCTCTAAGCACGCCTTCAACCAGCTGGAGCTCTTTGTGGGCTCCTTCCCTGGCAACTGCTATCAGCTCGATGCGGAGTATGACCGTTTCCTTACGCTGAGTGATGCAGCCATGTGCCTGATGTATAAGGAGAGGCTGAAGCACAGTGAGGACACGCCGCTGAAGATCTTCTATACCGACCGTCAGGGCGTACCTGTCGCAATTGATATTACAGGTAAGGAAGGACGTAACAAGCTGACTGACAACAGTAATTTCTTCTGTCTCGGTCCATCGGGCTCGGGTAAGTCGTTCCACATGAAGGACACAGGCGGTAAGAAACCAGTATTTAGAACGAACAAAAATGTAGCCCACAACCGCCTAAAACAACGATTTTGAAGTTTTTGTGACATCTGCCAACATTTGCATATTTGGTTGATTCTCGCTATTTTTGTACCACATTTCGGACGGTCCCTGTTTTGCAGACGGTCCCTAAAAATTTCGCTTAATGTATCTTAATGTATCTTATTTTTTAGGCGAAAAATGGTCAAATTTTAACAAAAATAGCGATGAAAAAGAACAGATCACAGAAACCGAGAAAGAGCCCCGAAGAGATTCTTTCTTCTCCGCTTCTAAGCATCGAGGACGCTGCCACCGTCATGAGGGTTGACAAGCGTACTATCTACAACCTTATCAAGATCGGCAAGCTGCCGACTATGCAAATTTCACAAAGAGTTCAAGTCATTAGGCTCGAAGATTTCCTGTCTATGATGAACAATTCCTATAAACCAGTAAGAACAAAAACACAACCGGAAGAGGTAAACGCACAGGTAGAAGAAATCAATAATAAGAAACACGCGCGTAAACAACGCTCTTCTAATCCACCTAGAACTTACGGCACTCATCCTTCATCGTACAAGCCGAAGACTACTGCTGATGACTACAAGCAATCAATCAAGTCTTCAGTCATTGATGAGAAGGATTTCAACGAGCCATTCTATACAATGGCTGATGTGCTTCGTAAGTTCAGGTATTCCTATGGCCGATTCTATGCACTCCGTATCAAGTATGATATACCTACTATAAAGATGTATAGTACCAAGTGCTTCCCACAAGATAAGGTTGATGAAGCAATGAGACTGGAAGAGGAAGAGCAAGGACGTAACCGCGGCGAGTACTGGCTAACATGCTTCGAGATCATGAGCCAGTACGGACTCGGCAAGACTCAAGTACGACGATTCGCTGAAACGCATGGGGTGAGAATCCGCAAGACTAAAGGCGGTCGAGCCAACCTTTATATGAAGTCAGACTGGGAAGAAGCCCGAAGACAGGCAGCTCTCAAGAAGACCAACCAAGGTGGCTCTCTCAAGCAGAAACGAGAGAATTAGTAACGTGCCAGGACATTATTTAGTGATATTATGTTCCATAACACCCCCGATTTTGGCTAATTTCTGTTAAAGTCAAAAAATAGTTGAGTAGCATACCCCCCTGCGAAAGTCGATAAATCCGATCTTTGCGCCACCAATCGAAAGAAACGGTAGGCATCGGTAAACAAAGGGAGGGTTGAGATGCGATCAACACTTTTTAACCGAATTTGAGATGCACAAAACTGCCGTTTTTGGCTAACAAAGGTTAAAGTCGAAAAATAGAGGAAGTTTCATTATCCCCCTTGAAATTAAATCGACATTATCTTTGCAGCGCCAACCGAGAGGCAGATCATTCAAACGCATAAACTTCGAAACGAAATATGAATCATTGTACGAAAGTAACAGTCCGTTCTAAGGCGATCAGCCAAGGCAAGAGAACAGTTTATCTTGACTTCTATCCTCCTATTCGGAATCCGAAGACAGGGAAGTCAACAAGAAGAGAGTTCCTTGGTATCTATATCTATGACAAGCCCAACAAGCCTTTCGAACGTCAGTTCAACAAGACTATGTTGGAGAATGCAGAGGTTATACGATGCCGCAGACAGGAGTCAGTCATCAGCCAGGAGTTCGGTTTTCTCGACCGCAGCAGCGGCAAGGAGAGCTTCCTTGACTACTGGGATCAGAACATCAAGGGCAAGTCGAATTGCCAGGCATGGCGAAATTCGCTGAACCATTTTATCGACTACTGCAACAACAAGTGTTGCTTCGATGATCTGAACATCGACTTCTGCCAAGGGTTCCTCGAATACATGATGACCGAGGTTGTCACCCACACCGGAGGCTACATGATGGCATCCACCGCCAACAACAACTTCGACTATCTCAAGAACATGATCAAGAGCGCGTATGCCGAGGGCTACATCAAGGTTGACTTCACTTCTAAGCTGGTTCGTGCCAAGGAAGCAGTAACCCAGCATGTTCACCTGACACCCGAGGAGGTTGCCAAGCTGAAGGCTACTCCCTGCAAGAAGGACGTGGTCAAACGTGCCTCTCTCTTCTCCTGTTATACGGGTCTTCGCATCAGCGATGTCCTTAACCTCAAGTGGGAGAACATCGTCAAGCGACCAGATGGCATGTGGGGTCTCAACATCACCACCATCAAGACCGGAACGGAGGCTTCGCTTCCTATCTCCGAAGAGACTCTTTCCTTCTGTGGAGAGCGTGGAACGGGTATGGTGTTCGTCGGACTATCCAAGGGAATTGTCCGTGAGTATCTTCAGGACTGGGTCGATGCAGCTGGTATCGAGAAGCATGTCACCTTCCATTGCTTCCGTCATACCTATGCCACCAACCTGCTCACCGCAGGTATTCCGATGACCACGATCTCGAAGATGCTTACGCACTCGAACATCACCGTTACAAGCATCTATGCAGATGTCGTGGACGAGAGCAAGTGTGAGGCTGCAAAGGTCATAACGGATCTTTTCAAATCATAGTATCAACGGAAAATTTTCAATCAGTATCTTTTTTATCGAATGAGTAACTTTACCGAACAGGCACCTGCCTGCACACCTACTTTTGAGAACCTGCCAGTCGCAGTGGCTAACCTTGACAAGAAGGTTGACACCCTCATTGTCATGGTTCAGGCTCTCCTTGATCTTCCTCAGAATGCCGTCGAGCGTGACAAGCTCCTTGACGTGAACGAGGTTGCCGAATTACTCGGCAAGAGTGTCAGAACCATCCACACCATGACCAGTGAGAAGCGCATCCCATTTACCAAGATGGGCAACAAACTTTACTTCGTCAAGGGCGAAATCCTTGACTGGATCCGCGATGGCAAGACCACCGCTGAGACGGAGAACATGAAGTTCAATGCGCATCTGGAGGAAATGGCTAAAGGTGGCAGAAACCGCAAACAGCGTGTCTCTGTCTGATCCGGATTGCTGTATGGCGATGGAAGCAAAGTCAGGTCAACTGACTTGCCTTTCTTCCCTTCCCTTAGTTCAATCTGCCAACTCTTTTTGTCCTAACCCTGTTTCAGATTATCAATTCAAGTCACTTTCAAATTTTCAAAAACAGTATCATTATCTATGTGTATGATTTATCCTCCGACGAATCCTCATTGCGAGGAATCTCTTGATGTCGTAGCCACGGAAGCTATCGCCTGGGCTGAGTCCGGCGGTGACTCTTCCGCAGTCCGTTCTGCCTTCGAGTCCTATTTTCAGGACAGAGCTGCCGACTCGCTGAAACCACGATCCATGACACAAATGCTCGATGACCGACACCAGTGTTCTGATGAAATTCTGTCCGAGACCGCCCGGCACCTTTCCGTTCTTCAGCAGAAAAACGTCAGACTCATCCTGTATCGCTTCGCCAACGAGCGACCTGTAAATACCCCAAATCAAAGACGCGCACGTATGCGTATGTGTCGTGCTTAATCCAGACAAAGTATGAACAACAACACTACAAATATGCTGACCACCGATCAGCTTGACAAGATGCGAGACCGTGCCGTTGACCTCGCAGTGAACTGGGCGAAGTCCGGTATCGGTTACTTCTCCATGCGTCAGTCCGTCAATGGCTATCTCGCTGCCTGTGGCTGTGACGATGCCGTGGATCATAACCATGAAGCTATCGTCCATGGAAGACGAGCTGCCGCCCTGGAGATCGATGTCCGTGCCATTGCCCTTCTGGACAAAGTGCAGGAACACCAGCTTCACGATGAACTGATCAGAATAGCCGAGTCAGATGCCCCGACCTATGACCGCGGCTTTCATCGATAGAGTTTTGTCACGTTGTTCACGGACAACAATTGTCTAACACTTTTAAGAATGTATTTCAATCATGAGTACCTATTCTTCTAAAGACGTTTTCTGTCTGGCTTTTGACAGAGTGCAGCTTGAGTTCCTGTGTGAACCCAAGTACTGTGAACGTCGCATGAAGCTTCTTGCAGCTTTGGTATATCTGGCCAGCGAGACGGATTCTCAATCCATGAAGCGAGGCATCAGTATTCCGGTTACTAAGGGCAAGGTCGAGATCTCGGAGGTTAATCTTGCTGCCCATCTGGGATGGAACCGCAAGACAGTCTCTGACTATATCAAGGCTTTCAACGAGGTCGGTCTGATCGTGACCACCAAGGATAACAGGACTTCCGTCCATTCCTTCGTGACCCTGTCTGGTTGGCTCCATGGAGCCGACATGACCCGTAACCCGTTGTATGAACGTCCGGATGACGAGCCAACTGATCAGAGTTCAGACGAGACAGATAATTCTAAGTCTGTCACAGCTGAACAATCGTCAGGGGACAACAGCCAGACGGACATTCCTGATCAGGTTCCAGAGCCTTCAGCAGCCGAACGGGACTCCTCGGAGTCTCACGAATCTGCTGATGGCATGGAACCCTTGAAGACACCGTATCTTCCCGAAGATCAACCTTCTGATTCCGGAACAGAAGTCTGACTTCGAGAGGGGGAACAAGAGCACAGGATGGACTGCTTGAATGCGCATGGCATTTCCCCCTCTGCTCTCTACCTTTGACGGTATGCAGAACCATGGACCTAGTCAATCCAAGGTTCTTACCCATCCATACAGCCAGTGAGCCCATTTCGCTTTTCCGGCAGACCTGACTACTCTGTCGGAATCGAGAAGGGCATCACAGGCAGAATCGGATGGCAACCCTTAACACCTGCCAGCTTCGTCAGATTTCTCGCACAGGAGCTCCAAAACAGGCGAGAATGGCAGGTTATCACCTCTAGTACTAACTCGGCTTAGAGAGCCGTTTCTGCCCTTCAGAACGGTTACGTAATTCCAGGCTCGGTAAGGCTTGCCTGAACGAATTTTGAAGAGTGAGGAACATAATCCTCGGGATGCTGAAGCAAACCCGAAAAAATGCCCATCGAGACAAGTCTCAACAGGCATGGACGAGCAAGCTCTCTGGCCACAAAACAGCTTTTTACAATGAAAACAAAACAGGTTTTGCACATGATGAGCCACAAGGGCTTTGACCGTGCAGAGAGTAATGAACACCAGCGCCAGTGGACGAAGGAGCAGAAGGAGAACGTCGAGCGCCGTGAGAAGCACAGCATCGACTGGACCCGTCAGCATCTGAACTTCGAGATCGGCAAGGGTGGTGTCGTTCAGGATCTTGGTACTGACAAGCCTGTCAACATACGTTACAAGGAACGTCTGGCTGCTGTAGGTATCGAGGATCCGAATGCCCCTCTGCTTCGAGCAGGGCAGTCACCCCGCTTCAGAACCGTGGCTGAGATCATCCTGTCAGGCAACCGTAACCGTATGCGTGAGCTCGCTTTTGGTGACCAGCAAGTTGACTTCCGCCCAGGGGCAGACAACAGCCATATCATGCGTGAGGTGGACATCGAGAAGTGGGCAGTCGATCAGTATAAGAAGGCCTGTGAGCTCTGGGGAGAGGACAACATAATCGGCTTCAGTGTTCACTGCGATGAGTCTTCGCCTCATATCCATCTCTGTGTCCTTCCCATCGGTCAGAACAAGAAAGGTGTCACCTGTGTCAACTACCGTGACACTTTCGGCGGCGAGGGTGCCAAGCTCTTCCAGTATCACGATGCCTTTGCCGAGGTTAACAGGAAGTGGGGTCTGGAACGTGGTGAGCCGGTATCGAAGACTGGTGCCCGTCATATCTGCCGTGATGAGTGGCTGGCTACCCTTCGCGACCGTGAACAGGACATCCAGGATCGCATCGACCAGAAGATGAAGTCACTGAAGGGTCTAACCACCATGATCGAGAATCTGACTACCGAGCGCAATACCATCGTCGGTAAGATCAACGTGATCGAGGACTGGCTGAAGAGTCATCAGAACGACGATGATCCTGAGGTTAAGGAGCAGGTCAAGATCCTCAAGCAACTCCGTGAATCGCTGTCTCGCGTCGATGAAAAACTGGCTGACAAGCGCAGCAAATTGATGGACGCAGATGCGGCAATCGCTGACTACAAGAACCAACTTGAGGTGCTACGAAGCCAGATGGAGGTGATGCAAGAAGCGGGCTCAGAACTGGAGAATGCAGTATCGAGTGATGCCACCATCCTGCTCAAGGCTTCCATCTTTGACGAACTCCTGACACAGGCAAAGTTCCTTGTCCGTGATGATCCGAAGCTACAGGCTAAGACCAATGACACCTTCATCGATGATGCCAACTTCCTACGCTGGAACGATGTTCTGGAGTCAGGTGTCAAGGCGCTGATTGCAGGTATCGATGGTGCTACGACTGTTGCCCAGGGTGGCGGTGGCGGCACGTCATCTGATCTGCCTTGGAGAGACAAGGACGAGGACTATCTGGACTTCGCCCGTCGCTGCATGAGATTCGCTCATGTCAAGCACTATCCGAACAGAAGCCGCATGAACTACCGCCGTCATTAAGCCTTGGTATTGTCATCATGATCCATTGCCAACGATGAACGGTAGATGAAGAAGAGCCCATCGTAATATGAGAGGTCTTTGCCTTCGGTGATTATCTTCTCAGCGTAAGCTCTGCATTTATAACGGTCAGCCAGGTTCAGGAGGTATCTTTCCTGTTCTTGGCTGATTTTTCTGAAATGTGCATTCGTCATCTGGACGAGACTGGCAGTCTCTCGAACGAGACCTGCTTTCTTGTAGATATAGAGAAGCCTGCGATATGGCTCATTCTCCCAGTAGCGGTGATGAACCATTTCTTCATAGACGGCTGCGGCTTTTTCATACTCTTGTATGTCCTCCAAAGCCTTTGCTTCGCCTAGCCTCTCTGCTGCCCATTGCTTCATTTCTTCGATAATTCGAGCCTCCTGACTGTTCTCATCATAGATGTCACAGTTCCTTCCGGTATAGAAGTCGAACTCAGGAAGCATAAGGGTGGCTTTGCGATACTTGGAGTAATTGGAGTCGTTCAGAAGTATGTTGCCATAGAGGTCTGCTTTCGTGGGATAGTGGGCAACAGTTTCCTGCGTCTTTCTTTTGATCGGCAGCTTTGTCGGCTCGTTGATGACAGGAGCCACAACAATCACCTTCTTTGGTTTAGGTCCTTTGATCTGAGTAGGATTCTCGACCACCACAATAGGGGTTTCGTCAGCGGAAGAGGAAACCTTTTCAGGCTCCCTCTTCTCTTGCTTTGATCCTGTGATCAATGAGGATATTTTGTCAATGATATTCATTTTTCTTTAGTTCGGACTTTAGGTTTAGTTTGCGTCAATTTTAATTGCAAATATAGGCACAATTTTCGATGCTACCATATCAGTCACACAAAAATCCATATATGTCATTTGAATGTCATTGTGAATTCCGTCTTTTCTTCATTGCTCCTGGTCAGCTCCAAGGTGCCATTGTGGGCACGCATAATCTGGCGAGAAAGGCTTAAGCCGATGCCTGATCCTTCTGGTTTGGTAGTGAAGAATGGGATGAAGATCTGCTCCTGGCTTTCGGGCGTGATCGGCATTCCATCATTAGCTACGTGGATGTGTGTCTGCTCATTGCTGTCAATCTCAGCAGTGATCCAGATATGTTTGGCTCCGGCCTGGATGGCATTCTTGATCAGGTTGATAAGGATGCGGCTGATTTGTGACTCGTCGGCATAGATGAGGATGTCTTCGGTCTTAGCCTGGTAGGAGCAGCTGACTCCGGAGGAGACACATTGCTCACTGGTCAATTCTATTACCTTATTTACCAAAGTATCCAGCATCAGCGCTTTCAGAATAGGTTTGGCAACTCCTGCTAATTCCCGATAGGATTCCACGAAGCGAATGAGGTCTTTTGACGAGGATGCGATGGTTTCGAGTCCTGTTTTTACGTCCATCTCCCTCTCTTCTTCAGGAACATTTGCCGAATGGCTCAAGGCCTCGCTGAGTGAGGCGATCGGGCTCACTGTGTTCATGATCTCATGGGTGAGGACACGGATCAGCTTCGTCCACGACTCCTGTTCGTATTGTTGTCTGCGGCGCTCCACAATCCACTTCACTCGGTTCAGTGTCTTGTTGAATTTGGAGCTCTCCTTGAAGCGAAAGTTGTATTC
>JAZRVB010000151.1:0-8003 GCA_045598885.1 Bacteroidales bacterium
ATAAGAAAGGCTACACCGATTTCGATTGGTTTGAGTATATAACGGAATAATCAATTAAGGAGGGTTTCAAGAAAATGGCTCGGACATTCATAGCAATACGGTTCGACGAAAGGTTCAAACAGGGGCTTGTTTCCTTGCAGGACGCACTCAAGGCAAGAGGCGTTCAAGGCAACTACTGCCCGTATGGCAATCTGCACATGACGCTCGCTTTCATTGGCGAGAGCTATGATCTTACAGCTATCCGTAAGGCCGTGAATGAAGTTGCTTTTGAGCCATTCAATCTTACGCTAGGCAAATTAGGGACATTCCCGACCAAAGCTGGAGTTATCTGGTGTGGATTGAAGGACAATAATCGCGTAACTGAGCTGACCAAACGACTTCGGGATCGCTTGAAGGCCAATGGGGTTTCGTTCAAGGATGATGTTTTCTTCCCTCACATTTCCTTGGCGCAGCATCCTTCAGAGATTGTGACCGACATTGACGTACAAGAAACATCTATGCGTGTTGAGAAAATCTTCATCATGAAGTCGGAACGGATAGATGGCGAATTGATTTATTCTGAAATACAATGAATACCAAGATATTGATTACCGGTAGTAGCGGCTTCCTGGGCAGCAGGCTGGCTTATTTCTTCAGGGATAAGTATGAGCTTTTGCTACCTACTCATGGCGAGCTGAATGTTAGCCATGAAGAAGCGGTCAAAGCTTACTTGGAGGAGCATCAGCCAGATGTTGTGGTACATTGTGCAGCATTGAGCAATACTGGTTATTGCGAGCAACATAGAGAAGAATCGCACAAGGTGAATGTGCAGGGTACAGTGCGGATTGCCAAAGCCTGCAAACTGACAGGTGCAAAGCTCGTCTTTATGTCCAGTGATCAGGTGTATAATGGTACTCCCCTACTTGGACCTCTCAAGGAAGAGGATGTACTGCAGCCGGTCAACGTCTATGGTCAGCACAAGCTGGAGTGCGAGCAGAGGGCTCAATGGAATCTGCCGGAAGCAGTAGGGTTAAGATTGACTTGGATGTACGATCTGCCGAGCAGCACGATGAAGTTGAACAGCAACATACTGGTCAACCTTCAGAAAGCGTATATAGAGGGCAATCCTCTCAAAGCCGCTACCCACGAATATCGTGCAGTAACGAATGTCTGGGAGGTGGTCAAGAACATCGAGAAAGCTATTGCACTGCCAGGAGGCATCTACAACTTCGGTAGCGGCAATACGTTGAACAGCTACGAACTTCACCTGAAGGCAGCCGAGCTGATGGGATTGAAAGACCCCACTGAGTGGATTCTGGCCGACGAAGAAAGATTCTGTGAAGAACCAAGGAACCTGACCATGGACTGCTCCATGATCGAGGTGCAAGGCATTCACTTCAATGATAGTTTCGAGGGTATTGAGGAAGCAATCAAAAGACCTTTCAGATATTAAAACTATGAGTAAAATGAAAAAGGCAATAGCAATCAACGGAAGTCCCCGTAAGAACTGGAATACAGCCATCATGCTCCAGTCGGCTCTTGAAGGAGCCAAGGCTAACGGAGCAGAGACAGAACTCATCAACCTCTATGATTATGAGTTTAAGGGTTGTGTCAGTTGTCTCGTCTGCAAGCGCAAAGGCAGTACAGCCAATGGATTGTGTGTTTATGAGGATGCTTTGACCACCATCCTCGAAAAGTGTAAGGAGGCGGATGCGGTTATCCTTGGATCTCCTATCTACTTCGGTGATGTGACGGGTATGATGCGCTCTTTCCTTGAACGTTTCCTTTTTCCAAGCCTTTGTTATCAGACAGACCCTAAAACTGGAGCGATGAAGACGCTTGCTGCAAAGAAGCCTATCGGTTTCATCTACACGATGAATGCTCCAAAGGAATGGTGTGATGCAGCATACGCTGGCATGTGCAACCAGATTGAGGGTTCTCTTGCAGCAATCTATGGTTGCGAAGTAAAATCCCTGAAGGTCTGCAATACTTGCCAGGTCAAGAACTATGCCGATTACGACATGGATTATTTCGATTCAGACGCAAAGCATCAGTATAAGGACGAGCATTTCGAGGAGGATAAGCAGACGGCATTTGAGCTAGGAAAAAGTCTTTTATAGTCAGCATCCAGATTCAGTTATCTGGGCATAAATTTGACTTCAAAATACGTTCAATCTAGGGCATAATACATCCGAAATGATATAATTTGTTAAAATTTTATTATTTTTATATTCGAAATAATGTAATTTGAAATAAATTTCGTATTTTTGCATCCGATAGGATATAATTTCTTATTCATTTTGATAATCTCAAGACCAAATTCCTATGGAAAGAACGCAATTATCACAGACGGTCAAGAATCTCCGCAAAGAGTTCGGCATGACGCAGGAAGAACTGGCTATGAAGTCGGGTGTAGGTCTGAACTTCGTGCGTAATCTTGAGCAAGGCAAACCAACCCTGCGTATGGATAAGGTGAACCAATTGCTCGACCTGTTTAACTACACGTTGGTGGCTGCACCACGATTTAACGAGGAATAATCATCATGAGACAAGCCAAGATTTACAGAAAGGGAACGCTGGCAGGTATGCTGACGGAAGATGGAGGCGAATACACATTCATGTACGATAGTGCCTACCTCGCTTCACCATCTCCAGTAGCCATCTCCCTTACCCTTCCGATACAGAAGGAGGCATACAGAAGTCCTGTACTGTTTCCCTTCTTCGATGGGTTGATACCTGAGGGATGGTTGCTTGACGTTGCCTTGCGCAATACCGACATCAGCGTGCTTGACCGGATGTCGCTTCTGTTGCTGTGTTGCAAGGAGTGCATCGGCAGCGTAAGTGTTGTACCCGTAAACGAATAATGCGTATGTGCAAGTGTCTATTTTGTTATAAGGAATTGGATGAAGGTCAGCAGGACTTTCACCCAGGTTGTGCGCGTAAGTTCTTCGGTACTACGGATGCGCCATTGCTGGAGTATAGGCGAGAAGATCTGGATGCGCTGGCAGCACAGGTAATACAAGCGCAGACTTCTCTGACTGGAGTTCAGCCCAAACTGTCGCTGAACCTGCACAAGCATGAGGGCTGTAACCGACTCACCATCGTAGGACTCTGGGGAGATTTCATCTTCAAGCCCCAAACGGATGCTTTTCCTGAACTGCCCGAGAATGAGGATCTCACAATGCACATGGCAGAGGCTGCTCGCATAAAGGTTGTTCCACACTCGCTCATCCGTCTGGCAGACGGCAGCCTCGGCTACATCACCCGTCGCATTGACAGGACGAAGAATGGTGAGAAGATTGACATGGAAGACCTATGCCAGCTGACGCTCCATCCTACTGAGTATAAGTACAAGAGTTCATGCGAACAGATAGCCAAGACAATAGCCGCTTATAGTTCCATGCCGAAGCTTGACCTTGTAAACTTCATGCAGGTGTTGCTTTTCTCCTTCATCACTGGCAACAACGACATGCACCTGAAGAACTTCTCGCTTTATCGCCCGAAGAGACTTTATCAGTTGACTCCGGCTTACGACCTGCTGAATGTTGCCATTGTCAACCCGAAAGACAAGGAAGAGCTGGCGCTCACACTGAATGGCAAGAAGTCTCGCCTGAAACTCACAGATTTTCTCAAGGCATCTGCTACGATGGGCATAGAGGAGAACGTAACCATGCAGCTGATTGCAAGTATGAAGAACGCACTCCCTGCGTGGACGGAACTAATCCGCAATTCGTTCCTCAGTGAAGACATGAAGGCAGCTTACCTAGAGCTCATCGACAAAAGAATCAAAGCTTTATCGAATGACTGATATTGAAGGCTATCCAGCTATTAACAGAGACAAATAATAATGATCATCTGGAATCCCTGGCACGGTTGCCATAAGATCAGCGAAGGGTGTCAGCATTGCTATATGTATTTCCTTGATGGGAAACGTGGCATTGACACTTCCATGGTCTATCGCACAGAGAACTTCAATCTCCCTGTGCTAAGGCGACGTAACGGTAAGTACAAGTTACCTTCAGGGATGCAACTCTATGTAGGTCTGTCAACAGATTTCTTTGTAGAGGAAGCAGACAAATGGCGTGATGAAGCCTGGAGAATCATGCGTCAACGTCCAGACATTGTTTTCCGCCTACTTACGAAAAGAGCAACCCGGATCAAGGACTGTTTACCTGATGATTGGGGCGATGGATATGAAAACGTACTACTGCAAGTAACTACCGAGAATCAGAAGCGAGCAGACGAACGGCTATCCATTCTGCTGGATCTTCCTGCTAAGCACAAAGGCTTCATGGCAGCACCTTTCATAGGTGAGGTGGATGTAGAGAAATATCTAGCTACAGGACAGTTTGAGGAAGTTCTTTGCGGTGGAGAGAATTATGATGGAGCACGTCCTTGTCACTACGAATGGGTGAAGAAGCTTAGTGATCAATGCAGGAAGTATGATGTGACCTTTGACTTCATCGAGACAGGAACGGTCTTCGTGAAAGACGGCAAGACGTACCGCATTCCCGAAAAACGCACTCAATCGCTCCAAGCCTTCAGATCAGGTCTTAGTTATCAAGGCAAGAAGATAGACTTCAAGCTGACAAATCCTGAACCTGGATTCTTTGACTCAGAGGACTATTCCCCAAGCTTCCGGGAACATTGTGAAACATGTGGCAGCAGAATGACCTGCAACGGCTGTTCTAACTGTGGAAACTGTGAGATAAAAGCTAATGACAATTGATATAGACATAATAGGCTCCGTCAGATTGATCATGAGGCATTGGGTGGAATCAAATACGATCAAAGGTGCTGGTGCTGGCGAGCAAGAGTCTGTCGAAAATTCTTAGAGAAGACAAACTGAATAATTTATTACTTGAAATATGATTAAATATCTGGTTATCATTGCAGCTGTGGCTGCAGGTCTTTATTTCTTTACCTCCTGCATGAGCAGTAGTGAGGATGTCACTTACGAGGAAACCCTGAAGAAAGGCCAGGAATACTTGGAAGAAAACGCTAAGCGCAAGGAGGTGACTACTACGGCCTCTGGATTGCAGTACGAGATATTAACCGAAGGTAAAGAGGGCGGCAAGAGCCCGAAAGCTACGGATCTGGTGCGTTGCCATTATGAGGGTAAGCTGATCGATGGCAAGGTCTTCGACTCAAGCTACAAATCAGGATCTCCCCTCGTCTTTGGACTTGATCAGGTCATCAGAGGCTGGACAGAAGGTCTCCAATATATGAAAGAGGGTGCAAAGTATCGCTTTGTCATCCCTTATCAGTTGGGTTATGGAGCCAGTGGCGTTGGCCCAATTCCTCCTTACTCGACCTTGATCTTTGAGGTTGAGCTCATTGAAGTATTGTAAAGAGGGACACTGGATGTAATTGACAACTATAATTGAGCATAGAAAGACAAATGATCATAGGACTCGACATAGGTATCAGCGCCACAAAGGTAGTTGCTTTCGTGGCTAAAAAACTGAACAAGGCAGAGATCTGGGAAAGTGGTTTCTCGGAGAAGCTATTGCAGGAGTTTATCTCTTCCCTTTCTTCCATCGATAACAAGGTGGAGAAGATTGCTGTCACTGGCGTCGGCAGCAAGAAGATCTCTGGTAAACTGCTCGGCTGTCCTACGGTCAAGGTGGATGAGTTTGAGGCCAATGCGGCTTCGGCTTCCTATATCTGTGATGAGTCGAGGTTTATTGTTGTCTCGATGGGTTCGGGAACGAGCTTTGTCGAGGTCGAGAACGGAAAGCCCAAGCACATCGGAGGTAGTGCATTGGGAGGTGGTACGATTCTCGGATTGTTCAAGCAGATGTCTCTGGGTGGTGGATGGCCACAACTCAGGGCATTGGCCGAAAGAGGATCGCTTGAGAACATCGATCTGACCGTAGCTGACGTAAGCGACGAACCTTTGCCAGATCTTCCGATGGACACCACTGTCACTAACTTCGGCAAGATGGATCATCATGCGACACCTCAGGATATTGCCTTGGGATTGATCAACCTGACACTTCAGAACATAGGTGTCATGGCTTATCTGGCTGGTAGCGGACGAGACATCAAGACCTTTGTGGTGATCGGCAGAATGACAACATTGCCTCATGCGGCAGAGGTTTTTGAGCGACTCAATAATCTGTATGGGGTCAACTTCATTCTTGCTAAGCAATCGACCCACATGACGGCCATAGGTGCGGCCATCAAAGCATTGTAAGTATGTTGCAGCAAGTATCGATCTGTTCACCACGAGACTTTGACTTCGAGGAGTACGCCAAACTCCTTGGAGTGAAGAATCTTGTGCTGAGCATTTCGCCCGAGGAGGTTCCTGATGCTTGGGGATTCTATCGAGAGGGACAATCCACGACGCTGTTCTCCATTGAACGAGGCGAAGGCGAGTATGTGCTGTCAATGGATAGCATGGCATCGTATGACGATTACGGATTCTTCCCCTATCTGGTCGATACGCTCAACTTCTATCTTTGCGACGGCCCCTTTCGTTCGGAGGAAGGAAAGAGAGCCTTCCAGACGTTCGATGAAGAGTGGACGGAGTACTGCATCGGTGAAGAAGTGGCTTATCTGAAATGCCTGCTCAGTATCGGCCAGAAGTATTACTTCGAACTGCCTTTGACTGATTCCTTCCCTTACATCACAGAGTCGTTGCTCAATGAATTTGGCGTTACGCTTCACTCCTCTTCTCCTCGTATCTACGGCTACATCCAGTACATGCTCAGGCATGGATTGGTGCCAGAAGAAGAAGAAAGGGAAGAAATGGAAATCGAGGACGAGGAGGTGGATGTACCCCAACATGAATCGATCGGCTTCGTCAAATCTTGGCAGACAGATGGAGCAGAGACAACCGAAAGCTACTCAATGGAAGACGTTGACCTCCTGCTTGCCATTGGCCGTGAATACGAGAATGGCAAACACGTACCAGGAGTGGTACTCAACGACATTGGCACGGTCTTCGAGCATGGATTAGGTGTCGAGGTGGACATACCGACAGCCATCAGATGGTATAAGGAAGCCATCTGTCAGGGAGATAGATACTATGCTCCTACGAATCTGGGTGACATCTATCGAAGAGGAAAGCTGGACGGCAAGCGAGATGCAAAGCTAGCTCTCGAAGCCTATCATCTGTCTGAGGATCCATACGCTTGGTATCGTATCGGACAGTCGTACGAAGAAGGCTGGGTGGATGCTCCCGACCTTAGCAAAGCCATGATCTGGTTCAACAAGGCGGCTGCCGTCGGTCATCATCTGGCCATAAAGAGATTGGCAACGAATGAGAATGAAACGCAATATTGAAAACTGATATGAACGAAACTCTGAAACCCGTCTGTACGCACAATCCGGACATCGAGTGTCCCTGCCCTAAGGATTGTCCTCGTCACGGCAAGTGCTGTGCTTGTGTGGCACATCATCGCGGAATGGGCAATCTGCCTCGTTGTTTAAGAGATTTGGCACAATAATGAACGAATAAACGTATGACACCAGAACAACTTGTAGAAGCTTCGTTGCTGAATGGTCAGATTGACCGCAATACCCTGCTCAATCTGGCTTATACGGTATTGGACAAGAATCCGTTGGCCACGCCCGACGATTTTGATTACTATTGCTGCCAGGCTATCGGCGATCGGTAATACATCGCGCGCGTGTACGTGTATATCATAGAATGTGAGGATGGTAGCCTTTATACAGGCATTGCCAAGGATGTTGTCCAACGTCTTCGGCAGCACTTTCATCACCTTTCTGGATGTGCCAAATACACTTTGAGCCATCAGATGAAGGATATACGTGCAGTGTGGCGAACAGAAGACAAGGTCACGGCTTGCCGTCTGGAGTATTGGATCAAGCAACTGACCAGGAAGCAGAAATTGAACCTGATTGAATCGCCAGAAACAATCGATTCTGTTTTGCCTGATCAAGATGGTGGTCCTATTTCTTTAGTGAAAATCGAGTTGTCTGAAATAACGAATCTCAAAGAATGAAAGTTATCGTAAGCGCCTGCCTATTGGGTGAGAACTGCAAATATAATGGTG
>JAZRVB010000152.1:0-23426 GCA_045598885.1 Bacteroidales bacterium
TGTTGGTTCTGACCACGAGGCTAAGGTTCGCAACTTCACCAACTTCGGCGTATTCGTTGAGATCGAGGATGGCGTTGAGGGTCTTATCCACATCAGCGACCTCTCTTGGACCAAGAAGGTTAAGCACCCATCAGAGTTCACTCAGATCGGCGCTCCTATCCAGGTTCGCGTTCTTGAGATCGACAAGGAGAACCGTCGTCTCAGCCTCGGTCACAAGCAGCTTGAGGAGAATCCTTGGAACGCTATCGAGGGCAAGTATGCAGTTGGCACCGTTCATGAGGGTACCATCGCTGAGCTCATCGACAAGGGCGCAGTTATCGCTCTCGAGGAGGGTGTTGAGGGCTTCGCTACTCCTAAGCACCTCCAGAAGGCAGACGGCTCACAGCCTAAGGCTGGCGAGACCCTTGAGTTCAAGGTAATCGAGTTCAACAAGGACAACCGTCGCATCATCCTCTCTCACTCTCGCATCCACGAGGACGAGCAGAAGGCTGAGCAGCGCAAGGCTCAGGCAGAGAAGCGTGCAGCAGCTAAGGCTGCAGCTCCAAAGGAGGAGAAGGTTCAGATGCCAGCTATCGAGAAGACTACTCTCGGAGACATCGACGCTCTCGCAGCTCTCCGCGATAAGCTCGCAGGTAAGTAAGTACTCTCTGATTCGACTTCAATTCAGTTTGATTCGATCATAATATTTCCGGATGTCATATTTCGCGCGCGAAATATGACATCCGGATTTTGTTTTGTCCTATAATGCGCGCGAAGTATGACATCCGGAAAAGTTTTTGTCCTATAACGCGCGCGAAATATGACATCCGAAAAAGTTTTTGTCCTATAACGCGCGCGAAGTATGACACCCAGAATTGTTTTTGTCCTATAACGCGCGCGAAGTATGACATCCGGGATTATTTTTGTCCTATAATGCGCGCGAAATATGACAAAACAATGCATTAACTACAGGAAGACGTTTTTTTTATGTCTATGAATTTCGTATAATTCCAAACGATTGCATTCTTACTGAATGCAGAAGTTTGGGATTTTTTTTATGCAAAAATAAAGATTTCTTTCAAAATATTTTGAAGGGAGAACAAAAATGTTTATATTTGCGGCATCAAAACAATCCTACAGCGGTAGGGCGAAATTGTTTTGACTTTATTGTTAACAGAAAGACGCTACAACGTCGTTATCTTGATAGTGGGTAATCTCGCAAATTACAATTCAAAGTTAAGGTAATGCAACGTATGAAAGCGTTCACTGATGGTGTTTTGTATTTCACCATCCCCACGTCCGTTGAGGGACAGGGAGATGGTATATGCATATCATCCGGACGTGGGCTTTTAAACGTTGTTTATCTCTTTGAAAGGCAATGCGAGAGCCTCCCACTAGGATAAACAACTAGTAGGAGGCTCCCGTCTTTTTTATGTATATGTCAATCTTGGAGCTTGATTGAACGATATTTTACATTATGAAAAACTATTTGAAACCTGTGATTGCAGTAATTGAGTTAGAGACATCTGATATTATTGCAACGAGTAATACTGCCGAAGGTGGTGCAAATGGAGAACAAACCGGAGATCTTACAGATGAATAAATAATTAGTCACTATGTTTGACAATTTCGTGCAGCAAACGTAGTGTCTAATAAAAATCTTATTTATGAAGCAGATAACATACTTATTTTTTTCACTATCTTTGTCTCTTTCCGCTTGTTCCGATTATGAGCTTGAGAATGAAGTGCAGAACCCAAAAGATGGATTTGTTCATATAGTTGAGTTTATTTCTCCAGTTCTCGAAGAAGATTTTGGTGATACTCGTGGTTTGACTTATACAGGTAGTGGTGTGCCTTTTACCTGGGTAGAAAACGATGTTGTTGGAATCTTTCCAGATAGAGGTGATCAGATATCTTTCTCCATGGCTGATGGTGTCGGCACAACATCTGCTATTCTCGATGGAGGCGCTTGGGCTTTGAAATCTGATGCTCAATATGGTGCATATTATCCATTTGACAAAAAGAATTTCTTTACAGATCGCAGTAATATCATTCTTGACTATACAGGTCAATGTGAAACAGGAATCGCAAGTGCTGATCATTTAGCAAGTTATGATTTTCAGGCAGCTAATTTTGCAAGTGCATCAAATGGCAAACTAATGTTTGATTTGAAACGTCTTGGCTGTGTTTTGATTTTACGATTGACTGTACCTCAGGCGGGAACTTATACAGATTTATACTTAAGTGCGGATCATGACGTTTTTACAGAGAAGGCAAAACTGAGCCTTGGTGAATCCTATCAGTTTGTCCCAATAGAAAAGACAAATGTTTTGCATCTTTCATTGAAAGACGTGACTACTACTACCAATAATCAGGTGGCAGATTTTTTGATCATGCTTGCTCCTGTCGATCTAACCGGAGATACTTTTACGGCAACTCTTAAGGGTGCTAATGGCTATCTTTATAAAGGTATGAAAGCTCCTACAAGTGCATATTCCGCAAACAAGGTTACACGTACTTCGATTACCCTCAAATTAGATGGTAGCTCAAATATCGGATTTGGAGGTGAATTTACGACAGAAGAATCTTCATTATAAAGTTCACGTTATATGAGAAAGAAATTATTCTTCATTCTTTTTGCCTTTTCAATTTTGTGTTTGTTCAGCTGCAATGGTGACGAAGATGCTCAATTTTTGCTTTCTGAGAATACTGTTTGTGACAGCTTCTACACAGTCTCTTTTGGAACAGCAGATTTTGACGTAGAACCAGAAACACGCGCTACGGAAAAAACTGTTTATGGCATCAATATTGAGTATTACAAGAATGGAACACGTCAAGGTTATTATGCTTACGGTCTGTTCAATGATATGAGCAATGCTTCAATTACGCTTATAGGTGGTTTTACTTATACATTCACATGCTCTATCGTTCGTTCAGCAGGTGATGCTCTTTGGTATGGACCTTATTCTTCCAATTCATTCTCGGGATATGCTCAACCATTCCAGCTTAACAATAGTGCAAGCACTCAATGCCAGAATAAGTTCATTGAGGGTACTGGCAATTATTTGAGTGGTTTGGGTTCTGGAACAGCAATAGTTAAAAGCAATTCTGCATCAGGTGGCTATATATCTTCCGAATATCCTTCACTTGAAAGATATTATGGCAAACTGGAAGGCTTTAATCCAGCCACGGATGGAACAAAGGTAATTATCCCAGTTGTTAAGGCTTACTTTGGATGCAAACTTATCTTGAACGCAGTGGAAGATGGAACATTGGCAACGAAGTGCTCTTCTAATAGTAAGTTGACTTTTCTAACGGCATCTACTACAAATACTGACAAAGTTGGAGAGGCTCAGATTTACACTTTCCCCGATGTCGCTGCTTGTTGGACGAATAGTTCTTATTCTCAAAAGGTGACTGTGCAATATGATTATTCTAGTAATAGGGCTTCTTTGTTGGGGAATCCTGCATGGTGGAATCTCAGAGGATCTAAGGACATTTCATTTAAACGTAATACTCTTACGACACTTACTGTCTGTATTACTGGAGATTTGTCAGGAGCCTCAGTTGGGATTGAAGATGAAACTATGGGGGCTGATAATGTAATAGAGTTTGAGGTGGATGAGAACTATAATCTGAATCAAAAGAACAACTAATTATCAAAACTATGAGTAGATATTTATTTTTACTTGTCGGTATAGTTTTTTTTGTCTGTGCATGTGACGTTGAAAACAACATAGTGGAACCGTTTGTAGATAATCGACAAGTAGAGGATAGCATTATTATGGCAGAAATTCAACTTGCAGGTGATTTCAATATTAGTGAAATGCCATTGACGAGAGGTTTGGAATCGGATGATTTGTTAGGAATACAGATATTAAAAGATGGAGAAGCTTTTTGTTTTGGCTTATTCAACGATTTGACGAATCTCAAAGTGGCTTTGTTGGCAGGACATACTTATTCTGTTGAAGCGACTATGGTAAAACACACATCTACATATAATAATGAACCATTTCGATTTTTTTATTATGTAAAAAGTACTCGCTATCTGTATGAATTCAAAATTACAAACATCAATAAGTTCATTTATGACAAACAATACAATTGTAATTCATTTTCCAATGGTAGATCATTTATACCATCTGACCCATATAAAAATGACCTGACTTATGGTAAAAAAGAATATTGTCAAAAAATAGATCGCTTTTATGGTAAAATAAATAATTACGTGCCAACGGTGAACGGCAATATTCAATTACACCTTCGGCGTGTTTCCTTTGGAATCAAGATGAAAGTATCAGGTCTTACAGATGGTAGCTTGGATATGAAATGTTGTCATAATAAAAGCTCTAATTATGTATTTTATAGCAATCCATCTATTACGTCCAATGTTGAAACCCAAACAGAGATCTATAGCTTGTATAATATAGTTGATGCGTGGCAGTACGCAGATGATGATTATCAAGAAGCTGTAACCCTTAGTGTTGTGTGGACACGCGGCAATGGTATTGTTCAAAACCTTGGGACAAAGACGGCATACGTAAAGCGTAATGCAGTCAATGTATTTAAGATCAAGCTCACCACTAATGATACTGATGTAGATGTCGATGTGGATCCAGAAGGTGGTGAGATGGGAGACGAGGATGAAGATTTGTCAAACTAATTGTAATATAAGTATGTCGATAATAGATAAAGGAATAAAAAATATATTCGATTTGTCATCTTTGCCTGAAGATGATAAAGCTTTTATGATGGAATATGCGAAAAATTTCATTAGTAATGGACTTGGCCAGAATGATGAACAAGATCGTGAATTTTTCCGAAAAATCAAAAATAGTGATGTTCTATATGCCAAATTTAGGAAATTGGTAAAAATTGCAAGAGAACATGATCCTTCGCTTTAATATTGCACAATTGTTAAGACCGCTTTCCGATGAATAGAGGAGCGGTCTTGTGGTTCTGGTATTTTGTAGAATGAAGATTTGAGAAGTTGCAGCCTTATATATATAAATAATGTAGCTATTGAAGATTTTCGAATGAAAAATTTGGTAGTGTCGCAGAAAATGTGTTTCTTTGCATCGTGAATTTGAAAAATGCTTTATTGTGGATGACCTAATTGGTCTGATGCAATAGAAAGAGAATTGTAATGGGTACATACATCAATAAAGGAAATGAAGGCTTCCGTCGAGCTCTCAACGGAATCTATGTTGACAAGACTGAGATGATTGGTGTCATTAATAAGACGCTTGACACAGAACGTAGTCTCACTTGTCTGACTCGTTGTCGCCGCTTTGGTAAGACCATGGCGGTGGATATGTTGCGTGCTTATTATGATAAGTCATGCGATAGTAGGCAGCTTTTTAGTGGCTTGGATGTGGAGAAATGTGATTCTTTTGATCTGCATTTGAATAAGTATCCTGTCCTAAATCTTGATGTAACGGATTTCGTCACAAAGTATTCTCATGATCCGAATATCGTGAGTTATATTCAGGAGGAAATCTTGTCAGAACTATTGACCGTTTATCCTGAGATTGTTCGTTCTGAGACAGATGATCTGATGAATATCCTGAAAAAGATTTATGATCTTACTCACGAGAAGTTCATCATGCTCATTGATGAATGGGATGCCATATGCCGAGAGTTTGAGAAAGATAGTAAGGTGATGGATGAGTATGTCAATCTTCTGCGCAGACTTTTCAAAGGAAGCAATTCAAAAGATGTGTTTGCTGGGGTATATATGACGGGTATTTTACCGATTAAAAAGTATAATACTCAGTCGGCGCTTAATAACTTCCGAGAATACTCAGTGGTGAAGCCTGAACCTCTTGCTCCATATTTCGGATTTACCCCAGAAGAAGTGGCATGCGTCGCTAAGGGTGAAGTTAGTATGGATGAGCTTAAGGCTTGGTATGATGGATATCAAATTGGAAAATTGTCATCTGTCTATAACCCATATTCGGTGATGGAGGCTATTGCGAGGAATGATTGTGATAGTTTCTGGACCACTACTAGTGCATACGATCAGGTGGCTACTTACATTGAGATGAACTTTGAGGGACTTAGGGACGATATCATCAATATGCTTGCTGGTGGTCGATGCCCGGTAGATACTTCTGGTTTCTCAAATGATATGCACGATGTGCGTTCGAAGGATGATGTTTTCACTGTGCTGATACACCTCGGTTATCTGTCATACGATCGTGAGGAAGAGGAATGTTATATTCCGAACAAAGAGGTCAGCATGGAGATGGTAAATGCTGTAAAAAGCAGAAACTGGAAGGTGGCGGAAGCCTTGGATGAATCGAAGAAACTCCTTCGTGCGACGCTTGCCTGCGATGAGGAAGCTGTAGCACGTGGCATAGATTTGGCTCATGATGAGAATACCAGCATCCTTTCGTACAATGATGAGAATTCTCTGGCTTGTGTCATGAGTATTGCTTACTATCATGCCAAGAATGACTTTGTCATCCATCGCGAGCTGGCTACAGGCAAGGGCTTTGCAGACTTGGTGCTCATTCCTCGTCGCAATGTCAAGGCTCCTGCACTTGTGATTGAACTTAAATATGACAAGTCAGCAGATGCTGCCATTGATCAGATAAAGCGTAAGGATTATCCGGCTAAGGTGGCAGAATATACGGGCGATATTCTTTTGGTTGGCATCAACTATGACAAAGAAACCAAATGTCATTACTGCAAGATAGAAAAGTTTTCAAAATGATACAATCAAGACCGCTTCCCGATGAGTAGGGGAGCGGTCCTGATTATAATATTATAGAAAAGTTATTATTCTTCTACCAGTTCGCCAATTAGTGTGGCAGAAGAGGCCTCAGTGACGCGAACCATGACGAAGTCGCCAGCCTTGGCATTGCCTTTTGGGAAGACGATCATCTTGTTTTGCTGAGAGCGGCCGCAGAGCTGCTCGCGGCTGCGCTTGGAGTAACCTTCGACGAGGACTTCGAAGGTCTTGCCGATGTCGCGCTTGTTAGAGGCAAGAGAGAGTTCGTTTTGGAGAGCGATGATTTCGTTGAGGCGGCGGATCTTCTCTTCTTCAGGGACGTCGTCCTCATAATGACGAGCGGCGTAGGTGCCAGGGCGCTCAGAGTATTTGAACATAAAGGCTGAGTCGTACCCGACTTCACGCATCAAGGAGAGTGTGTCGGCCTGATCCTCAAGCGTCTCACCACAGAATCCGCAGAAGACGTCGGTAGAGATGCCACAGTCAGGGATGGCGGTGCGGAGGGCCTTGATGCGGTCGAGATACCATTCGCGGGTATATTTGCGATTCATCTTCTTCAGGACGGCATTTGAGCCGCTCTGGACGCAGAGATGCAGGTGATTGCAGATGTTCTTGTGCGAAGCCATGGCCTCGATAATCTTATCGCTGAGGTCGTGAGGGTTGGAGGTAGAGAAGCGGATGCGCATGTCTGGAGCGGCGTCGGCTACGATATTCAGGAGATCTGCGAAGTCGACAGGGGACTCTCCCCAACCCTCTCTCATAGAGAGGGAGCTTTCTGGATTACTATCAGTGGGTTCCCATAGGTAGCTGTTGACGTTCTGACCGAGCAAGGTAACCTCCTTGAAGCCTTTTTGTCGCAAGTCGTTCAGCTCATTGAGAATGCTATCAACCGCACGGGAACGCTCTCGGCCACGGGTGTAAGGGACGATGCAGTAAGAGCAGAAATTGTTACAGCCGCGCATGATGCTGATGAATCCGCTGATGCGGATATTGCCCATGCGCTTTGGGATGATCTCGCGATAAGTCTCGGTGGTAGAGAGCTCGACGTTGACAGCTTCTTCGCCCTGCTCTGC
This sequence comes from Bacteroidales bacterium, assembly GCA_045598885.1. Classification (GTDB taxonomy): domain Bacteria; phylum Bacteroidota; class Bacteroidia; order Bacteroidales; family UBA3663; genus Liminaster. The sequence goes on from JAZRVB010000152.1 coordinate 7,789, forward strand.
TGCGCTGACAAGGTTAGGGAGGTCGAGGTAGGAGTCTGGTCCTGCCACGAGGTTGGCGCCATGCTGCATCAATTCCTCGCGGACTCGCTCAGCCATGCATCCCAATACTCCCACGATAAGGCCTTGAGGACCTGCTGGCATTTCGCTTTGAGATTTTCCTTCTTTCTTCAGTTTGTTGATCGCCTTTCGATACTCAGCCTCACGCTTTGCCTTGAGGCTCTGGAAGAACTGCAGGCGGCCATAGATCTTCTGCTCGGCATTGTCGCGCACCGAACAGGTATTCATAAAGACGGCGTCGGCATCCTCCAGCTGTTCACACAGCTCATAGCCGATTGTTTCCATGATAGATGCGACGACCTCTGAGTCGGCCACATTCATCTGGCAACCGTATGTTTCGATAAAAAGCTTTTTCATATATTTGAGTGAATCTTCTTGTACTTTTATACGATAAAAAGAATAGTTTATTGAGACAAAATGACACTGAAATGTTAAATTTTTGCCTTTTTTGGCATTTTTGCTGTCAAAAATTTGGAAGCGACTAAAAATAGTACTACCTTTGCAGCGTGTATGATGAATACACTATTTTTTTATCATAGTTAAGGTTTAGGTTAATAATGCTTGTCTGCTCGTGAGAGTAGGCAAGTTTTTTTATAGATTTAGTTGAAAAAATTTGTTATTGTCGAATAATATTCGTAATTTTGCGCCGCAAAGATAGGCAATTTTTTTCAAAGAAGCAAAATATTTAATATGATTTATACCAAAATGACCGCCGAAGAGGCTGCAGCTCTCATCAAAGATGGCGATACTTTGGGTTTTAGCGGCTTCACCGCAGCAGGAACACCTCGTGTCGTACCTGCAGCGTTGGCCAAAAGAGCCGAGGCTGAGCATGAGGCAGGTCGTCCTTTCAAGGTGAACCTTTTTACAGGTGCTGTCACCAATGATGCTCTTGACGATGCATTGGCCAATGCGAAGGCGGTGAACCGTCGTCTGCCATTCAATGGATCGAGCCCTATGCGCAAGTCCATCAATAACGGTGAGGTGTGCTACACTGATATGCATCTCTCGATGGTGGGACAGTATGTGCGCTATGGCTTCATGGGCAAGATCGACTGGTGCATCATCGAGGCTGTAGACATCACGGATTTGGGTGAGATTACCCTCTCGGGTGGCGTCGGTTGCGTCGATACTTACGCTCAGGTGGCCGACAAGATCATCATTGAGCTCAACTCGGCATACGACTTCCGCATCCGTGGTATGCACGACATCTATACTCCGCTGCCACCTCCGCGTCGTGATGTGATTCCGCTGTATAAGCCTTCTGATCGCATCGGTTCGCCAATCTTGAAGGTCGATCCAAAGAAGATCGTGGCAGTGGTTCCTTGTCATTATAAATATAATGTACCACCATTCTCGCCAGTCGACGAGGTCACCAAGCAGCTGGGTAAGAATGTGGCTGCTTTCCTCGCTGACGAGGTGAAGCATGGCCGTGTACACAAGGACTTCCAGCCGATCCAGTCGGGTGTAGGTAATATCGCCAATGCGGTGCTTGCTGCGTTGCAGGATGCTCCGGAGATTCCTCCTTTCACCTTATATACTGAGGTATTGCAGGATCAGGGTGTGGAGCTCATCGATAAGGGCCGATGCACCTTCGCTTCTACCGGTTCGTTGGCTGTGAGCGATGCGGTGTATGACCGAATCATGGACAATATTGACTTTTATAAGGAGCATATCATCTTGCGTCCTTACGAGTTGTCAAACCATCCTGAGCTCGTCCGCCGTCTCGGTGTCATCACGATCAACACGGCACTTGAGGTCGATATCTGTGGCAACGTCAACTCTACTCACGTGATGGGAACTACGATGATGAATGGTGTAGGTGGTTCGGCCGACTTTGCGCGTAACGCTTATACTTCGATCTTCATCTGTCCTTCTACTGCCAAAAAGGGCGCCATCTCTGCCATCGTGCCATACGTTTCGCACGTCGACAGCAGCGAGCACTCAGTCATGGTAGTCATCACCGAGCAGGGTGTCGCTGACCTCCGTGGCAAGTCGCCTCGTGAGCGTGCAGAGGCTATCATTGAGAACTGTGCACATCCAGACTTCCGTCCTTTGCTGCGTGAGTATCTCAATCTTCCTGAATGTCAGGTTGGCCATACGCCGATGTCGCTTGAGCATGCGTTCTCATTCCATAAGGAGTTTAAGAAGAGTGGGGATATGCATAATGTGAAATATTAAAAGACCCTCCCCCGGCCCCTCCACAAGGGAGGGGAGTGGTTAGTTATTATACACGATAATCATCACCAATTATACTCAAAAAAGAGAATTGGTGATGATTTTTATTTTTAGCAAAAAATACTAATTACTCCCCTCCCTTGTGGAGGGGGCGGGGGAGGGTCTTTTAATACTTGAATGACGATCCTCCCACAAACTCTCTCATAATCGAAGTCGGCGGGATGTCCTTATCCGGGATCGGAGTGAAGTAATGCAGGAACTTCAGCAGGCGATGAGCCTCGGCGTATTCCGGACAGTTCTTAGGAACGGATTGCAGGATCGGTTCGGCATGATTGCGAAGGACTGCAAATTCGATGTTGAGCGCAGAGTTGAACATCACGTCGGCATTTTCCTGATATGGGAAGATCCATTGCTCCTCTGCCTCACAGACATTCGGCCACTGATGGATGGTCTCTCGTGCAGAGAACGCTCCTTTGTTGTAGTCGCGGATGATGCGGCGCAGCAAGCGGTTGTCTCGCGTCGGAACCCAGTTGTGGTCATCGAGCGAGATGGTGGTCAATGCAGACGTATAGATCTTGAACTTCTGATTGTCTGGCACCAGTTCTGTGAGCCGAGGATTGAGCGCATGGATACCTTCGATGATCAAGACATGCTTGTCCTTGATGCGCAGCTTCTTATGGTTCCACTCGCGCATGCCGGTCGTGAAATTGTACTCAGGAACCTCCACTTCCTTGCCTTGCAATAATAGATTAAGGTGTTCGCCAAGCAGCTTATGGTCGACGGTCTCGAAGTTGTCGAAGTCATATTCTCCGTTCGGCAGGAGAGGGGTGTCGACACGATTGACGAAATAGTCATCGGTCGAGAATGACAGCGGTCGCAGGCCGCAGGCGAGCAGTTGGATACTCAGTCGCTTGCAGAAAGTGGTCTTGCCTGAGCTTGATGGACCTGTGATGAGCACCAGCTTCAATCCGTCTTCTGTATATCGGCGCTCAATCTCCTCGGCGATCTTGACAATCTTTTTCTCTTGCAACGCCTCTGAAACCTGGATGAGCTCGCTCGCCATCCCCTTCTCGCAGGCCTTGTTGACGTCTCCTGCATTGGCCAGGTGCATGATGACATCCCACTTTACTTTCTCCTTATAGACATCGAATGTCTTCGGCTGTGGCACCATCTCGGCCAACTTCGACGGATCCTTACGATCAGGAACGCGCAGCAGCATACCCTCACCGTATGATTCCAGGCCGAAGACCTTCAGGTAGCCAGCCGATGGGACGAGTGCACCGTAGTAAAAATCGGCTGTATCACCGAGTGTGTAATAATCGGTATAGATTTTCCCTGAAGTCTCGAGTAGCTTGACCTTGTCTGTCAGTCCTTGCTCGCGGAAGATCTGGATAGCCTCTTCGGTAGGAACCTCGTTGCGATGGAAAGGCAGATCCTCTCGAACGATCTCCTGCATACGTTCATAGATACGCGCAATTTCCACGGCAGAAATGCCACGTGTTCGACCATCGCTTACTGGCTTGATGAAGTTACAGTAGAATCCACGAGAGATCGGGTGCTCAATATACAGTTTTGACCCAGGGAAGATGTCTTGCACCGCCTTGTAAAGTACGAAGCAGAGAGAGCGGATATAGACACGTATACCGCTGGGGTTGGTGATGTCCAAATACTCTATATCACGGTTCTGATACAGACGGAACTTCAATCCCTGCGACACATTGTTTACTTTTGCAGAAATAGGAGTGAAGGAAGAATCGAGATTGAATTCTTTGAAAACCTCCAGCAAAGAGCTGCCAAATGGCACTTCTCTTGTCTCATTATTATTTTTGCAACGAATCTGTAGCATAGTCTTTCTTTTTTTTTACTGATGACTGGTATTCTCAATGATCGATGTTATCTTCATAAATTTATGGTTGAGCGAAGAAGCATCCTTGAAACCACATCAGTGAGATGAAGCATGGTAAGAAAAAGATAATAGTCAGAAGCATGATGCAAAGATAATGTTTTATCTCCATTTTTTCATTAAGAATTTAAAATAATAGTGTAAAAATGTCCATTTTCGAACATTTATTTGTGTATTTGAATATCTGAATACAAAAATTGTTAAATAAATTATGAAATCATAATAGCAGAACAATATTTTTTGCTATCTTTGCGCCATCACAATTAAATGCTTATAGAAGCTAAAACCCAAATGAAAATATCGTATTAACTTCATTGTCTCATTTATGCCATATTTGGCATTGAGGCTTTGCTTATTGTTCTATATCTGATATTTGGATAATGACTGGTATAAAGAGAATTAAATAATACTATTTTTTTATTTTATACAAATGAAGAAGATTATTTGGACAATCCTGCTATTCCTGACTAGCACGACTTCTGTTTTTGCTCAGGGCGAAACAAAGAACCAGCTTGCACTGGGCGTTGGTATGGGATCTATTCCATCGTTCATGGATTTCGTTATTACCTTTGGTTCCTTTGGCAATACCAGCTACAATCAGACCTCCGGAAACTGGTCTCTCCAGTATCTGCGTTTTGTTACTCCTAAGATGGGTGTTGGTGCCATTGTTTCATTCGAGCATCAATCGGGTGTCGATAAGAATTTGCTCAATGAAAATATCAAGGAAGATATCGGTCAGAACGATTTCGTTATCATGCCAGCATTTTCATGCTATTGGTATCGTAATAATATCGTAGGCATCTATAGTAAAATTGCTGCAGGTGTAGATTTTGTCACTTATAAAGGTAACACCAAAGAGATTATCAATGGCAAAGATACAGAATTTGCATTCCAGTTCTCTCCAGGTTGTGTCGATGTCGGTGGTAAGAATGTCCGCTTCTTTGCTGAGACCGGCTTCGGTTATCAGGGTATTGTTACTATGGGTGTTCACTATAGTTTCTGAGGATTATCATTTCCGACTTCGCTACTAAGGCGGTCGATTACAAGAGGCCGTGTCAAAAGCCACGTAATATTTGCTGGGGCTTTTGACACAGCTCCTTTTTTATTAAAAATAATTGTCATCTTTGTTTGCCCATATTTATATATATGTATATTTGATGTAGATTTACTAATAACATTTTCGACAAATATTTGGAATAGTCCAAAAAGATTGTTATATTTGCCGCGCATTTTTATAGAAAATCTAAGAAAATTCCACTATAATGTATCGTAAACAGACTTGTGGCGAGCTTCGTCTCGCTAACCTTGGCCAGGAGGTGACTCTGGCAGGATGGGTGAAGACCGTACGTAAGTTCGGCGGCCTTACCTTCGTCGATCTGCGTGACCGCTATGGTATCACTCAGCTCGTGTTTGATGAATCCGTACTGAGCCCTGAGCTCTGTGAGAAGGCTAACAAGTTGGGTCGTGAGTATGTGATCCAGGTGGTTGGTACCGTCCGTGAGCGTGAGCAGAAGAACAAGAATATTCCAACTGGCGACGTCGAGATCGTTGCTAAGGAGCTCAATATCATCTCTTCTTCAGAGGTTCCTCCATTCACCATCGAGGACAACACCGATGGCGGTGATGACCTCCGTATGCAGTATCGTTACCTCGACCTCCGTCGTCCTTGCGTCCGCAAGAACCTCGAGCTTCGTCATAAGCTGGCATTCGAGTGCCGTCGTTATCTTGACTCACAGAACTTCCTTGAGGTTGAGACTCCAATGCTGATCAAGTCTACTCCTGAGGGTGCTCGCGACTTTGTCGTTCCAAGCCGTATGAACCCTGGTCAGTTCTATGCTTTGCCTCAGTCGCCACAGCAGTTCAAGCAGCTCCTCATGGTTGCTGGTTTCGACCGCTACTTCCAGATCGTGAAGTGTTTCCGCGATGAGGACCTCCGTGCTGATCGTCAGCCAGAGTTCACTCAGATCGACTGCGAGATGTCTTTTGCAGAGCAGGAGGACGTCATCGAGATGTTCGAGGGTATGATGAAGCATCTCTTCAAGGAGTTGAAGGGTATCGAGTTCGATAAGTTCCCTCGCATGACTTGGGAGGATGCTATGAAGTACTACGGTTCGGATAAGCCAGACCTCCGCTTCGACATGAAGTTCGTCGAGCTCAAGAATACTACCAAGGATTATGAGATAGAGTCGGTACTTCCTGCTGGTCAGTTCTCGGTTTTCGATGATGTCAACTATGTAGCTGGTATCAACGCTAAGGGTTGTGCAGGTTACACTCGCAAGCAGATCGACGCTCTTACCGACTTCGTGAAGAAGAGCCAAATTGGCGCAAAGGGTCTCATCTGGGTTCGTAAGAATGCTGATGGTACCTACAAGTCAAGCATCGATAAGTTCTATGCTCCAGAGGTGATCGAGGCTGTCTGCAACAAGTTCGAGGCTGAGAATGGCGACCTCATGCTCATCCTTTGCGGTGAGATGCGTAAGACTCAGAAGCAGCTCTGTGCACTCCGTCTTGAAATGGGTGAGCAGCTCGGCTTCCGCGATCCTTCTAAGTTCGTGCCACTCTGGGTCATCGACTTCCCTCTCTTCGAGTGGGATGAGGAGACACAGCGCTTCTACGCTACCCACCATCCATTCACCATGCCAAATCCTGAGGATATCCCATTGCTCGATACCGATCAGGGTAAGGTTCGCTCATGGGCTTACGACTGCGTCATGAATGGCGTTGAGCTTGGCGGTGGTTCTGTACGTATCCACGACTCAGAGCTTCAGGCTAAGATGTTCAAGCTCCTTGGCTTCACCGAGGAGAAGGCGATGGCACAGTTCGGTTGCCTGATCAATGCATTCAAGTATGGCGCACCTCCTCATGCAGGTCTTGCCTTCGGCCTTGACCGTGTCGTTTCGATGTTCGCAGAGCTCGATTCTATCCGCGACGTCATCGCATTCCCTAAGAACAATGCAGGTCGCGACGTGATGATGGACGCTCCATGTGCAATTGACGATGCACAGCTTGATGAGCTCCAGATTGCGCTCAATTTGAAAGATTAATTTTTGAAGGGTAGTAAAAAGTAGTAAAAGAGGAGTAAAAGGGTAGTAAAAGGGACGTTAGTTCCTTCTGCCCCAATAATTGTTTATTGTTCGGTAGCCGATACATTCGTCCTTTAATTGTTCGTTATCCGATGCATTCGTCTTTTTTACTCCCCTTTTACTCCCTTTTTACTCCCCTTATATAAAATATGAGAAAACATTTATCAATGATGGCAGCCTTGTCTCTTATGACAGTGCTGCCATCACTGGCAGAAAGCCAGATCGTTGAGAAATATCTCTATGCAGGACCTTATGCAATGCATACCCCTGTGATGGTCGACACGACCGATGTGAATGGCAAGGCTTATGCAGTTACCTCACTCCTGAAGTCAGCGCTCAATCTGAGCGCTGTACAGATGGGAGAGGAGAGAAGCGACGTCGCACTCCCAGGATCTCCTGCGGGCAGTAAGTACGCGCTGCACATGGTCGGTTTCGACCTTATTAATCGCAGCTATCTCAAAGGTCAGCTCAAGTTGGAGAAGGCTCCTAAGAACTATGAGCTCTATATCGACGGTAAGTCTGCTCACGCTGGTGAGATCAAGCTCGAACCAGATCTGCACCACATTGTCGTAAAGTATCTTTCGGAGGAAGGTAAAACCGATAGCCTCAAGATGAGCATCGACACAAAGACTGCTTACGAGATGGCTCCATCGCTCGAAGGCAAGGGGCTCTATACCGTCCGCACACAGCTTAATAGCCGTCTGATCAAAGGCGCTCAGCTTTCTCCAGATGGAAAATATATGATCCTGAGCTATCAGCAGCGCGCTTCGGGTGGCGACAAGTGGTCGGGCAAGATCATCGAACGCCAGACGGGTCGCGTCATCAGCGAGCGTCAGGATGCCAGCTGGATGCCGACCAGTAACCTTTATTATTTTACGCGTAAGACGGTCAAGGGTCGTGAGCTCGTGACGGTTAATCCTGCTACCAGCGAAGAGAAGGTACTCTGCAGCAATCTGCCAGACGGAAGCTTCGTCATTGCTCCAACAGAAGACTATCTCATAATGATGCAGCGCGAGACCGGACCAAAGGAGCTCAATCCGGATGTCTATGAGATGATTCATCCAGAGGATCGTCAGCCAGGTTTCCGCAATCGCACCTCGTTGGCCAAGTTCGATCTCAAGACCGGTGCGCTCCAGCCATTGACTTTTGGTCATAGCAATGTCTATCCTGTAGATTTTTCTGCCGATGGCAGCAAGGTGATTTTGAGCAAGAGCATCAACGAAATCACCGCCATGCGCCCTACTACCTTCTCGGATGTCTACATGCTCGATGTGAATACGCTTCAGATCGATACGCTTGTGCAGCACGAAGGTTTTGCGCGTCCTGCAGGTCTTTCGCCAGATGGCAAGTATCTGGCCTTTACCGGTAGTCCTGATTCGTTCGATCGCATCGGCTGCACGTTGCCTGCGGATAAGATCCCTAATGAGTATGACGTTCAGCTCTTCCTGATGGATATGCAGAGCAAGGAGGTAAAGCCGATGACCCGCCTCTTCAATCCTGCCATCCAGAACGTAGAGTGGAGCAAGTATGACGGACAGCTCTATTTCACAGCAGAGCATCGCGACAGCATCTGTCTCTATCGTATGAATCCAAAGGACGGCAAGATCCTGAACATTCCTGCTCCTGAGGATTTGGTCAACAGCCTCTCATTGGCTCAGACCGCTCCAGTATTGGCTTTCTATGGCGTGAGCGCTTCCAACAGCGATCGTCTCTATACCCTCGATACCAAGCTTGTCGGCACTAAGAAGAATGCTGTGACACTGGTAGAAGATCTCAGCGCTAAGAATATCGCTGGCATTGAGCTCGGCGAGTGTCTGCCATGGTCGTTCACCAATAGCATTGGCGATACCGTCTATTGCCGTTTCTATCTGCCTGTCGGATTCGATGCCGAGAAGGCAAAGTCTGCGCAGTATCCGATGATTGTTAATTACTACGGTGGCTGTTCTCCTACGAGCCGTACCTTCGAGAGCAACTATCCTCAGAATTCATGGGCGGCACTTGGTTATGTGGCTTTGATTGTCGAGCCGAGTGGAGCTTCAGGCTTTGGCCAGGAGTGGGGTTCGCGTCACGTCAATACCGCAGGTGTCGATCCTGCTCGTGACATCATCGAGGCTGTCAAGGAGTTCTGTAAGCAGCATTCGTATGTCAATGAGAAGAAGATCGGTTGTATCGGTGCTTCGTACGGTGGCTTCATGACCATGTATCTGCAGACAGTGACCGATATCTTTGCCTGTGCCATCAGCCACGCCGGTATTAGCGACCATTCAAATTATTGGGGATTGGGCGACTGGGGTTATACCTATAGCCAGGTGTCAATGGCCGACAGCTATCCTTGGACACGCAAGGATCTCTATGTCGATCAATCGCCTCTCTATCGCGTCGATAAGATCCATACGCCATTGCTCTTCCTGCATGGTGTGACCGATAACAACGTGCCATATAACAACTCTCTGCAGATGTTCACTGCCTTGAAGCTTCTTGGCCGTGAGACCGCACTCGTCAGTGTCACCAACCAGCAGCACCACATCCTTGACTATGACAAGCGCATCGCATGGCACAACGCTACGATGGCTTGGTTTGCTAAGTGGTTGCAGGATGATCCGACTTGGTGGGAGGCTCTGTATCCAAAGAAGGATCTGTGAGCAGAACCTTCTTGGATAAATGTAAAATGTAGAATGTAAAATACAAAATTGATAGTTTTCTGGGTGTAAAATAATCACCTCTGGATAGCAAAAGGGGTGACTTCGCTCGGAAATTAGGAATTTTTGAAGAAAAAATGAATGATAAAAGTGTGCGAGAATGATAAAATCATTATCTTTGCACGCTGATTCCGAGGTAGGCAATACAAGTAATACCCGTTTTTTGAGGTGTTCGCCTTGCGGAGAAACTTTAAGTTTTTATATATAACAATGTACGCAATTGTTGAGATTCAGGGCCAGCAGTTCACTGTTGAGCCAGATCAGAAGATCTGCGTTTTGAACATCGCAGGCGCTGAGGTTGGTCAAGAGATCACCATCGAGAAGGTGCTCCTCGTCAACAACGACGGTGCTATCACCGTAGGTACCCCAGTAGTTGAGGGTGCAAAGGTAGTTCTCGAAGTTTCACAGGTTGAGCTTCGCGGTAAGAAGATTAAGGTGTTCCACAAGAAGCGTCGTAAGGGCTTCGATAAGCTCACCGGTGCTCGTCAGCACTTTACCGAAGTGTTAGTTAAGTCTATTGTTGCATAAGCGTTTTTCGCTATTAAAAAAGAAAGTTCACTATGGCACACAAAAAAGGTGTAGGTAGTTCTAAGAACGGCCGTGAGTCTCATTCAAAGCGACTCGGTGTTAAGAAGTTTGGTGGCGAAATCGTTAAGGCTGGCAACATCCTCGTTCGTCAGCGTGGCACCAAGCACAACCCAGGTCTCAATGTAGGCCTTGGTAAGGACGATACTCTTTACGCTCTCATCGATGGTAAGGTAGTATTTACCAAGAAGCGTGAGAATAAGAGCTACGTCTCTGTTGAGCCATTGGCATAAGGAGAAGACCCTCCCCCAGCCCCTCCACAAGGGAGGGGAGTGGTTAGTACTTTTGTCAAAGCAAGACAAACTTAAGAAACAAAAGGACAATTGACACCTGATTTCTCAGTTGTCGGTTGCCCTTTTCTGCTTTTTTCTAGTATTTTTATTCTTTATTCCGTGTCCTTTTCCGCGGATGAGTAGGTAACTACTCCCCTCCCTTGTGGAGGTCCTCGCAGGCGTAGAGAAGATTGATAATCTTCGCCGAGAAGACGAACCTTTAGGTGAGGGGAACAGGGGGAGGGTCTATATGTTAACACTGAAATTAATTACCGAGCAGTACGATCGCGTCATTGCCGGTTTGAATAAGAAGCACTTCAAAGGTGCCAAGGAGGCTATCGATGCTGTGATCGCTAAAGATCAGGAGCGTCGTAGCACCCAGCAGCAGCTTGATGGCAACTTGGCAGAGGCTAACAAGCTCGCTAAGACCATCGGTATGCTCATGAAGAATGGCCAGAAGGAAGAGGCTGAGGCTGCTAAGGCTAAGGTGGCTGAGCTCAAGGGCCTGAACAAGGAACTTGATGAGAAGAAGGCTGCACTCGAGCAGGAGATCGTCACCATGCTCTGCCAGATTCCTAATATCCCATACGATGAGGTACCTGAGGGTAGCTGCGCTGAGGATAACTGGGTCGTCAAGTCTAACCTCAAGGAGTGTGTAGTGGGTCAGGATACCGTCGGCAACTGGGATTGCAATCCTGATGCACAGTATCCAAACGCTAAGCTTCCTCACTGGGAGTTGGCTAAGAATCTCAACCTCATCGACTTCGATCTCGGTGTGAAGATCACTGGCGCAGGTTTCCCTGTCTATCGTGGCCTTGGCGCTCGTCTGCAGCGTGCATTGATCAACTTCTTCCTCACCGAGGCAGCTAAGGCTGGTTATGAGGAGATCATGCCACCAACAGTCGTCAATCAGGCATCTGGTTATGGCACAGGTCAGTTGCCAGATAAAGAGGGTCAGATGTATCACTGTGAGGTTGATGATTTCTATCTCATCCCAACCGCAGAGGTTCCTGTCACCAACATCTATCGCGATGTCATTATCGACGAGAAGGAACTCCCAATTAAGAACTGTGCATACACTCAGTGCTTCCGTCGTGAGGCAGGTTCATACGGCAAGGACGTCCGTGGCTTGAACCGTCTCCACGAGTTCTCTAAGATTGAGATCGTCCGCATCGATACTCCTGAGCACTCAGCAGAGAGTCACAAGGAGATGCTTGAGCACGTCGAGGGTCTCCTCCAGAAGCTCGGCCTTCCATACCGTATCCTTCGTCTCTGTGGTGGTGACCAGTCATTCACTAGCGCCGTTTGCTATGATTTCGAGGTTTACTCTGCAGCTCAGAATCGCTGGCTCGAGGTTTCTTCTGTCTCTAACTTCGATACCTATCAGGCCAACCGCCTCAAGTGCCGTTACCGTAAGGCAGCCGACAAGAAGATCGAGCTCTGCCACACTCTCAACGGCTCTGCATTGGCATTGCCTCGCATCGTAGCCTCTATTATGGAGAACTACCAGCAGGAGGATGGCTCAATCAAGGTTCCAGAGGCATTGAAGCCTTGGATGGGCGTTGACGTCATTAAGTAATTGTTGAAAAATATTTGACTAATACATTATTAACATAAATATTTACCACTATGAAGACTATTGCAAAGATTCTGCTTCTTGGTGCACTTATCGCAGCACCTTTCACTTCATTCGCTGACCAGAAGTCTGACGAGCAGCTCAGCCGTGACTACAAGCATCAGATCGAGGCTGTTAAGGGTCAGATCAAGACCAATAAGGCTCAGCAGAAGCTTAATCCTACCGATGCAAACTTGAAGGCAGAGGCAGAGCAGCTTAAGATTTCTCTCAAGGATCTTCAGTCAAAGAAGAAGGTTATTGATAGCAATTTGAAGGCACAGAAGGCTGCTGAAAAGGCAACTAAGAAGGCTAAGAAGGCTGCAGAGAAGGCAGAGGCAGCTGCAAAGAAGCGCGCAGAGCTCCAGTAATATAATATGAATAGAGAACAGCTTTTTGCCCAGATCCAGCAGAAGAAAACTTTCCTCTGCGTGGGTCTGGATACTGATATCAAGAAGATTCCTGAGCATCTCCAGAGCCTGGAGCCTGCCGAGGCAATCTTCCAGTTCAACAAGGCTATCATCGACGCTACCGAGCCATACTGCATCGCATACAAGCCAAATCTGGCTTTCTATGAGTGCTTTGGCGTGGAGGGTTGGATCGCTTTCGAGCGTACCGTCAAGTACATTCGTGAGCAGTATCCTAACCAGTTCATCATTGCAGATGCTAAGCGTGGCGATATCGGTAACACCTCGATGCTCTATGCTCGCTCATTCTTCGAGCACCTCGACCTCGATGCTGTGACCGTAGCTCCATACATGGGTGAGGATAGCGTGAAGCCATTCCTCGGCTATGAGGGCAAGTGGGTCATCTGCCTGGCTCTCACCAGCAATAAGGGCAGTCATGATTTCCAGCTCTCAACGGTCGATGGCACTGAGGAACGCCTCTTCGAGAAGGTGATCCGCACCGTCAAGACCTGGGGTACTGAAGATCAGGTGATGTTTGTAGTTGGTGCTACTCAGGGACAGATGTTCGAGGACATCCGCCGCGTAGCTCCAGACAGCTTCCTCCTCGTTCCTGGCGTTGGCGCACAGGGTGGCTCCCTTGCCGAGGTTGTCAAGTATGGCATGAACAAGCAGTGTGGCCTTATCGTCAACAGCTCACGTGCCATCATCTATGCTGACCACACCGAGAACTTCGCAGCTGTAGCAGCTCAGGAAGCTAAGAAGGTGGCCGACGAGATGGCTACTTATCTCTAAGAACTTATTAATGGACGTCTTGTAAGCAAGGCGTCCATTCCTGCATTTAAGAACGGACGTCCTGAGTCCGCGGCGTCCATTCTTGCATTTAAGAACGGACGTCCTGAGTCCGCGGCGTCCATTCCTGCATTCAAGAACGGCCGTCCTGAGGGCATGGCGTCCATTCTTTATCAGATCATAGGATTTCTTCGATAATTTTGAAGTTATTTATTTTGTAATTATATCCCTCAGCTCCGAATACTTCGTCACCACGCCATATTTCAACGTAGCATCAGAGATCGTAGCGAAGTGGCGACGCGCACATTCTATCTTCGACTTCTCCGTGTCACGCAACTGCGACTCCGAGAGCGAGCCTTTGGTCTCTGCCACAAAATAGACGTGCTTCACGTCAGTACCTTCCTTGAATACGATGGCCCAGTCAGGATTGTAATGACCCACAGGCGTATTAATGTAGAATCCGCCAGGTAGCTTGGTATAGACAAGTACATCTGACTCGGCCTCCAGATCCTTGGCAAAGTTCATCTCTACACCCGCAGAATCCACTACCACAAGGTCATAGAGCGACTTCTGTGCTTCGATGGCATTTACGCCGAGCTTACCCTTCAGCGTCGTCTCACTGAAGATATCCGACTCAAACTGCTGGTCAAGCTTGTGATACTTCACATGCTCAATGACCGCAATGGCCTTGCATTCATTGATGATGTTGCTGGCCTTGATGATAAACTCTTCTGGATTGATCTTAAACTGATTGAAGGTCGATGTCTGTATCTTCTTCAGGATAGCCACCACCACACGGCGAGTCAGCTGTGTGTTCTCCACCAGCTTACCTATTAGGTCATAGCGCACACGGGTACCTATCAACTCATCTACTTTGTTATTTGATACGCCATCATCCCTCACCATCATTGCCTTACCACTCAGCAACTCGTCACGGCTCTTGATCTTATCCATCGAACCCTCAACCACCTGAATAGTTACCTGCGATACATGCAGGTGATAATCCATTTGTGTCGCAGCTTTCTCTATCAAGTCCTGAGTTGAGAAATCCACCGTGTAGTAGGTCTGATGATTGATCTTCTTCCACAGCTTCTGGAACTCCGCACGCTCAAACTTACGCGTGTCGAACTTTGCCTCACGCACCTGACGCGCATTCTCTGGCTTGATTGACTCCGGATTGAAGATCGCATCCAGACGCTTCACGAGATCACCTTTATACTCCTCATATTCACCAAAGTCAAGCGTACCCTGCAGTTTGCAGTCATGATAGTGTTGCGTCAGTTGTCCTTGTTTGGTAATATAATCTTTAGTACGAAGTGTGACATATATCTCTGCTGCATCCACATCATCCAGCTTCTTCTTCTCGCCACGTGCATTCGTAACCTCCAGATTCAGGAAGAGTTCTCGTGTCACCTTCTGTGGACGGTCAGCCACAGCCTCTGCAATCTCTGTTTGCAGCTTCGATGCAAACGAGTTATACGACTCGCTGGCTATGATCGTCAGCTCATTTACCTCAAAGACGTTGCCATGCAGCACATTCTCATCCTGGCGCTCACCTTCACGGTTCACACATAGGCGCATACCACGACCTACCTCCTGGCGTTTCTTCGTCTGATTGTCGCTGTCCTTCAGCGTACAGATCTGGAAGACGTTCGGATTATCCCAGCCTTCCTTCAGTGCCGAGTGTGAGAAGATGAAGCGTGTAGGCTCATCCAGCGACAGCAATCGTTCCTTATCCTTCATGATCAGATCATAAGCCGATACATCATTACTATTCTCAGAGCCTCTTTCCAGCTTACTCTCTACGAAATTTCCTTTCTTGTCGCGAGAGAAGTAACCGTTATGCACCTGCTCCGCTGAGAACCGACGCAGATAGTCAATGTAGTCCTTCTCATCCTTAAACAGGTCACCTTCCAGGCGTCTTACCTCCCCGGCATACTCCTCCTCGAAGATCGCCGCATACACACCATTGCTTGTCTTGGCTCCACGTTCATACAGTCGGTAGTTATGTACATGGTCTATGAAGAACAACGACAGACATTTGATGCCGCGCTTG
>JAZRVB010000153.1:0-34668 GCA_045598885.1 Bacteroidales bacterium
TGCGCCGGTTTCAGTCCGAAGACTTCTCCCTCGACTTGCATGTGTTAGGCCTGTCGCTAGCGTTCATCCTGAGCCAGGATCAAACTCTTCGTTGTATTTTTTATCGTTTATATGTCCCGAAGGACTTATAGACTTGTTTGATTCTGGCAATTCAATTTCCTAATTGGAATTTTGACGGTAGACTCATGAGCATTACTGCTCCTTACTCTACTTGTACTACTTGCTATTCTATCAATCTTTAATATTTCAAAGAACTTAATTTTGCTAAAAAGATTGTTGATAACTCAACGATTTCCTTGTTAGCGGGTGCAAAGATACGATCAAAATCTCGCATCTCCAAATTTTTCGATCACTTTTTCTGTTTTTTTGATTAATTTTTCAAAATCGGAGGGAACAATGTCTCTTTTTGCAACACAAACATTCCAAGGGAAGAGACAAGAGCCGCAGATTTTGGAAAAAGACAATCGAAGAATCCCCCAAAAGACAAATTTCATCAAAAAACTAAGAAAAATCGCATAAGTTTTTCGATCATTTAGATAGATCAAACCTATATCCCAGTTTTAAGCTAAGTAGGTGGTACATTCTATCACTATCAAATCCTATGTGCTCTGCAAAGGTCTTCCACATCCATCCGTAATCTACCAACAAGTCTATATTCTTATTTTTGTAAATACAGTACTCAAAACTTATATTATAAGTATGGTAATGATGATCGGTCCTTTCTTCCGTGTTTAATGATCCTAATCCAATTCCAGTATTCAATGCGATAAAATCATTAAACAAATGCGTTTTAATATTAAAAACAGTATTAGTCTCGAATTTATTCTTAAAAACAAAGGTGTTGTACAGTTCAAGATCATGATACTTTCCGATTTTTTTTCCAACAGAAAGCTGAACGGTAGGATAAAAATCGCTTAGTTTCTTAGTCATGCTTCCAACAGAACCGCTCACATACCATCCTTCATTTATATTCTGTGAATTACATACTGTTGGGAGCCATAGCATGCAACCCAAAAAGAAGAAAAAAGATAATAAATGTTTCATATTGATAAGAGTTAGTTTTATTGTCCCCACGAACTACGATCCATATTGCGATAAGAGATTGCCTCGGCGATATGTGTCGATAAGATGTTCGCCTCTCCTTCGTAATCAGCAATGGTGCGGGCCACTTTGAGGATTCGATCATAAGCGCGAGCGGAAAGATCCAGTTTTGTCATGGCTTTCTTGAGAAGGTTCAGCGACTTTTCATCAAGCACGCAGAACTCGCGGAGCATCGCCGGAGTCATCTGTGCATTGCAGTGGATCAATGGATGGTCCTTGAAACGCATATCCTGAATCTGACGAGCACGAACAACACGCTGGCGGATCACTTCTGACGACTCTGCAACCGTAGTCCTGCTGACTTCTTCAAAACTGAGTGGTATAATGTCGATCTGCAGGTCGATTCGATCGAGAAGCGGACCACTGACCTTGCCAAGATACTTGCTAATCTGCACCGAAGTACAAGTGCAAGGATGTGTCGGATGATTGTAATAGCCACATGGGCAAGGGTTCATAGAAGCCACCAGCATGACCGAAGCTGGATAAGTGACCGTATTCTTTGCACGGGCAATGGTAATCTGGCGATCTTCGAGAGGCTGGCGGAGTACCTCAAGCACCGATTTCGCAAATTCTGTAAGCTCGTCAAGATAAAGGACACCGTTATGAGCCAACGAGACCTCTCCCGGCATCGGATTCGTACCTCCACCGATCAATGCTACAGAAGACACCGTATGATGCGGCGATCGGAAAGGGCGCTGGGTCACAAGACCCGTCTCTGATCGGAATCCTGCCACAGAATGAATCTTGGTCGTTTCGAGCGCTTCACCTAATGACAAAGGTGGCAGGATGGATGGTAGGCACTTAGCCATCATGGACTTTCCGGCACCTGGAGGGCCTACCATGATCAGATTATGTCCGCCAGCTGCTGCGATGGCAAAAGCACGCTTCACGAGGACCTGCCCCTTCACATCTTTAAAGTCACATGGATAGTGGCGCTCTGCCTGTCGGAATATCTCTCGCGTATCGAGCTGTAGGGTCTCCAGCTCCGACTCTCCTTTCATGAAACTGAGCACGTCACGCAGATGATCTGCTACACGTACCTCCAGATTATTGACTACAGCCGCCTCGACACCATTCTCTCGTGGCACAACGATTCCTTGCAGTCCCATCTCACGTGCCAGGATTGCAAAAGGCAAACAACCCTTGACAGGCTTGACAGCGCCATCGAGCGACAACTCTCCTACCAGCATATATTTGTCAAGCTTGTCAGTCGGAATCAAGCCATCGGCCGCCAGAACAGCCACAGCAATAGGAACATCATACAAGGCTCCTTCCTTACGGACATCGGCCGGTGCCAGACTGATCGTGACAGCCTTACGAGGAAACTTCATTCCCGACTCAAGCAATGCACTCTCAATGCGGTCACGACTCTCTTTGACCGCCAAGTCTGGCAATCCGATCATGATGCAACGTATGCCAGGTGCTGTCACGGCCTCGCAATGAACAACTGTGGCATTAATACCCTGAAGGGCAGCAGTAATAGTTTTGACAACCATCTGAAAGGGGCAATCTCAAAAGTTATTTCTTCTGGTATCCGACACGGTTTGGCACACGATCCAACGCCCTGCGCAGCTCGCCGCCCCAGACATCTTTCTGCATCTGGTTACAATACATGTCCATCAGGATCACCGAAGGCACCTGCTGGATATTCCATGATCGCATTCGCATGTCGCTGAATCCTCCCTTGATCCAAGCATGCTGTCCATCCAGGAAATTGATACGGACACGCCACATGGCACTATCCTCTGCATGCAGACAGCAAGACAAGAAGGAAACTCGCTTGCCTTCATATTCCTTGCTGATCAGATTCGCCAAGCTGCGCAAAGAATCAATGGACGGTTTAGAATAATCGGCCCAGAAGTAAACCAGCATATAGTCAGAGCGCGATGCGGCCAGGTCGATAAGAGTATCCTTTGCCTCGAAAGCCGCATTAAGCAGACGGTGGTTATAGGTTGTATTCTTACCCGACCCCATCGCACTGAGCGTTGCATCGAACGACTTCTTGAGCCAATCTGGCTTTGCCTCATCCTTCAAACCGCCTAAAGTCTGACGCACATAAAGAGAATCATTGATCAGCTCAAGCTGGTCGCGGAGCAAAAGAGTCAATCGAATATCTGTCGGATTAGCCGCAATCTTCTCGCTCAACTGCCGACGACACTCATTGGCATTGCTCGACAGACTACTATAATTCTCCTGCAGCCAGCCATTGATCGTGTCACGCTCAGAACTCATAAACTGAGTCTTGATGCCAACGCCTTCTGATGAAGTAACCGACATGTTGACCTCCATATTGCCAGAAGCATAAAAGCGGCAGATCTCACCCTGCTCTCCGCACAAGAAGAGTTCTTCGAGACCGACAGCATCGCCAGCATACTCAAAGGTACCTTCTGGAGAAAGCTCTATCGTATCCATCTTTAATGCACGATGGTTATCCGCAAACAACACCAACTTGTTATTCACGACCCAGGAACTGTCCAGCATGACGGTTCCCTTCACGACATAAGGCTGTCCGAGTTTTTCTGCATTGTCTCCACTCATACAAGACCACAGGCTGCAGAGTGACACTATGCCCATGAAAAAAGATATTATGAATCGATTCATAGGATATCCGATATATATTATTCGGGCGCAAAGGTAGTAAAAAAGCATTGTAGAACAAAATATTAGTTCCTATTTTCGACAAATAATACGTTCATTTCGATTTTTTTTCGTATCTTTGCGCAGTTTTTCAAAATATTAGAAGGAATTGAACCCAAACAAAGCCCATTTCAGGCTTCTAAAAATAAAGGATAAAAGATGGTAAGCGTAGACGGATTGACCGTAGAGTTTGGAGGTACTACCCTCTTCAAAGACGTATCGTTTGTGATCAATGAGCGTGACCGCATTGCCCTGATGGGCAAGAACGGTGCGGGCAAAAGTACCCTGCTCAAGATCCTGGCAGGTGTCAGGACCGCCACTCGCGGCAGCGTGTCGGCACCTAAGGACTGCACCATCTGCTACCTGCCACAGCATCTGATGACCGAGGACGGCCGCACCGTCTTCGAGGAAGCCAGCCAGGCCTTCTCTCATCTGCATGAGATGGAGGCGCAGATCGAGGAGCTCAATAACGAGCTGGCCACCCGCACCGACTATGAGAGCGAGGACTACATGGCATTGATCGAAAAGGTCACTTCCATGAGCGAGAAGTTCTATGCCATCGACATGACCCACTTTGAGGAAGACGTGGAGAAGGCGCTGCTCGGCTTAGGCTTCAAGCGCAGCGATTTTAATCGTCAGACTTCTGAGTTCAGCGGCGGCTGGCGCATGCGCATCGAGCTGGCCAAGCTCTTGCTGCAGAGCCCGGATGTATTGTTGCTCGACGAGCCGACTAACCATCTCGACATCGAGTCGATCGGCTGGCTAGAGGACTTCATCACCAATTCTCCGATGGCGGTTGTCCTCATCTCGCACGACCGCAAGTTTGTCGACACCATCACCACCCGCACCATCGAGGTCACCCTCGGTCGTATCTATGACTATAAGGCTAAGTACAGCCACTATCTGGAACTGCGCAAGGAGCGTCGCGAGCAGCAACAGAAGCAGTATGAGGATCAGCAGAAGCAGATTGCCGAAGCCAAGGAATTCATCGAGCGCTTCAAGGGTACCTACTCTAAGACCTTCCAGGTGCAGAGCAAAGTCAAGTGGCTGGAGAAACTGGAGATCGTAGAGGTCGACGAGGAGGATACCTCAGCGCTCCGCCTCAAGTTCCCGCCATCTCCTCGCAGTGGCAACTATCCAGTCATTGCCGACAGCATGGGTGCCGGGTACACACAGCCTTTGACAGAAGAAGACTGCATCTTCCACAACGCTACCTTCATGATCGAACGCGGCCAGAAGATCGCCTTCGTCGGCAAGAATGGCGAGGGTAAATCGACCATGGTCAAGGCCATCATGAACGAGATCCAGCACACCGGCGAGCTCACCGTAGGCCACAACGTGCAGATCGGCTACTTCGCACAGAACTCAGCATCATTGCTCGATGAGGAAGCCACCGTCTACCAGACCATCGACGACATCGCCGTCGGTGAGATCCGCAAGAAGATCTCCGACCTCCTCGGCGCCTTCATGTTCGGCGGCGAGGACACGCAGAAGAAGGTCAAGGTCCTCTCCGGCGGCGAGCGCGTCCGTCTCTGCATGGTCAAACTCCTGCTCGAACCCGTCAATCTGCTCATCCTCGACGAGCCTACCAACCACCTCGACATGAAGACCAAGGACATCCTCAAGCAGGCGCTCAGGGATTATGATGGCACCCTCATCGTCGTCAGCCACGACCGTGACTTCCTCGACGGACTCGTCGAGAAGGTCTATGAATTCGGCGAAGGCAAGGTGCGCGAGCATCTCTGTGGCATCTATGAGTTCCTCGAAAAGAAGAAGATGGAGAGCCTGCAGGAACTGGAGCGCAACAAGAAGTAAACTTTTCTAGAATCACAAATAACCATTAGCAAATATCACCCATCTTTGTCACAGAGACAAAGATGGGTGATATTCTTTTTTAAACTTATCATGACACAATCCCTTCGACAATGGGCAGGGCAAGCCCTCTGTAAGCTCTCGCAGCAACTAATTGGCAACGAGACCAAAGACTCTCACCCCAGCATCTGGCAGTTCTGGGATCAATATCTCAGTAGTCACACTGGCTATCTCAGCAGCCGCTCCAAGCATTATGAGACGCGTCTGCTCCTGGAGCGGTTCGAACTCTTCGAACAGCACACTCACACCTTCTTCCCCCTGCAAGCGGCATTCCGGCTCACGCTCGACGATGCCAACGGAGCGCTGATCGAGGCTGTCTGGAATTATGCACGACATGAGATTGACTATGAGCGACGATATCCAGATCTTTTTGCACACATCATGCAGTGTGTCAGCCATCGCACCCGCATCGGGCATCGATGCGATAACACTGCCACCCAGTTTGCCAAGCATTTCCGCACCTTCCTGAACTGGTGTATGAACACCGGACGCACCAACAATCGCGCCTTCCGCGCCTACACGATCAAAGGAGAGCGCTATCATGCTCCATTCTACCTGACAATCCATGAACGCAATCTGATCCGTGATCACACCTTCAAAAGTAAGTCTGTCTCTCGCATTCGCGATATTTTTCTCTTCCAATGCCTCACCGGCGAGCGCTTCTCTGATCTTTCACGCCTCACCAACGAAAACCTGACCACCATCGAAATCCTCTCTCCAAATGGCCAACTTGAGACCCTCCCGGCCATCAGTTTCATCGCACAGAAGACCTCTCATGAGCGTGATACCCGCCCCATCATCATCCCTCTGCTAGGACTGGCCAAAACGCTGGTCGACAAGTATCAGCATGTCGATCCTGCCGGCCGCCTTTTCCCCGTCCCCTCGCTCACCTATTACAATCTCGTCATCAAAAAGATTCTCAAAGAGTGCAACATCACCCGTCACATCGAGATGCAGGACCGCCTCACCGGCCAGCTCACCTCCATCCCCATCTACGAACTGGCCGGCAGCCACATTGCCCGGCGCACCTGCATCGGCAGTATGTTCAAGCAAGGCGTCAACCGCGAAATCATCGCCAGCATCTCTGGTCACAGCAAAGGCTCCAAGGCTATCGGACGGTATTATGAGGTCGATACGGAGCAGAAGAAAGAAGCTCTATTATCTATCCTGTAACATCAGGCATGTTACATTGTGGCAAAATCATAATATGTTTAGGTTCCCGCGCCTTTGCAGAATATTTTGTGCAGACGTATAGAATGAATCGAGAACTAAATTAACTAAATATTATTAACAATTTAAATTTTTACAACAATGAAGAATTATTTTGCTCCAGAGATCGAGATTCTCGACGTAATGGTAGAGCAGGGTTTTGCTGCTTCTGATCCGGCAATTAATGCCCCAGAGTATTCTGAAGAGGACATCTAATGACAGTAATCTAAAAAAAAATTATTTCAATGAACAAGAAAATCTTTTTTGCTGCTACTGTAGCTGCTGCTGCCCTTACTGCTTGTACAAGTGAGGAGGCTCTTGAGTCTGTAGCAAACAAGCCTGCTTCTATTGAGGCAAGTGAGATTGTTGGCGCAAAGCTTGCTAGCGCTGGTATTTCTGTTGTAGCCGACAATGGTGAGGCCGCAACTCGTGTCAATGCTTCTGGTTGGGAGAAGACCGATAAGATTTCTCTCGCTTGGATTAACAACGGCTCGACTAGCATTACTGCATATCAGGGTGCTTCTCTCGCTGGTAGTGGTTATTCAAAGGAAATTTATGCTAATATTATCCTTTCTACATCTGATCATGGTAATACTTTTAATACTTTGGCAAATGTGTATGAAGGTGCATATTTTGTATATTCACCTTGGGAATATGTAGCACAGGCTGGTATAAAGCAGATTGCTCCTAATAAGGATGTTCAGAAAGCAGATGTCAATACCGAGCGTTATAACAGACTTCCATGGATTTCTGGTTTGAAGTTTATTTCTGCTGCTGATAACGATTTGGAGAATGGAAACCTTACTACAAGCTTCTCTCTCTCTCCTATCGCTAATGCTCTTCGTGTTTCTACTACTCTTGATAAGGATGGTAAGGTAGCTGCAGCTTTGGGTAACTATAGCATTACCCTCATGGATATTTATAATGCAACTAATGCTTCTTTCGCTCCTGCTTTCACGCTTGATCCTAATGATCTTCCTGAAAATGGTGCTTCGACTGAGGTAATGGATGCCAAGATTAAGGCTATCGCAGATGCTGCTACTCATCAGCAGAATATTGTTACTAATATCGATCGTGAGTATGGTAAGATTTCTAAGGGTGCTAACGAGTTCCGTTCTTTTATCTTGCCTACTATGGATGTTACTGGTCCACAGGATGTTTATTTCTTCTTGCACGTTACTGATGCTGAACTCGGTATGATCGGTCAGTTCAAGATTGGTTCTGCTTCTGCTAAGAATGCTGCTACAGTTTCTAAGCTTGATAAGGCTCTTCGTGAGCCAGAGGCTCTCTATGCTAAGTCAATCACTCAGATTCTTCGTAACGATGAAGGTAAGGCTGCTGCTCTCGGTTTGCCTATCACTTTGGATCCTGCTGATTTCGAGTTGACTATGGCTGATGAGGTTTCAAATCTTGCTGAGTGGAATACTGTTGTTAATGTTTGGGAGAAGCTTGGTAAGCCAGGTGTCCTCAATATTACACTTGATGACGAGGTAGAGTTTGATGGCCCAATTAATGTTCCTACCAATGGCGTTAAGGTTAACAAGGGTACAAGTCCAAAGAGTAAACTTTCTTTGAAGGAAGGTGTGAAGAATGTTGCTCTTCCTGAGAATTTCTACGGTGATCCTGCTGGTTACCCATCATTCATGGTTAAGAAGGGTGCACAGCTTATCGTTGCAACTGATTGCGATAATGCAGAAAACCTCATCGCATTCGGTACTGAGGCTGGTACCGTTCCTGGTGAGATCGTTCTTACCACAGTTGATTCTAAGGTTAACATGGAATTGGCAAACAATGGTTTGATTACTATCAAGCAGGGTGCTGCACAGAATTCTACTGCAACTGAGCCTGCTAAGGCTGCAACCGTAGTTAATGCAACTGGCACTATTAAGTACATGATTGATGAGTATGATTGCAATGATAAGGATTTGATCAGTGCAGTTTGTGCAAATGCAAACATTACTACTGTTGTTATTGCAGGTAAGACTTTGACCACAAATACCAACCTCCGTGAAATTGAGGTAACCGCAAAGAATAGTGCAATTGTTGCTAGCGTACTTAACGTACAGACTCAGAATGTCAAGTTTAATGGAACTGACGCTGAACTTACTGTTACAGTCGGCAAGGATGGTGTTGCTGGTACTTATACAATTGAGGGTACTGCTGCAACAGTATCTGGTAATGGTAAGTTGACCGTTAATGGTAAGGGTAGTTTGACTAAGACAGGCGCAGTAAATGTTGCTTCAGAAACTACACTTGTTGTTGAGTCTGGTGTTTCTAATCTTCTCTAATTAATGGGTTAAGAAATAAGCCTTTTAAGTAATATCAAGTGCGTGCAAATTATATTTTGCACGTACTTTTATAGTTCATGTCTTACTTATTGGTGAATAATTACTTTTGAAAGATCTTCTTAAATTATTATTATTTTTATTTCATAACCATAAAAGGATAATTCTAGAAAATACATTATATTCTATTCGAAATACAAATCTTTTTGCTAATACAATTACTTTTGGATTAAGACTGGATATGTACAGAAAATTCGTGATTAATGACATTGATTATTATTAGCATATTTCATCATTTCTCCGAATAGTTTACCTATGCAAATTCCGGAAAACTATTTGAATCCATCTTTCGTTGCACCCGTTAGAATATGCCCATGCTGGGCGAACTAAAAGAGGGCGATAAGTCAAAACTTATCGTCCTCTCTATAATATCATACGGGATTAACAAATCTTATCCCATATATTTATAATTAGAGTGCATTAGTAACACCAGCCTCAACTACGAGAGTGATGGTAGAAGCAACAACAGTTGAAGTACCAGTTACCTTACCTGAACCAGCAACAGTGAGCTTACCCTTGCCATCAACATTGCCACCAATGTTAAGAGTACCATTCTCCTTAACGGTTACCTTAAGATCAGCACCCTCAGCGATGACGATAGAAGCAGTATTAACACCCTTAGTCTCAATCTGGCTGCCAGCAGCAGTTACATTAACAACTGGGAGGTTCTGAGTAGTAGTAACCTTCTTACCTGCGAGAACAACCTCGGTGATAGAAGCATTAGCCTCAACATTGTAGATCTGACCCTCATCGTTCAAATCAGCCTCATCGATCATGTAAACGATCTTGCCTGATGGGTTGAGGACAGTAGCAGCCTCAGTCTTAGAAGCAGCACCCTGCTTGATCTCAATTGTACCAGCGTTGTTACCCTGAACATTGATCTTAGACTTGATAGAAGAGAGGATAATCTTACCATCAGCCTCAGTCTTGAATACCATGAAATCGGTAGGAAGCTGAGTATCCTTAGAAACAGTGAGTTCTGCATTCTTCTTAACAGTGAACTCTGGGTAAGCAGTATCATCACCTACAAGCTTCTCAGGAAGAGTAGCCTTAGCACCCTCCTTCAAAGAAAGTGAACCACCAGCAACCTTAACCTTTACGCCATTAGCAGGAACCTTGATATCGCCATCGAACTCAACCTCACCTGTAACGGTTACCTCAAGCTGACCAGCCTTACCAAGCTTCTCCCATGCATCAACTACAGCATTCCAACGCTTGAGATTCTTGACATCATTAGCCAAAGTCAAATCGAAATCAGCAGCATTCAAAGCGAGCTTAATTGCATAACCTGCAGCAGGATTACCATTCTCACCACGAAGAATCTGGGTAAGAGTTACAGCACGCCATGCAGAAGGCAAGCAAAGACCCTCATCAAGCTTCTGAATGTCAGCAGCATTGCCTACAGATGACTTATCAACCTTGAACTCACCAATCTTACCAATCTCAGCATCAGCAGAGGTTACATGGAAATAAACCTGAACATACTGAAGACCATAACCGTCCATAACTGGCATTGTGAATGCACGGAACTCATTGTTACCCTTAGAGATCTTACCATATTCAGCAGCAATGTTAGTCTTAAGACTTTTGCTAAAAGTAGTTGTGTAGGTCATGTTCTTAACAACATCATCCATTTCTGCAGTTGTGCAACCATCCTCTGGCAACATATTAGGATCAAGCGTAAGCTCGCCTGGGAAAGACCAAGTAGTTGGATTGTAAATATCCATCATGGTGATGCTATAATCACCCAATGCAGCACTTACCTTTGAATCAGGAGTAGTTCTTACGATAATGGTATTAGCAACTGGAGAAATAGTGAACTTGGTGCTAACCTGACCCTTCTCGATATTCTTATCAGCAGCGATGAACTTAAGACCTGAAATCCAAGGAAGGTTTGCATAACGCTCTGTTGCAACGTCTGCAGTCTGAGTAGCAGCATTTGGATTGATTACCATCTGGCTTGCCATCTTAACATACTGCCATGGAGTATAAACGAAGTAAGCACCCTCGTAAACATTTGAGTTAGAGGTAAAGGTCTTACCGCCATCAGCAGTGGTGAGGATTGTGTTGGCATACAACTTAGTACCATAACCAGAACCTGCAAGAGCAGTACCCTGATCAGATGTAATATCACCAGTACCATTATCGATCCAAGCGAGACCGATCTTATCGGTGCTAGACCAACCTGCGCGAGTATCAGCCTCGCCATTGTCAGCGACAACAGAAATACCAGTGCCAGCGAGCTTTGCGCCGACAACCTCACCAGCCTCAACTACTGGCTTGTTTGCTACAGACTCAAGAGCCTCCTCACTTGTACAAGCAGTAAGGGCAGCAGCAGCTACAGTAGCAGCAAAAAAGATTTTCTTGTTCATTGAAATAATTTTTTGATTTTAGTTTACTGTTTGTTTTTTTAGATCTCAGGATCGTACTCTGGCGCATTGATTGCTGGATCAGAGGCAGCAAAACCCTGCTCTACCATTACGTCGAGGATCTCAACTTCTGGAGCAAAATAATTCTTCATTGTTGTAAAAATTTAAATTGTTAATAATATTTAGTTAATTAATTTAGTTCTCTGAAGCGCATCTCCTGCGAATAAAATCCACAAAGGCGCGGGAACCTAAACACAATCCACCCCAATAATATTGATAGATTTGTAGTCAAATTCCGCTGCAAATGTATTTACTTTTTAAATACCATGCAAATTTTTTTGTGACTTTTTTCCGAAAATATGCTAAAAAACATAAAAAAAAGGATTTTTGGCAGTCAAAAGGGGCATTTTCTCTAAAAAACAGAAGCAAATAAAGTGTTGATAAGTAAAAGTACTGTCTATTATTGCTTCTTTGCGAAAATACTTTGCTACATAGCCGATAAGCGAGATTTGTGTCTGACAAAACTGTCAAAAACAGGTATACAAAAGCCCTAAAATCTGGAAATCCGCAGAAAGATTTGTTTTTATTATTTAAATGGTGTATCTTTGCGGCATCGATTAACCGAAACAAGTTACTCAAAGCATTATAAAGATTAAATATGAGAATTAACGAGAATTGCACCATCAATAGTGTGTGCGGAGAGAATATTGTATTGCGCCAGGGTACATTGAACCAGGATATGACACAGGTCATTTCGCTCAATGACACGGCGGTGGAGCTGTGGCATGAGTTCGAGGGTAAGGACTTCACTGTAGAGGATGCGGCAAAGTATCTGGTGGAGACTTACGGCATCGAGATGGAGAGAGCTCTGGCAGATGCGCAGAAGTGGGCAGAGAAGCTGATTTCTGCACAGGTGCTGAAATAGTGAGGAGTTAGGAGTGAGGAGTTAGGAGTAATTACTTGCTGCTAAGAAACTCTTCATGCTAAAACTTATATTTTGTGTTTAAGAAGATCTACGGCTTGCTGCCTGAGGAGGAGCGGCGGAAGAGCGTATGGGTGGCACTGAGCGTGCTGCTGAGGGCGCTGCTGGACTTTGCAGGTCTGGCGGCGCTGCTGCCTGTGCTCATCGCCGTACTGGGAGAGGACGCAGATCGGACGAAGGCGCTGCTGCTGTGTGCAGGAGCATTGCTGTTTATTTGTCTGAAGAATGGCGTGAATGTATTGCTGTCGCGCCATCAGATGAAGTTTATGCTCCGACTGTACCACCAGTTCAGCTACCGGATGCTCTGCAATTACTACCAGCGAGGACTGCTGTTTATGAAGAGCAAGAGCAGCGTGCAACTGGCGCATGAGGTCAATGTGCTGTGCTACGCTTTCAGCATCAGTGTGCTACAGCCGATCCTGACCATCGCGGCCGAGGCGGTGCTGATCGTGCTGATGGTGGGAGGCCTGCTACTGTGGGAACCGCTGGCGGGTGGAATTCTTTGCCTGGGATTCCTGCCGATGGTCTTTGTGTACGTCAGAGTCATCAAGAAGCGCGTCAGAGAGTATGGCCGAACCGAGATGGAGGCTCGCCGTCAGCAGTCGCGCAATGTGGTAGAAGCCTTCCGTGGCTATGCAGAGCTGGAGGTCAACAATGCTTTTGACAGCGTGGTGGCTCGCTTTGAGCAAGGTCTGGCCGAGATCAATGCCAGCCGTATGCGCATGGATATGGTGAAGCGCATGCCTGCCTTCATGAGCGAGGCGGCGGTAGTGATAGGGCTGGCGATCCTGCTCATGGTGACCAACAATGACCTGAAGCTGGTGAGTGGTGTCTTTGCCGTGGCAGCGTTTAAACTGATTCCTGCGGTACGTGGCATCATGGACGGATGGACGTCGGTACAGTCGAGCAGTTTCTGCGTGGACGTGGTAGCGGAAGGGATAAGCGCTTCGCGCAGTGAGGAGTGTGACGCTTCGCGCAGTGAGGAGTTGCTGGCTTACGAGAAAGAAATCTCGGTGGAAGACCTGACTTTTGCTTTTCCTGACGGAGGTGTGATCCTAAAAGACTTCAATTGCTGCATTAAGAAAGGTGAACGCGTTGGCTTCCGTGGTGAGAGCGGATCGGGCAAGAGCACCTTATTTAATATATTATTAGGGTTCTACCCTCCTACTGCTGGCTGTGTGAAGGTGGATGGCGTGACATTGGAGCCATCGCGACTGAAAGCTTGGCGACAGAAGATTGGTTACGTGCCGCAAGAGATCTTTATCATCAAGGGCAATCTGGCAGAAAATGTGGCGTTAGGACATACGCAGATCGACGAGGAGCGTGTCTGGCAGGTGCTGGAGCAGGTGCAGCTGCGTGAATGGGTGGAGTCGATGCCAGACGGGATCTACTCCGACCTTGGCGAATACGGATCGCGCATGTCAGGCGGACAGAAACAGCGTATCGGCATCGCCAGAGCCTTGTATAAGCAGGCCGAGGTGCTCTTCTTCGACGAGGCGACGTCGGCACTCGACAATAAGACGGAGCGCGAGATCAATGAGGCCATCGAGCTCCTGTCAAAGACAAGAAAGGAACTGACGATACTGGTGATTGCCCACAGAGAGAGCTCGTTAGGGTTCTGCGACAGGGTCATATCGCTGTCTGGCGACAGTGAAATGAAATGATAAAATTATAAAATGAAAGAATTAAAAAATTGATAGTTCGGATGGACGCAGTCAAAGACTATATCATAGCAGAGCATAGGATCCGCATCGAGGGCGAGAAGCTGATAGACGCGGTATTGAAGATTGAAGGATTTACACCTTTCGAGGTGGAGGTGAGCGGAGAGGCGCTGGCTACCATCACCAGCGAGGGGACGTCGACCATGCTGGTACCTTCACGGGTAAAGCAGCTCTATACGGTCACTACCGAAGATGGCGTGAAGAGCGTGTTCGGACGTACGGCCGACGGCTTCCGCTTTGACATCTGTTCGCCAAGGGGTGCAGATGCCGTATTGTGGGGCAAGCAGGACGAGAACCGCTGGTATATCAAAGGCTCGACACTGGAGAATGGCATCGAGCTGGAGCGTCTGGTGCGTTTCACAATCTGGATTGCCTACGGTCTCAGCACTTCGCAGCTCGACACCGTGGCCGTGCACACCAGCACCATTACCTACCAGGGTAAGAATGTGCTTTTCTTAGGCGAGAGCGGTACGGGCAAGAGTACCCATACCAGACTGTGGAGAGAGAATATCGAGGGAGCGACCTTGCTCAATGATGACAGTCCGATCTTGCGCATCAAGGAGAATGGCGAGGCGTGGATCTACGGCAGTCCGTGGAGCGGCAAGACGCCCTGCTACAAGAATGAGAGCTACCCGCTGGCCGGCTGTGTGCGACTGTCGCAAGCACCTTATAATAAGATGGAGAAGCTGCGCGTGATCCAGGCCTACGCGGCCATCCACCCATCGTGTCCGCCGGACTTTGCGTATGATAAATACCTCTATGGAGGCATCAGCCGCACCCTCAGCAAGCTCATTGCGCAGGTGCCGTTCTATCATCTGGCGTGTCTGCCGAATGCGGAGGCAGCGGAGCTGTCTTGCCATACAATCTTTGGTAAGTAAAGAGAACTCCAACAAAGGAAATCAAATAAAATCAAGATTATCTGGATGGAGATTGATAAAGAGAAAAAAACGCAGGTTGTAGCCAACAGCTATTTCGCGATTGTTGCGGAGAAGCTGAAGCAGGGCACCTCGATACGTATCAAGGTACTCGGCGACTCGATGTATCCGCTGATACATGGCGGCAAGGATGAGATCCTGCTCATCCCCCACCAGCCAGACGAAGAGCTGCCTCTCTGGAGCGCGGTCTTCTACCAGTGGGACGGCCACTATATGGTGCATCGCTACATCCGACGCGAGGGCAACGT
This sequence comes from Bacteroidales bacterium, assembly GCA_045598885.1. Taxonomy (GTDB): domain Bacteria; phylum Bacteroidota; class Bacteroidia; order Bacteroidales; family UBA3663; genus Liminaster. The sequence goes on from JAZRVB010000153.1 coordinate 15,420, forward strand.
GATGGTGATGCTGGGCGATGGCAATATCTATCGGGAAGAGAAGGTGCCAGCCGCCGAGATCATCGGCGTACTGAAAACCATCTATCACCCAAATGGCAAAGAGACAGATTGTCTGAGTGCGGAGTGGCTCAAGCGCGGAGAGCGCTGGTATAAGCTGCTGCCGGTGCGCAGATATCTGCTCTTTATCCTGAAAAGACTACGAAAACTTGGATTGATCGACTAAGTGTGTAAACTTAAAGTGATCGATTGAAGAACTGAAGCACTTCTTCCTGCTGCTCGCGGCTGAAGAAGTGTTTTTCGTCCCAGAGCTTTGTGGACAGCAGGTCTTTTGCCTTCTGTCCTTCCCATACCTGCTGCATCGTGCGATAGGCCGCCTGTACTCCCTCGACAGGGAAAAGCTTATCGCTCGTGCCATTGAAAAACAAAGTCGGCTTAGGGCAGGCCATGGCTGCCACGTCGGCATAGTCGAGGTAGTTACGGAGACCCGGGATGAGCATTGAGTAGGCCGAACCGCCGCGATTCTGGTTGTTGGTCAATGTCATGAGATGCTCCGTGTCGTTCATCCAGCAGATGTTGGCACTGGCTGAGATGACGTCAGAGAGTGCTGCCAGCATCCAGGAGCGATAGCCTCCCATCGAATGACCACAGCAACCGATACGTTTAGCATCGACAAATGGCAAGGACGCCAGGAACTCAGCAGAGCGGATGTCCTCAAGGTTGATGATGGCACCCCAGCTCGTTCCCATCTGCAAGAAGTTGGAGGCCAAGGCCTGCTGAGCGTCATAGTCGACACCCTCCTTACGACCACGCTCTCCCCAGAAAAGTGCATCGATAGCCAGTACTACATAGCCCTGACTGGCCAGATAGTCGCCAAAGAACACACCATCATAATTCTTCTCGGCCCATGCCTCTGCATCTTCCCGTATGGCTGATGGGACTTTGAACGGACGGATCATCTTCTCTTTACCGATACTGAAATGAGCTCCATGATCGTGGAGAGTGATGATGGCTGGCATAGTGAGGAGTGAGGAGTTAGGAGTTAGGAGTAAATTGCTAGACGACTTACCTGGCACCAACAGATACGCAGGGATGCGTGTCCATTCGGAAATATTAAACTCTATCTTATAAGCCGTATATCCCTCACGCTGCTCCGCATCAATCACCTGCATGTCATAGTTTTTCGGAGCAGGTGGCAAGTTCCCCATCAAATCAAAAACGGTCTGACGCGCCTTTGCACGCCAGACGTTAAAATCCCGGATCCCCGCATTCTGCCATGCCATCGGGAAAGAGAGCTGCGATCGCAGCTGCTCATAATAAGCTGGCATGGTCTTGAGCACCTCATATCTCGCGGTGTCATTCTTGGCCAACGGATCTCCCAAGGTGGCACCTGCGCCACGATCACCCGTCAAGAGAGCTGGCAGTTTGTCAGCTTTCTCGCGTATATATATATAAGGTATTGAGATCTGACCCTGGCTCGATGGCTCGAACTTCTCATTGACCTTGTTGCTCTTGTCCCAGACCCAGGCGGCAGCATCCTTCTGTGCAAAGATACGAGTGATCCCCTTCTCAAAGTAACAGCCCTCGACTAACAGCGAGGATTTCTTTCGCGCGTTGATGCAAGGTGTCAGGTTGCCGGCACAATTATAATAGTTGTTGAGCAGATGCACCGTGCCATAACGGACCATCGGCATACGGGCGCGGCAACCCTGTCCCCAAACATTATAGGCGTAAGTCACGTGCAGAAGACCTTCGTCGGAGGTCCAGTTATCGCTGTGACCGACCAGATTGGTATTCTGATGAATGAAGGCGTGGTCGGTATAGCTAAACGTACACCAGGAAACGGTGATAAAGTCTGAGCCCTGCGTAATGTCGAGGTTGCCATCCATGCCATCGACCAGATCACAATGGTCAATCCACAAGTGCTTGGTGCCACCTACGACCGAGATGACATCCGAACCTCCGACATCGATAGAGCCAGGACCGACGAGCTGGAGGTTGCGGATAATCATATTCTCACACTCGTTGATGCGAAAGATTCCTGACTCACGGTAATCCTCATTACCCACATGTTTATATAGAGTACTGCGGCAGAGGAACTCACACTGCTCTGAGATCTTCTCCGACTTATCTCCCATCTGCAAGACGCCACCTGTCCCACCTGAGGTAGATGCCTCCAGAGCGCCAGCATCGATCAGCATCTGACGAATCTCTGGCGTGATGAAGAACTGAGAACGGATACGAGCACCGTTGATGCCGACAATGGTCTTGTTGCGCAGACGAGCCAGCGTCATATAAGACGACACAATGAAATCACCCTTGCTGCCATCAAGTACCACGACGCTGTATTTCTTGATGGCATTGGTAATCTCTTTGCGCATATCATTGCCCGTCGAAGTCAGCGTGATGCTTGTTCCGTCACCACCACCGGTCAGCTGATAGTCATCACCCGTTGTGGCAGAGCTACTGCAAGCCCAACCGAAAGGTCGTCCATCCTGCTGTGCGCTGGCCTCAGGAACGCTACAAAGACAGACAAGTGCCAAAGCACATAAGCGAGAAAGATTAGTTAAGAATCTCATAAGGGGTTTATGCTATAAATACCTTAAAAAAGAGGGCAAGTCTTTTTAGAACTTGCCCTCTTTATTTAAAGCATAGTCTCAATTAGAAATTACCAAGACCCAGGAAAATCAGATCCTCGTTGGTTACGAGATAATCTGCACTATACTTAGGATCGAGGCTCTGGCTGGTACCAGTAGCATCAACAACTGCATTCGCAACCTCACATGCTACGAAGTTAGGAGCATTGAAGTAGTTGTTGTTGGCAACAGACTCAATCTGAGTAGTCTTCTGGTTGGTATAGTATGCCTCTGTATTCGAAATCACATTCTTGGTGAAGGTGATTGGGAATGTCTCACCCAGACGAATGTAGAGGACACGCTTCTCCTTATTAGAAACCTTCTCAAAGTTGTTGTTAGAGATAGTGATTGTACCTGCAGCAACTACCTTGTTACCATTAGCATCCATACGGAAAAGATCACGCTTGCCTTCAGCAGCAACATTTACGATAGAGTTGTTGGTGAATGTGAATACTGCAGCAGCACCATTACGGAAGTCGAAGCCATCACCACCGCTACACTCAATGTCATGGATGTAGTTATGATTGATATCAACAGTTGCGATAGCTGTCTTGGTATTTACATAGAGAACACCCTTCTTGAAGTTCTTGATCTCACTGCCAGAGATTGCGATGTGATCAATCTCTCCATCCTCAGCAGTCAGGATTGCCTGATCAGCATGTCCATTACCATCAAGGATAACGTTCAGGAGATCGAGAGAAGCGCCATTGTTGAGCTTAATGTTGAAGCCCTTCAATACTGGCTTATCAGTTGACTTAGCAGCCTTGATGCTGACACTAGCAGGGAAGGTAATGTTGGTAACCTCTGCGTTCTCATAAGTACCAGGCATGAGTGCGAAGACATCGCCAGCCTGAGCGCTCTTGAGCATGGTTGCCCAATCATCATCAGCAGTAACCTTGATAGCACCAGCAAGGTCGAGCTCGGTGGTAAGAGTGATAGAACCACGAGTCTTGCCATTACGCTTGAGAACGAAGGTATAGGTTGTCTCACCCTGAAGGTCTGTTACGGTAGCAACACCAGCCGCACACTCGCCAGAGGTTACAGCCTGAGACTTGACCTTTGCACCTGACTGATCAAGAACGTCGATTGACTCAACGGTCTCACCAGCAGACCAGCGCAAGGTAACAGTAGTTGCCTGAAGGTCGCCATCCTGCGATGGGAGATAGATATTCTCAGTGTCGGTAGTAAACTTAGCTGCAGGAGACCACTTACTCTCTGCAATACCTTCAGCAGCAGCCTTGATACGAACGAAATACTGAGTCTCACCATCCAATCCATAAATAAAATAAGGTGAAGCTGTTGTAGTTTCAGTGCGTGCGATTGAAGAGAAAGACTCATCAGTTGCCAGTTCGATAGTGTACTGGGCACCCGCTGGATTACGTGTCGCCCATGAGATTTCAACACCAGTACGGTTTCTTACACGTGTTCCTAAGTCTGTTGGAGAGAACAAGCGATCGTACTTAACCGATGTGATGATATCGTCTGGCTCAGAGCATGAGGCTGCACTCAAAACGAGAGCGCCCATGCAAAGAATCATAGATATTTTGTTAGTATACTTATTCATATTGTTTTTATGTTACCAGATTAATAACCGTAGTTGTTCCACAAATGGTTGTTACTTGTATTGATGAACTCGTCCATGATTGGCCAGAACTGCTTAGTATCTGGGTCATTGACATAAAGTGCATCGATATACTTGGTATCAAGCTTCATGAAGTTCTTGTCCTCAGTATAGCCAGCAATCTTGAGAGCCTCAGCCTCATCAGCAGAGATCAAGCCATGGCCGAAGCCCTTAATATCGATAGTCTCACCATTATTCTTCCAATAGATAGCAGTAGGAACATCTGCATACTTACCCTCACGGTTAGCGAGATCCATCAAATCCTGCTTGGTCTGCTTCAAAGTAGAGCCAAGAAGGTTCCAGCGGATCAAGTCCATCTTACGAAGACGCTCACCAGCGAACTCGAACTTACGCTGATCTACGATCTCCTTGAAGAAAGCCTCCTTGCTTGCAGAAGCAGCAGCGAGAATCTTGCTAGCCTTAGCTTCAGGATAAGCACGATCAAGAATTGGCTTGAGGTATGGAGCAGCAGCAGCAGGACCGTCAAGCTCGTTGATAGCCTCAGCAGCCATCAAGTATACGTCAGCAAGACGCATAGAAAGGAAGTTGACACCGTCATCGTTGGTAGAAGTAACGACGCGCTTCATCCACTCATAGCGGAGCTTACCGAAGTTCTGAGAATAAAGCTTTGACTTGCCGGTGATGGTCTGAATACCATTGTTCCAACTATAAGGAACGCAAGTGATGTCACGACGAACATCCTCCTCATCATAATCGAAGTAGAGAGTTGGAACAGGACCGTTGATACCACCCTTGTTCTGACCTGTATACTTATCGGTAGTCTCGTGAAGTACACCCCAGGTGTAAAGCTCACGGCCACGACCCTCTGAGAATGGAATCTCAAAGATGTTCTCCTTACCAGCAGTTACATCATCCTCACACAAAGCGCGGAATGCATCTTCGAAAGAACCAAGACCAGTCAGATTTCTCTCATAGTATGCGATAATCTCAGTACACTCCTGCTTAACAATCTGATACATTGCTGAACGATTGAGCTCAGGAGCAGTAGAAAGACGAACTGAAGATCCTGCCTTATCATCAAGAGAAGTAGGACGCTGGCTGTAGCCGCCAGCATAGAGAGCCAGACGAGCGCGGAGACCCTTAGCGAAAGCTGCACTTACACGTTCGGTGGTCTTAGTGATATCGCTCTCCATTGGCCAGTAGCAACGCTGACCAGCCTCCTTCAAATCAGCAAGAAGTCTAACATAAATAGAATCACGATCGCTCTTCTGTACATATACAGTCTCTGAAGTATTTGGCTCGAAACGAGCAGGAACGTCACCCCAAGCCTTGAGAAGATCCTGATAGATCATGGCACGGAGGGCAAGGGTCTCACCCAAGAGCTGAGACATCTTATAGTCATTATCTACATTACCGTATGTGCGGAGACCACGGATGATCATGTTAGCACGCTCGATACCCTCATAGAACTTTGCCCAAGCATTGTTGGCAGTATTCATCTGCGAGTTGTTGCTGGTTGGGTTATATGAAGTAAGGTCGTACTTACCGCCATCAGGTACCTTAGAAACATCAGCACCATTCTGCCATTCGCAGTCAGTGTTCATTCCATAATAAGGAGAGAAACGACCGCGATAAGAGTTGGTCTCACCAAAAGACTGGTGAATGCCGCGCACAGCAGACTCAGCAAGAGTATATTGCGAGAAGATGGTTGCCTCGTCCATTGAGCTCTGTGTTGGAGCGTCGAGAACGTCTTCGCAAGAAGCCATCATGCCACCTGCGAGCGCGAACATCAAAATATATTTATTGAATTTCATTGTTATCGCAAGTTTTAGAAGTTGAGATTAATACCAATTACGAACTGACGGCTCTTTGGATAAGCTGAATAGTCAACATTAGGAGTCAAAGGAGTAGCAGTACGAGTAGAAACTTCTGGATCAAGACCAGAATAGCCAGTGAGGCAAAGCAGGTTATGACCAGTGAAGTAGATGCGTGCATTGCTGAGATGAGCCTTGGTGAGGACCTTCTTTGGCAATGTATAACCTACGGTGATGGTGCTGAGACGGAGGTATGAAGCATCCTCTACATAGTGGTCAGTGAGGACGTAACGACCTGTGAGAGGCGACCACATGGTAGTGTTAGCATTCAACTGTGCGAGCTCAGAAGGATCGTTAGAGATGGTACCATCAGCACGGAGGTTGGTCCAACGCTTGCCCATAGCCATATCATCAACCATGCTATAGTAGCGACGGTTAGAAGTCTGGGTAAACATTACCTTATCAGCATTGTAGACGTCGTTGCCTACGCTGTAAGTGAAGTTAGCTGCGAAGTCGAAGTCATAAACCTTAGCACTGATATTGAAACCACCGATGAACTTAGGATTGGTGTTACCAATGATAGAGTTGTCTTCATCATCAATCTTGCCATTGCCGTCAACATCTGCGATCTTCAAAGAACCAGGGCGAACAGAGGTACCGAGGACTGCAGTAGCGTCAGGTACACCATCCTTCAATACCCACTTCTTGGTTGCAGAATCATAACCAGTGAAGTCACTTACCTCATAGCGGCCAGCAGCGGTATAGCCACGGATCTCACCGACCTGACCGTCCTTTGCTACCCAGAAGTCGTTGTTGATATCGGTAGAAGCCCAGTTAGTAGATGCGCCGAAGTCCTGCATGCTGCCAAGGTCGGTAATCTTACCACGGTTCATAGAGATGTTAGCACCGATGGTGAGGTCATAGTTCTTCTTGCGGATAGGGTTCCAGTTGATAGAGAACTCAAGACCCATGTTACGAGTCTCACCCATGTTACGATACTGAGTATCATAGCCAGTACCAGATACAGGGAAGTTGATCAACAGGTCGCTGGTGGTGTTCCAGTAAGCATCGAAGGTACCGTTGATCTTGCCGTTGATGAAGCTATAGTCGATACCAGCATTACGGGTGACGGTAGTCTCCCACTTCAAATCAGGGTTAGACATAACCTTCGAAGGAGCCCAGTAGCTTGATACACCATTGATCCAGGTTGAGTTGCTTGCAGCATAAGACTGAACGATCTGACCCTCTGGGATGCCGTTGTTACCAGCAGTACCGTAAGAGAGACGTACCTTCAAGTCGTCGAGCCAAGACTTGGTGCTCTCCATGAAGCTCTCATCAGAGAGACGCCATGCGAATGCAGCTGAAGGGAAGAAGCCCCACTTGTTACCCTCAGAGAACTTAGAGCTACCATCGGCACGGACTGTAGCGCTCAAGAGATAACGACCCTTGAAGTTATAGTTCAAACGACCGAAGAATGAGAGCAACTTATCATCTGGGTTGTAGTAATTGTTGATAGAGCTTGCAGTACCGAGAGCAGAGAGCTTCCAGGCATCCTCTGCTGAGAATGAGGTAGGAAGACCCATGACAGTGTTGGTCATTTTCTTGCTCTTGGTGATCAAGTACTCCTGACCCAACAGGACATTCAAAGAGTGAGCCTCTGGGAGAAGCTTCTTGAAGTCATAGTTAATAGTATTGGTGTTGCGGAGCTTCTCACGAGTCTGACGTGTCAAGATGGTACCAGGAGAAGGCTCGCCTGAGTAACCATTATTCTTGATCCAGTAAGTGGTCATACCATAGAAACGGTCGTTCTCTGCGTTATAGTCATCATAGCCGAACTCTGACTTGAAACGGAGGTTCTTGATGATCTCCCAAGTCAACGAACCGTTGATGTTGAGCTGCTTCTTGAGCTGGCGCTGATCGTTGTCATAAGTAACATCGATAGGGCTGTACATGTTGAAGTCTGGATCAGTATCCAATGCATCAGCATCGGTAAGACCTGCGATAGGAACGATTGGATAGATGGTAGCATACTTCATACGAGACTCAGAAGTAGAACCAGCATCATTTACCGCATTAGCACCAGCACCACGAACCTTGGTCTTGCTGTAACGAGCAGAGAGGTCGAGGGTGACAGACTTGTTGAGCTTGCTCTGGAGCTTGAGGTTGAAGTTATCACGCTTGTAGTTTGAACCGAGCATGATAGCCTTATCATCCATCATAGAGTAAGAGAAGGTATACTTGATCTTGTCCGAACCACCATTGACAGAAATGTTATGGTTGAAAGCATTACCAGTGCGACCAAAGGTCTGATCCTGCCAGTCAATGGTCTCCACATTATTATAAAGATCAATATCGTCCCAGTTACCAAAGAACTTGGTATAAGCCGATGGGTTAGCATCGCCATTGCCACGGAGAGCAGCATGCTCGTATGCCCAGTGAGCATAGTCAGCTGCACCGAGAACATCGTACTTCTTAGCAACGTTCTTGATAGAAACATAAGCGTTGTAAGCAATGCTGATCTTACCCTCCTTACCGCTCTTGGTGGTTACGAGGATTACACCGTTAGCACCACGGCTACCGTAGATTGCGGTAGAAGATGCATCCTTCAAAATAGTAATATCCTCGATATCGCTTGAAGGGATATCATTAATATTATCTACAGGGAAACCATCAACGATGTAGAGAGGCTCGTTCGACTGGGTGATAGAGCCACCACCACGGACGCGGATCGAAACGCTTGCGTCTGGCGAACCCTCGCTGGCGGTGATCTGTACACCGGCCATCTTACCCTGAAGGGCCTCTGCTGCATTGGCAACTGGAACTGCCTGCAACTTGTCAGAACCCACGGTTGATACAGAACCGGTGAGGTCCTTCTTCTTCATTGTACCGTAACCGATGACAACGACGTCCTCAAGCATCTGGCTATCCTCAGCCATCTTGACATTAATTGTGGTCTGATCACCGATCTTGATCTCCTGGGAATTCATACCTACAAATGAGAACACCAGGATGTCATTTGCAGAGGCGCCAGTGATGGTATAGTTACCATCGATGTCGGTGATCGTACCATTGGTGGTACCCTTCACAGACACATTCACGCCGATCATAGGCTCGTCAAGGTCGTCGATGACGGTACCTGTGACGGTTTTAGTCTGGGCAAAAGCCATAGCTCCACTGATGACCAAAGTCACCAACAGAGTCGTCAATTTGCCAAGCCAGTTCATTTTGCATGCACTGCTTTTCATGTCATAAGTGTTTTAATTATTATTATTGATTGTTTTTGACAGTGTGGGTGTCGTTTTAGACAATTTCAGTATAAGATTTGCTATTTTGACGCTGCAATTTTAGTTATTTTATTTAACACTACCAAATTTTTTGCCACTATTTTGCATATTTTGCCTCTTTTTTTCCTCGAAAAGCGCTCTTTTGTCATTAATTTATAGATTTTCAGTACTTTTTTGGTCGCATTTTTTCTATCTTTCAGTCCTTATTTATCAATGTGCAATATATTTCGCACAACTATTTTCAACAATAAACAAAAAAACTGGTGTCAAAATTTGTAAAAGTCACGAGAAACGTGTATTTTTGCAGACACTTTATCGGACATAAAGACTCCTTTACACCTCCTATAATTTATACTCATGCATAAATACCTATTATTACTATTTTCCTTTATTACGATCTTTCTGGCAGGCTGCACCCGGGAAGATTCGACAGTGGCCTATCGCATCGGTGTCTCTCAATGTAGTGACGACGCCTGGCGAACGAAACTCAATGAGGAGATGCAGCGCGAACTCCTTTTCCATCCAGAAATCTCACTCGAAGTACGTTCTGCCGATAACGACAACACTCATCAGGCAGCGGATATCGACTATTTCATCAATAAGCATGTCGACCTGCTCATCGTATCGCCTAACGAAGCAGCTCCGCTGACTCCCGCCGTCTCAAAGGCATACGACGCAGGCATTCCAGTCATCGTGGCCGACCGTAAGGTGACTGGCGAGAAATACACCGCCTTCATCGGTGGAGACAACCGTGCCGTAGGAGAGCTTATGGCCCAATACCTGATGATGATGATGCCCGAAGGCGGCAAGGTGCTCGAGATCTTAGGACTGCCGGGCTCTACACCTGCCGAACTACGTCATGAAGGATTCATTGAAACCCTCGGAGAGAAAGCCGACCTGTATGAAATTTATCAAGGCGTAGGCAATTTCTTCAAAGAACAAGGCGAAGCCGTGGCCGACAGCATCCTGAAGCAGCATCCTGACGTGCAGATCATCCTGGCACAGAACGACCAGATGGCCATCGGTGCATCCGATGCTTCTAACCGTCTGCTGCCAGGCAATGACATCATCATATTCGGCGTGGACGGTCTGACCGGCCCCGGCAATGGCGTGGAGGCCATAATTAAGGGAGAGATTGAAGCATCGGCGGTCTATGCTACCAGTGGAGATCTCATCATTCAGACCGCCGTCAAGATCCTCAAAGGTGAGCCTTTCGAGCGCAACACTTCGCTCAAGACCTACATGGTCGATCCGCTCAACGCGCAGCTGATGGACAATATCTATCAGGAAGTACTGCGTGAAGTCGATACCGTGCAGATGCTCAAAGGCCGTGTCGACTATTTCTGGCAGCAGCACAATCTGGAGCAGACACTCCTCGGCGGTTTGCTGGTCTTTGTCGGCTTCATCATCATCTTCATCATCGTCCTGTATCGTCAATATTATATCAAGCAGCGACTCAACGAGAGCCTGGCGCGCCAGCAGCAGACGCTCAAGGAGCAGCGCGACCAGCTGCAGGTGCAGAACAAGCAGCTCAAGACCTTGACCAACCAACTGGAAGAAGCCACCAAGGCCAAGCTGATGTTCTTTACCAATGTCTCACACGACTTCCGCACCCCACTGACCTTGATCTCCGCTCCTATCGAGAAGTTACAGAGTGCCTCTAACCTTACCGCCGAGCAGAGCCAGTACGTACAGCTGGCACAAAAGAATGTGCAGGTTCTCCTGCGTCTCGTCAATCAGATCCTCGACTTCCGCAAATACGAGAGCGGCAAACTCGAACTTAACCTCGAAGCTATCGACCTCGCCGACTCTGTCTCTGGCTGGTACCATTCGTTTGAAGGTCTGGCCTTCAAGAAGCACATCCATCTGGCTTTGAACATGACCCCTTCTCAAAACCCATCAAAAGACTTCCTTACCATGGGAGATCTCCCGAAACTGGAGCGTGTCTTCTTCAATCTCATGGGCAATGCCTTCAAGTTCACGCCAGAGAATGGTCGCATCGAAGTCGGCCTTTCGCGTACACACGACAATATAATAATGAGTATCGGTGATACCGGTCCTGGCATCAACGTCGAGCATATCCAGAAGATCTTCGAGAATTTCTACCAAATCGACTCTGCACACCATGAAGGCTCAGGTATCGGTTTGGCATTGGTCAAAAACTTCGTCGAGTTGCATGGTGGCCAGATCAGCGTCGAAAACAGAAGTGAGGGCAAGGGTACCATCTTCACCGTCACGCTACCGATTCGCGAGGTAACAGAGAGCCTTGAGCAGCAGGAGAAGCGTCGCGCTGTGACCCTCAACGCGCAACAGGTCGAGATAGAACTGGCAGAAAGCATCGAACCTCAGGAACTGGCCGAAGACGATCCTAAGCCAGCCGTACTGGTCATCGACGACAATGCAGACATCCTCTCGCTTATACGTACGCTACTGGGTTCTACCTACCACGTCTTCACCGCCACCAACGGTTTGGAAGGTATCCGCAAAGCCATGCGCCTGGTGCCAGATGCCATCCTCTGTGACGTGATGATGCCAGTAATGGACGGTCTGGAGACCTGCCGCCGACTGAAGTCGGAGGTCAATACCAGCCACATCCCTGTCATGATGCTCACCGCATGTAACCTCGACGAACAGCGTGTACAAGGCCATCAGGAGGGTGCAGACGCCTATCTGCCAAAGCCTTTCAACAACGAGGTGCTTATGGCACAGCTCGAGTCTCTGGTCAAGAATCACGACCGTGTACGTGACTACTTCTCTGACCCGACCTTCGCACACTCCTCTCCCGAGCGAGATACTACCCCCGGCTCCGCTCCCTCTTCATCTACAGCCGGCTCGGTTCCTGCCAAAGAGATACACTACAGCACGATTTCAAGCATCGACGAGAAGTTCCTCAATAAGATGCGAACCCTTATCGAATCTCATCTCAGCGACTCAGAGTTTGGTGTCGAGCTGCTGGGAGAAGAAATCGGCATGAGTCGTGCACAGCTCTATCGCAAGTGCAAGGCCCTGACCAACTACTCTCCTGTCGAGCTCATTCGTAACACCCGACTGAAGCGTGCGCAGCAACTCCTTGCTCAGGGTGATGACACCATCGCTCAGGTTGCCTACGCTGTCGGCTTCACCGCTCCGAGTTATTTCACAAAGTGCTACAAGGAATACTTCGGGGAAAATCCTAACGAGCTCGTCAAGCGCAAAGGATAAGTGTGGTTCATGACAATCCTGATTCAAAAAAGACGCAAAAATTACGACAAATAGTTCTTCTGATTCAAAATTTGTTGCGTCTCACGTATTTTGAACGATTCTTGCTATATTACCTATTTAAAACGCCCTATCTTTGCAGCGTCAAAACAATGAAAGAGGGTTTTGACATTCTTTAGTGAATTAGTTTTTAGATAGATAGTGTTTTTAGGAATAATTCCAATAGGTAATGTGAGTTAATAAAAAGGATCGGAGATGTGAATCTCTGATCCTTTTGTTTTGTCTATAAGGTTCATTATTGGTGTAAAAACTATCACGGCACCGGGAAGGGTGCTTAAGATCAAAGAACACGTCTTGATTTACCATCAGGCAAGCTCTGAATGAGCATCAACTGGTGGTTGTCTGCATTGATTTCGAAGTGACACCCCTTACAGGATAGGGACTCTGCTTCTGAGGAGATTGTTTCGATAGCAGAGGGAGTTGTCGAAGAAGAGAGCTCCCATGCATTAGCTTCTCGTACATTGGTAGCACCTTCAGCAAAGAGACTTACGCCCTTAGCGTCAGCGTCAGTAGCAAAGATGCGGATGCTGGCAGCCAGCTCGTCGTTGACAAAGAGATCGAGCACCGAACCATCGAAGAAAGCATGGAGCGTGAGGTCTGCACCCATAGCAGGACGCTGTGCAAGCGTGTGTTTATAGATGCCTTTGAACGAACTGCCATCATTAGACACACGCTGCAGAGACGTAGCATCGACGGTCAGCGTGCCTGTGGCAGGAGCGTAAGAGATGTGGAGCGACTTGTCACCTTTCTGGAGAAGATCCATGCCGCAATCTGTGGCGCCAACCTCGAAGGTAGCGCGGACTTCGACCTGACGACCTGCAATCTTAAGGTCCTCTGAACCATTGAGCGTGAATGAACTACGAGCGTAAGAACCCTCGGCCGTACGCAGGCCTTCGAGACCGCTGTATGGACGCTGAATGAGGAGATCATCATCGGTCAAAGACCACTCGCGTGGCAAGCTGTAGCAGTGTGCCCAACCCCACTCAAGGTTATAAGAAGTAGCAACCTTGTCTGGGACAATGCCGAGGGCGATGGTCTTGCCATCCTGCTGAGCAACAGATGGAGAGAGCAGGCCGTAGCCATCGCGACTCATGCCGCTCATCTCGACAGTGAGTGGCCAGACTTGCTTCTTCGATGGTTCGAACTTACCATCTTTGCCGATGGTGCCGACCCAGTAGAGGAGGCGCACGCCAACGTTGTTGCCAATATTCTGAGGAGTGACTGTGAAGAGCCAACGATCTGCGTCGATGCGAGTGACATTAGGCATCTCCCAGAAAGTGCCACATGAGGTGGCTGAACTTCCCTGGAAGAAGATGTCACCATCGTTGCTCCAATTCTTAGTTGCCTCATTATATTTATGGAGGGTGCAGCAGCCAATACCATCCTTGCTCGAGCCGACAAGGATGTAAGCCCCGTCTTCGGTACGGAAGAAATAAGGGTCACGGAAGTCATCGCTCAGGCCGGCAGGACGCTGTGCGATGCGGGGATTGTTGGCGAGCTTCTGCCAGTCGAGCAACGAAGCGTCAGCAGGAGTTGCTACGTTGATGCTGGCCTTGACATAGTCGACGCCGGTGTAGATGATGGTTGGGAGCGCGATGCCGAAGACCTTTTCGTCAACGGCTACGCAACCACTCCAGCAACCCTTTACATCGTAAGGCTCCGCTGGATCGAGGGCGATAGGAAGCTCCTGCCAGTCATAGAGATTTTCACTGACAAGGTGTCCCCAGTGCAAGCGGCTCATGTAAGGACCATTGCCATTCTTCTGGAAAAATACGTGCCAGCGGCCATCGCTATAGACAAGGCCATGGCTCTCGTTGGTCCAACCAGCAGAAGGCATGCCGTGGAAACGAGGACGGAACAGGTCCTCGGCAAAGACAGATGCAGGAGTGGTAAGGTCGGCGCGTGAGCCACAAGCCAGATCAGAAAACTCAGAGAGGGTCTTGATCTCGGCAGCCGACATCACCTTATTATATACTGCCACCTCGTCGATGATGCCATTGAAGGTATTAAGCAGAATGCCATGCTGAGCTACGTCCTCGCGGCTCTTACCGATCATCATCGTGCTGGTGCCGACGTTGATGCCGCGACGCATAGCGGTCTGAGCCACCTGCTCGCCATTGAGATAGAGGGTGAGCTGGCGATTCTCCGCATCGACCGTAGCTGCCAGATGGCACCACTGTCGCTTGGGAAGCAAGGCTGGGGCTTCGAGCGAAAACTCGCTGCCAGTACCAGCATAGCACTCGAAGCGCCAGTTGCCACGATTGGTGAGCTGGAAGGCGAAACCAGTCTTGGCGTCCTGGTCGAGGGTTCCTGCGATGGTGGCGTATTCGTTCTGATCCTCGTCGAAGTTCATCATCGGATAAGTCTCGGCGGCGAGCCAGAGCTCGAAAGTCGTAGCATCGCCATTGATAGAGGCTGCATCGACCTCTGCCTCGACGTAAGTGCTGTAACCATCGGTGCGAAGTGCCTGGCCGACAGCACCAGGGACAGCAATCGCATCGCGCTGACCCTGAACGGTAAAGGTGCGGCCTGTGCACTGCTCGGTGATCTGGTTATTGCTCACCTCCATCGGGAAGTGGACGACCTGCGCAGAGGCGGCGCAAGCGAATAGAGAGATAGAGTATATTAGGTGTTTCATGTAATATATAACGTTAATATAAGGAGGTTTATTATACGTCCAAAAGACGCTACTGCTAAAAATGCACTCATAAAGAGCACGCTGCAGATAGCGTCTTCTATAAAGCGAAGATAACTCCCCGCCCCCAAGGGGAGGGCCGGGGAGGTCTTTTACTTCAGATAATCAATACAGTTTGCCGTCAGCTTCTCAATGTTACTCTGGTAGATGTTGCCACCTGCCTGATTGAACTCGTAAGCTGAGAGACCGATAGCAATGATACGACCGTCGAACTCTGAATTTGGCTGGAACTCAACGATACCGGCACAGCAGTAATCCTGTACGTGACCCCAGGTAGAGAGGACTGAGCTTGAGGTAGCATCCTCGAAGTTGACGATCACGTTAGGCTGACCAGGGAAACCGTAGGCGTTGCAATCCCACATACAGTTGTGGTCCTCGCGCATACCAGGACCTTCGAGAGGAATGTTCTCAAAGCCATAGCCATTAGGATCGCCCATCTCCATACCTGCAAAGATTGGGTGTGTACGGTGGTCATAGAGGTCTGGGCCACCGATACCGATCTGAGCGTTGGTGGTCCAAACATCGCCACCCTCGCCACCTACACCAGAGCTATAGATGCCTGGAGCATACTTCTCGTCGATACGTCCGATAGCTGCGGTGAGCTGAGTAGCATGCTTGGTGAGGAAGAGGTTACCACCATCCTGCAGATACTTATGAAGAGCAGTGTGAGTAGAAGCCTCAGCCAGACCATCTGGCAGGTTCTTCACACCATACTCCATGCCATCCTGACGGTCGCACTGGATCCAGAGGCGATTGACCTCAGAGGTCTTCAAGACAGAGAGTTCATTGAGCGATACGAAGACACCGAGACCCTTCATGACGTAGTTCTTGCAGAACCAGTCTGCAGCAGCGATCTCATCATCGTCTGAATTAGCAGCGAGGAGGTAACCAGCCTTAGGAAGTACTTCACCCTGAGGACCATTCTTCACAAGGTAATCGATACAGTTGGCTGTGAGCTTCTCGATGTTGCTCTGGTAGATATTACCACCTGCCTGGTTGAACTCGTAAGCAGAGAGACCGATGGCAATAACGCGGCCATCGAACTCTGTATTTGGCATAAACTCAACGATACCAGCACAGCAGTAGTCCTGAACGTGACCCCAGGTTGAGAGGACAGAGCTAGAGGTAGCATCCTCGAAGTTGACGATGACGTTTGGCTGACCAGAGAATCCGTAAGCGTTACAATCCCACATACAGTTGTGATCCTCGCGCATACCAGGGCCTTCGAGAGGAATGTTCTCAAAGCCATAGCCATTAGGATCGCCCATCTCCATACCTGCGAAGATTGGGTGTGTACGGTGGTCATAGAGGTCTGGACCTCCGATACCGATCTGAGCGTTGGTAGTCCATACGTCGCCTCCCTCACCTCCTACGCCTGAGCTGTAGATACCAGGAGCATACTTCTCGTCGATACGGCCGATAGCTGCGGTGAGCTGGGTAGCATGCTTGGTGAGGAAGAGGTTTCCGCCATCCTGCAGATACTTGTGAAGTGCTGTGTGGAGAGTAGGCTCAGCCAAGCCATCTGGCAAGTTCTTCACACCTGGTTCCATGCCATCCTGACGGTCGCACTGGATCCAGAGGCAAGAAATCTTCTTAATATCAATAAGGTTAAGCTCATCCATAGTGATGAACAGACCCTTACCCTTGGCAGCATAGTTGTCGAGGAACCACTGAGCAGCAGCAACCTCATCATCGTCGGCCAACTCATCGATAGAGTTGGCAGCAAGAAGATAAGCAGCAGGCAATGGACCACCGCCAGGAGTTGGCTCTGGAGCAGGAGCTACGTAGTCAATGCGAACAGGCAAGCTCTGACCGAGAGAGACGAGACCGTCGCCCATCATGACCTTGATGGTATAGACGTTGTCCTGATTGACCTGAGCACGCTCCATATAATAAGTGGTTTGAGCACCATCGAGCTCGGCGATTTGAGTGTCGTCACGATAGACGAGCACCTTGCTGACATTTCCAGTAGGCAGAGACCAGTTGAGGGTCAGGGAACGGCCATCGACGACCGAGGTCAAATTGCCCACCGTCTGAAGGCCATCGTTGGCTGCGCCTGGCAGCTCCACATCGCTACAAGAAGTAGCAACAAGGGAAGCGGCAAGGGCTGCGATGTAATATATCTTTTTCATGAGAAATTACTAATTACGAATTACTAATTACTGATACAAACCGTTGGCATTGTTGACCTCCTCGTAAGGAACTGGCCACAGGATCTCGTCCTGGCTCATGTTTGCATCGCCATAATAGCTCTCGAACTGCTGTTCGCTCTGGAAGTAAGCGTTCATAGTCTCTACAACGTTGCCCCAGCGTACAAGGTCGAACCAGCGCTGACCCTCCATGGCAAGCTCCAGACGGCGCTCCATGCGGACAGCCTTGCGAGCATAGTCCTGATTTTGGAAGCTCTGATAGAGTCCTACCTTATAGTCAGCATACATCTCGTTGATGTCGACAGGACTGTAGGTAGCAGCCTGAGCCAAAGTGCGCTGAGCCTTCTGACGAACCTCATTGATCTCGCGCATAGCGGTGTTGAGGTTGCTGTTCTGCTCGATGAGTGCCTCTGCGTGAAGCAGGAGGATGTCGGCATAGCGGATGAAGATGAAGTTCAATGGAGCGTGGTAAGGATAAGTGTGGAGACAACGTGGATCCTGAGGATCGACACACCACTTCTTGCCAGAATAACCGCTATAGACATCAGCAGCACGTACCCAGCTCTCAGTGTAGGTAAGTCCGCGCCATGGCATACCGATACGACCGACGGTACAATCGAGACGTGGGTCAACGTTGCCATTGTAGTCACCAACAACGTGAGTAGCAGGAGCATTGTCGAGGTAAGGAAGACCATTGGCATCGGTGCGGAATGCATCGACCAAATTCTGTGATGCATGGAAGAAGTCATCACCAGAACCGTACTGGTTGCCCTCGCTATAAGTGACGTTGAGCAGGTTGCTCCAACAGATGTGCATATTGTCATTAGCCGAAGAAGTTTGCAGTGCAAAGATAGACTCGTGGGTATTATTGAAGTCAATCTTCGACATATCGAGGTAGTTGTCATAGAGGGAATACTGCTTGCTGCTGATTACCTCCTGCGACCACTTCTCAACCTCGCTCCACTTGCTTTCAAAAGCATTGACGCGAGCCAACATAGCAGCAGCCACATACTTATTGACACGACCTGGCTGTGACTGAGTTGCTGGCAAGGTGTTGTAAGCCTTCTCAAGGTCAGCTACGATGCTCGAGAAGATCTCGGCGCGAGTCATATTATCATAGCGGATAGCACTTGGATTCTCTGCAGTCTCATCGTAGTATGGGAAACGCTCAAAGAGGTGATAAAGATCGAAGTAGAACCATGCACGGAGGAACTGAAGTTCACCTATCAAAGCTGCACGCTCGCCTTCTGGAAGGAAAGAGTTGATGGCATTGATAGCCTGGTGTACACGGGTGATGGCCCAGTAGTTGTTCTTCCACTTGAAGAGCAATGAAGCGTTATCGCTTGTGATGTTAGAGATCTCGAGTTGATGCAGGTTGCCCTCCATAGAGATGCCACCGCCACCCTTCAAAGCGTCGTCAGAACGCACGTCGATGATCCAGTTGGTCATAGGACCGGCAAAGGCCTCGTTATTGCCAATGAAGTGGCTCTCAAGACCAGCGTAGGCCGATGCGATGAAAGCATCCACATCATTCTCAGTGAGCTGGCTGGCAGAGAACTGTCCGTAAGGCTCCTGATCGAGCAGGTCGTCACAGCTGCTCATGCTCATGGTAGTAGCGAGGGCGAGGGCTCCAAATATATATTTTTTCATGTTTGAAAACTATTTAATTTTAGAATTGAAGAATTATATTTAATCACTAGTGTCCTAAATGTTTCTTAAATTAAGATCTGTAACCTCTTGAAATACCGGTGAATTTAGGTCGAATTTACTACTCCCTACATTATTTTTGACTATCTCTCGTTTTCTTTAATAAGAAACGATCAAAGATAGCAA
>JAZRVB010000154.1:0-6183 GCA_045598885.1 Bacteroidales bacterium
CGCTGTTAAGGCTTCTGAGGAGGGTAAGGTTTATGGCTCAGTTACCAACGCTAACGTTGCTGAGGCTCTCGCAGCTAAGGGCGTAAACGTTGAGAAGAAGCAGATCGTACTTGAGACCATCAAGGCTCTCGGCCAGTACGTCGCTGTTGCTAAGCTCCACCGTGAGGTTAGCGCTGAGATCGAGATCAATGTAGTCGCTGAGGCTGCTGAGTAATCGAAACTTCTCGCTTTACAAGCAAAAATATAGGAGTTGATGTTTTGACATCAGCTCCTTATTTTATTATATATAATGTATGTCGTTTTTATTCCAGCCACAGATAGTCGTAGTGTACCAGCGGCTTCTGTCCTTTTTGTCCAATGACAGACGCTGCATCCAAAGAAGAATAAGCCACCTTGCCGACGCCAAGACGCTGACCACTCTCTGCTGAGAAGATTCCTACGATGTCGTCCTCCTCAAAGTTGCCTTCGATGCGAGTGACACCTACTGGCAGGATAGAGGCTGCACGCTGGCCAATGAGCGCCTGTACAGCGCCTTCGTTGAGGAAGATTGATCCTTTCGAGAAGTCCTCGCTATGTGCAATCCACTTCTTGATATTCGAGGTCTCTCGAGCATCCGCCTTAAAGCGTGTGCAGCGGCAGTTCGGATCGATCTCATTCTTGCCGGTCTCAGGATTGAGGTGGACGAGCTCCAGGAGGATATTATCACGCTTACCATTCGAGATGATTACCTCGATACCTTCTGCTGCCACTTTACGAGCGATGCGATGCTTCGTCACCATACCACCACGACCGAAAGAAGACTTGTTCGTCTGAATATACTGTGAGATATCTGCATCGTCGCTGATAATCGGGATGAGACGGGACTGCGGATCGGCAGGATTGCCCGTGTAGATACCGTCGATGTTTGAGAGCAGGATGAGCATGTTGGCATTCATCATCGTGGCGATGAGGCCAGAGAGCTCGTCATTATCGGTAAACATCAGCTCGGTGACCGAGATGGTGTCGTTCTCGTTGACGATAGGGACGATACCCTGGCTAAGCATCACCTCCATACAGTTCTTCTGATTGAGGTAGTGACCTCGGCTGCCAAAGCTCTCCTTGGTCGTAAGTACCTGACCGCACGAGATGCCATGGTCGCGGAAGAGCTCGTAATACTTATTGATGAGCTTGGCCTGGCCGACAGCCGAGAAGAGTTGGCGCTGGTCGACTGTCTCCAGACGGTCAGTATTGACTTTGCCTTTGAGCTCGGAGCGTCCGCTGGCCACAGCGCCCGAAGAGACGAGGATCAGCTGCACACCCTGCTTATGCAGTTCGGCCACCTGATCGACCAGTGCAGACATACGAGTCACGTCGAGTGTACCATCCTTACGGGTCAGCACGTTCGATCCTATTTTGACGGCAATACGAAATGTATTCATAATGTTTTACCTTAAAGCAACAATGTAGATTGCCAATGAGTGGCAACCATAGGTGAAAAATCAGGACAAAGATAGAGCGTTTTTTACTGATTTCAAAATATTTCGGTGTTTTTCTTACATTCATTGACCGAAATACAAGAATATTCATTAACTTTGCGTCCGATTTATAAAATACTACATCAAAATGTCTCGCGCGATTCTTACAGTTCTGATGCTTTGCATCTCAAATATCTTCATGACATTTGCCTGGTATGGCAACCTCAAACTCCAGCAGATGTACCCACAGGTCAAGGACTGGCCGCTCTATCTCGTCATCCTTCTTTCCTGGGGCCTTGCATTGTTGGAGTATAGCTTTATGATCCCTGCCAACCGTATCGGTTCTCAGATCAATGGCGGTCCCTATTCGCTGATGCAGCTCAAGATCATCCAGGAGGCGCTGTCGCTGATCATCTTCACCGTCATTGTCACCTTGGTGTTCAAAGGCGAGCCGATCCAGTGGAATCACTTCGCAGCTTTCGGTTGCATCCTACTGGCGGTGTTCTTCGCTTTCCTGAAGTAACGAAAGAAACATAAATGAAAAAAAGGAGTTGACGTCACCTTGATGTCAGCTCCTTTTATATTGTTGATCCGATTTATTCAAATGTCACCAGATGATGTGACTGCTCATATTGTTTGCCGATCACGCCATTGAGATCTTTCTCAATAAATTCAATCACAGCGTTGGAATGCGGAATGCCACTCTCTACCGAAGGCAGGCGCTTCAGGATGTCGCCATAGTTGGTATCCTTCATCGTAAAGCTGGTACCGACGATGGTATAGGTGCGCTTCGGATCGATAGGCTCATAGCTGCCCGTGGTTCGGTTAAGAATCTGGATATCCGATGCCGCCTCTCCCTTGTGTACTGTATAACGCAATCCTGAAGGGATGAGGAACTCTCCACGGTGGTTCGGATGATTCTTAGCAATGATATCGAAGAGCGCCTGTAGCTGCTCTCCCGAGATTTCGGCCTTGCAGAGGATGTCTTCGAAAGGAAGCATCTCAAGGATTTGTCCACGAGTGATAGTGCCAGGGGTGAGATTAGCGCGGATACTACCAGTGTTTACCAATGCAACGTCACAGCCCTCTACAGCTGCGCGATAGGCATCAGCCACCAGATTACCGCCATTAATTTCCTGTCCGAGCACGTAGCGTCCGTCAGGACCCAGGCCGGTAAGCTTGACGGTGCAGTCTGCAATCTTCTCATTAATAAATTCCTCGAACTGAGCATTGATGCTGTCAAGCATGTGAGTAACCACAGAGTTCTTAAAGAGCATCTTGCTGGCAGGGATATCCTCAGTGGTGATCAATCCGTCGTTGGCAATGATGATCTTGCTGATACTCTCCAGCGAGCTGCTTGGGCTGGCGAGGAGTACTCGCTTGCCGTTGGCATTGTTAACCTTCGTGTTGCGTACCTCACCCGTGTAGCAGAGCACCACATCAATACCACTTGTCTGTGTAATAAGACGTGAGACATCTATCGGACCTTCGTCACCGACGCTGTCGAAATGAGGGATGGCGATGACATAGTCGGCTCCTGCCTTACGAGCGGCATCAACGTTCTTCTGCACGATCATGTTCAGATCCTTCTCCAACAGGTCGTAGATGCGGTTGCCATTCTTATCCGTAAAGGCAGATGAGTACTTCAGCATGGTACGAGGCATGGTCAAACCGATGTAAGCCACCTTACGGCTGCCATACTGACGGATGATATACGGATCGTAGACAGATCGATGGTTCTTTGCACTGATCAGGTTGCATGAGGTTACTACTGGGCCCAGTGGCTTCAGGATCTCACGCATCTCTTCTACTGGATAAGAGAACTCCAGATTGCCCAGCGAGATAGCATCATACTTGATGTGCTTCATCATATTGATGATGGTCTTGCCATGCGATGCTGTGGCCAGGATATCACCGAAGAGGAAGTCTCCACCATTGACAACAGCTACGTGCGCTGTGTCAGTCGAAATCGCGTCACGATAGCCGAGGAGGCGAGGATACATATCGAGGTGACCCTTAGAGGTCGACTCGAACAGGATCACGATCGACTTCTCCTGTTTCACGCGCTCCTCTGCCCACTGATTGACATTCTCGGTCGTGAGGACAGGCTTCTTCTCACTGACTGACTTGATGGACGGCCAGCTGAACTCATGGTTCACCAAGCCAGTCTTGCTGCCGTATGGCTTCTCGCTGAGGATGCTCTCCAGCAGCTGGCTGTCGTAAGAATCCCTGATGCGGCTACAGCCGACCGACAACATGACGTCTCGGCGGATGGCTTCGGCGACCTTGCCACTCCACACAGGCTTGTAGTGAAAGGCTGCGATCGTCTGGCAAGACTTGGTGAAGTCACCCTGCTGAGGACGCTGCACCGGATGCATCTTGGCACGCTCAGCCTCATCGTATGTCAGTGGCATATAAGGCATGCCAGGCAGATCGTTGACCAGTTTCCAGTTCGATCCATTGAACTCCGGATGATCCTTCAGGAAGTTCCAGCTCACATAGTAGCGGCCTGTACCGTCTTCTGCAACGTCGAGGATGATGCTGTCGCGAGTGACAGGACCTGGCTGCATGAAGTTCTCCTCGATAGAGATCTCACCCTGCTTGCCGCCACCGTACATGGCGTGATCCTTCCAGTTGTAGAACATATTGCGGAGCACGTGTACCCAGCGGTTCTGACCTTCCTCGTTAGGGAACATCATAGCGTTGGCACAGTTGGCAATAAGATTCTTATAATAGGTGGCCATGAAGCCTCCTGCCAGGATGCCGGCAGGAGCGTCAGACGTATTGTCAAGGTTATCGTGCAGCAGGTGCGATACGATGCAATACTGCACGGTCACGTCCTTAGCGCGACGAATGGCAATGCCATGGCCGGTGCTGTAGCTGACCGAGAGGTGGTCGAGGATGATGTTGTGCTGACCGAAGTTACCGTCGCTGATCGCATCGACACGAGCACCTGCCTGACGACCTGGACGGATGTGGAGGTAACGCATGCACACCTCGCTAGCCAGGATCCTGACAGGAGCGCCCTTGAGGCAGATACCCTCACCTGGAGCTGACTGGCCATAGATAGAGATGCTGTCGTTCTCGATAACCAATGGCGTCTGGAGGTTGATGGTGCCAGATACGTTGAAGAGTACCATGCGGCAACCCTTCTGCTCGATAGCCCAACGGAGGCTACCCACGCCATTGTCCTTCAGGTTGGTAACGGTAATGATGCGGCCGTTCTTGCCAGCATGAGTGAGGTCTCCCATACCTTCTGCACCTTCAAAAGAAGATACTGGCCAGATCTGGTCGTGCGGATCGTAGCTGAACATGCGGTCACGTCCACGGCCGATGCGGTGGTCGAGAAGCGTCTTCTCACGTACGTTGAGTGTGAAGTGACTGAAACTGATCGGTTCGCTCTCAATCTCGCCACCTGTAGCAAAGCCTCGCGTCTGGGTGATCATGTTATAATCCTCCGTACGCTGATACATATCCTCGTGCTGATGTCCGGCCAGGAAGGCCACCATCTTAGCTCGCTTCTGATTGTGGAAATCGCCACGGTAAGACACGCCATGGTCGCTGTCCTCGAGCAATTCACCGCGCACATAAGCGTGGATGATACGGTTGATCGGATGCTCGTACATATTGACAGAAAGACCATGACCGAGCATTATGAAGCACCAGTCCTCAGGGTTCTCCTTGTCCGTGAAGTTGAGCGCCTTCTCAGTCACCCACTTGACCTGCAGACCATGATAACCGAAATATTCGAGCGAGTCACGGTCGTAGTCGTTGAGTACGATGAGACGGAATTTCTGCTGAGGGAAGTCACGATAGTAGTAGTTGCCCTCCAGATTATCCTTGTCATAGACGATGTCGGTAGGATCGGCCATCGGATTGACAGGTGAGATAGGACTGAAGAGGTTGAAGAACTCATGGTCGGTCACAATCTGAGTGCCATCCTTGCGGCCATCAGCCGTACGCTGCTTGCCGTTACAGTCATGGTTGCCCTTGGTGGCGTAGAGAGGGACGCGAAGACCCTGGAAGTCCTGACGAGCGCGCTCCAGACAAAAGAGTGCCTGCTTCTTGTTGGTATCGTAGGCGTTCATGAAGTCGCCTCCATGAAGTGCGAACTTGATGGAGCGGTTCTCATTGCAGTACTTGACGAATTCTTCGATATTCCTATCAGCGAAGCGTACGTCCGCGCTCGGACCGTACCTGTGTGTATCGGAGATGAAGGCGAACTCGATGACATCCGGGTCCGTCTGCGCAAATGCCATGAGTGGCAGGAGTGACGCTATAATAAGGTGTAATATTCTTTTCATAGATATAAATAAGTTGGCAAATATAGTTAAAATCCCAAAGATTAACAAATCTGCAACTCATAATCTGCTTCTCAACCTTCTTTATACCCTCATTTTGATTATGCCAAGTGTCAAAATCATTCAAAATTGTATCGCTAGGATTCGTGAGAGGCCTTTCTTCAAGCAGGAACGGACGTCATGGGGTCAAGATGTCCATTCTTAAAAACAGGAACGGACGTCATGGGGTCAGGATGTCCATTCTTACAAACAGGAAAGGACGCCATGAGCCCACGACGTCCATTCTTACAATCGGGTAGGAGGTAAATGCTAATCATAAAAGGCATTTGCCTTCTACTTTCACATTTACCGACCTCCCACACCACCACGCATGCGGTTCCGCACGTGGCGGTTCCTTGCAGTCTCCCTTAGAGGATAGACACTTTCCG
>JAZRVB010000155.1:0-4338 GCA_045598885.1 Bacteroidales bacterium
CCTGCCGACGTCATCCCCCTCTATGTTTATGAGGGCGCTAACGGTCCGTTCACCCTCTATGAGGACGAGAACGACAACTTCGGCTACGAGGCTGGTCGCTTCGCTAACATCACCTTCACTTACAACGAGGCTCAGAAGACCCTCACCATCGCCGATCGCGAGGGTAATTTCCCTGGCATGCTCCAGGAGCGCACCTTCATCATCGTGCCAGTCAGCGCCGACAAGGCTCAGGCATACGATCCTGAGGCAACTGGCGTAGAGGTGAAGTACGACGGCAAGGCTCAGACCGTCAAACTCTGATTCCTCTCCTATATATAATATAATAATGTGTCCCCAGACGCCGTCAAAGGCATTTGGGGACATTTTGTAAAAAAGTCCGCCACTGATGCAGTATTTCGTCTATCTTTGCATTTATAGGATAAACAACCATTACTGAACACTAAATTTATGAAGAATTTTTTTGTACTTGCTATGTCAATCTGCTTGCTCCTGACCTCATCGCTTATGGTCAGCTGTAGTGAAGGGTTATTAGAAGGTCCATGTGATATCCCTATTGTGGATTGGTCGCCCGTAGTACTGTATTTTGAAATCGATGATGCTGAAGGCAATGATCTGCTCGATCCGGAGCTTGCCAATAAACTGATAGAAGAAACCTCCATCACGTTCAAAGGAAAGACTTATGAAGTGAGTCACAGCTGGTTGGATACTGGTAACCGCAGGGATGCAGGCCTCGAAACAAGATATTATATGCCAACCATGGTAGGTCTTCAGCTGATAAAGTGGAGCATGGTTCGTACGGTAGAGACAAAAGACAGATATGTTCTTTACTTTGGCGAAATAGATGGAGCCCTGGAAATGGATGAGGATCTTGTGATCCAGTGGCCGGATGGAAAGAAAAACACCATCCATTATCACTGTTCAGACCATAAAGCCACAGAGAAAGAGATTTCCGTCAACCGCTGGTACTCTTTAGATGGAAAGAAGACAGAATCCAATCTGTTTAAGTTTATTTTTTAAGTGTCTAACGAACAAGACATAGCGCAACGCCTCCAGCGGGGAGACTCGCAGGCAGGAAAGTTACTCTATGAGACATACGCCGGCTGGCTGCTGGGCGTATGCCTCCGCTATGTCTGTGACCGATCCACAGCGCAGGATCTCTTGCACGACGGTTTCATTCAGATACTTACGCATATCCGTCAGTTCCATTGGCAGGGCGAAGGAAGCCTCAAGGCTTGGCTCTTCAGAGTGCAGCAGCGCGTCATCCTGATGCACTTGCGTAAGAAAGAATTGCTCGACGAGACACTCTCAATCGAAGACGTGCAGGCAAAAGACATCCCCGTGCCAGAGACGACGCGCGACATTCCTCGGCGTGTGCTGATGCAGCTGATCGCCGAGCTGCCACCAGGTTATCGCACCATATTTAATATGTATGTGATCGATGGCTGTTCGCACAAAGAGATAGCCACGCTTTTGGGGATCAAGGAAAAGACCTCAGCCTCACAGTTAGTACACGCCAAGCGACTGCTGGCCACCAGGATCAACGCCTGGAGAAAGGAGAATCTATGAAGAAGCAGGACAAGATGGATGAGCAATGGCTCGATGAGATCCGCCAGACGCTGGCTGATCACGAAGAGGAACTTCCGGCCGACGGCTGGGAGAAGCTCGCTGCAGCCCTGTCTTCAGCTGAGAAGGCAGTTCCTGCTGCACCTGCTTCGCGTCCACGCTTGGTGCCAGTATGGCTACTGCGTGCCGCTGCCGTCCTTCTCATGGTCGCAATAGGAATAGGAGGTATGTATTATTTCTCTGATTCTCCGGAGATTTCGACAACTTCTATCACCTCTGATGTAAAGGAATCTCTACATGTCGAAGAATACTCTGCTGGTGAGGAATCTTTCGAGCAGGAGCAACGGACAGCAAAGTCAAAGTCTCCATCGACAAAACAAGTCTTGGCAATGACCTCAGCTTCAGAACAGCAAATACTTGAGCAGCAAATCGAAAAAGAGGAGCCGGATATTCAGAAAGAACCCACTGATATCGAATCTCAGCAATTGATCCCTGATCCTTCGTCTGATATTCATCAGGAAGAAGCTGCTGTGCTGCTGGCCATGGAAAATTCTTCAGCAAGAAATCAAGTTGCCTCCCGTTCCTGGACTTTGGGTATGAGGCTTGGCAGGAATGGCTCTGGTGATTTTGATTTTGGAGACCAAAAAGATTTCATGAATAGTTCAGATGGCTTTGGCTCTCCGTCAAGTGGTACAGATGGCTATGACTATCCGGTCGGAGATCCATCGTCTGCTGATTCGACCCGGCAGAATTCTTTGACCAGAGCACAAACCAGAGCCGCTGACGAGACTGCAACTGATGATGTAGTGGATTCGGAGCACCATCTGTCCTGGAGCGCAGGCATCTCTGTAGGCAAGCAACTGAATAGATACCTGTCGCTCGAATCAGGATTGGTTTATACCTATCTTTCTTCCGATGTGACACTAAAGCAATCTGGTCATCAGCATCAGCAGCTGCATTATCTGGGTATTCCGCTGAAACTCAGTGCGATTATTGCCGAAGAAGGCCGTTGGCGTTTCTATGCTAACATTGGCACCATGCTCGAACACTCCCTCTATGGCAGGCGCGGACAGAAAAACCTCCATCTCAACGACTGGCAATGGTCGATGGATGGAGGCATAGGCCTGCAATATAAGCTGACAGAACACATGGGGCTTTATATCGAGCCAGGAGTCAATTACTATTTCAGCAACGGCTCTGAAGTGCCAAGCCTTCGCACCGAGAGTCCTTTCACTTTCAATCTGCAGATCGGTGTCCGCTTCGGATTATAGTCTTTCGGTCAATTGACCTGCGAGAAATCAAAGCTATATTCCTCCTGCATCTGCTTGAGTTCATCATCACTCATACGGTAGTATTGAGAAGTCCCCCAGATGATTCTGTACTCATCGTTTTCAATATCTTCCCTCATGCACAGAGGCTCGATGGTCGACATAAACCACTTCCCGTCCAACTGGTAGACACTCCAGATACGGAGGTAGAGCGCCCAAGGGATGATTCCAGTCGGAGACTCCCCCTCTGACAGGGTACCCGTGGCTGGATCCAACGCAAATCCTTGCTCCAGATATGCTTTTTTATTGATAGGATTAGAGTAAAAGAATCTGACCATCTCTTTCTCCGACTTGAAATAATAGGAGGTCGGGGTCGCTCCATCTCTCGATTGATAGTAGTCCGTTGGATCGACAAAGCCATCGTCCAGAATCTCATTGGTCTGCATCCATTTCCATCCATGGCCGAAGGCCTCATGCTGGATATTCTGTTGCATTTCCTGCGAGAGCGTCGATGTGCAAAACCGATAGGGGATTCCCTGCTCGTCAAACTGGAACATTGGCTCACACGGAGGTTCAATGATGAGCAGATCGTCTTCCGTCCTGCTTTTGGAATCAGTGCAAGATGTTGTCGCGCCTAATGAGAGGCCTAACAAGCAGAATAGCATTACTTTTCGTTTCATCGCTTCTAAAAATGTTTTCTTATAAAACGCAGGAAAGTGTGAAATACTGCATCGAAGAGCAATATTTTTTGCACTCTTGGCATAAATGAATTCAGATTTCAACGTTGCGTACGTAACGTTGAAATCCGTTGCCGAGAAAGCTGACAACGCGTTCGTGATGTCAGCTTTCTTGATCCGTGGAGTCAACACCAGGAAAGTTGTGTTGACTCCACGGCCCTCGGCATCCTCTACACGGTACCGTGGGGAGGATGCCATGATGCAAGATAGTCCGACTGAGTACCAAGTCGGACTATCCTTGATGCATGTATATTAAGAAATATGAGAGAATATTTGGAGATGTCGTAAATGCTGCTTATCTTTGCACCGTGAATGTCTAATTTAAAACTCTGAAATATGAAAAAAATCTCTTTGGTAATCCTCTTTGCGTGTTTCACTTTGGCCGTGATGGCACAGGAGGCGATCAAAGTAAAATATGAGGGGGCAAGACCTACAATCCAGGACTTTGCGCAGGCGCTGCTTTTTTCGGGCGACGTGGATGATAACGACTGTGATGAGGCTTCGAACGCTGCGGCTAATGCGATGACTCGTTATTTGAATGGTGAGCCTCAGGAGGAGGGTGTTACGTTTATGTTCGACCTGAAAAATGGCTTCATGCTCTATGAGTCGAAGTATAAGGATGCTGATGACGAGTACCTGGCGAGGTATGAGATGTGCTACTGGAATGAGTCGGATCAGAAGCATAAAGTGATCGGTTATAGTGTGACTTGCTACCATAATGGAAAGTACGAGCCTGGTCAGTTTGATGGCCTTGTGTTCTATCGTTATGA
>JAZRVB010000156.1:0-1716 GCA_045598885.1 Bacteroidales bacterium
TCAACAAGGTTCTTTTACAGGAGGATTGATTATGGCGAAGTTTATTGTTTGTGAAGTTGCTCCCCTGAAGGGGAAGCGCATCATGTTTGAGGATATGCGCATCGTCGCTATCAACGTGGATTGTATTGATGCCTTGCATCAAGACATCTTCCCTGTGGATAACGGTAACGGCAGCGTCGAGGAACGTGTCGGACTGGAGGTTTGCTCTTCCAATCTGAAGCGTGAGGTAGACGGCAAATTTGTCATCATGATGGACTATGACAAATTCTTAAAGGAGGTGAACAATGAGAAGTATTAGAACTATGATGTTGGCGCTGACCATGACTGCATTCAGCATGGTCAGCCATGCACAGAACAGCAGAAGCGTGAACCTCTCGGCAGGTTTGCTCTATCCGAATACGGTGGAAACAACATTGTCGTATGAGGTGGAAACGAAGTACCACAATGCATGGGAGTTCTTTGCAAATGGTGCTGCACGATGGAAGGACTGCCCTTCATGTCATCATGTGTGCGCCGAGTCTTTCTGGAAGGATCACCCGACATGGGGTGTCGGTGCTGCCTACAAGCCATGTGTCTATAGATGGCGCAACTCATTTGGTCGCGTACGTGTAGGCGCATCTGTTGGCAGTAATACCGACAAGTTCCTGGGTGGCATCCATGTGGGCTACGAGCAGAACTACTCTTTGCGTGGCGGCTGGCGCATCTTCTGGCAAGTGAAGGGTGACTGCTTGATAAAGAATGATGATTTATTCCGTGTGGGGGCTGCCGTAGGTGTGGCTATCCCATGTAACATAAGAAGATAAATGGTTATGAACATAAAAAGACTATACGATTTGATGTTTCTACCATTAGCGGCTATGCTGCTCTTGCTGACATCATGTGATGCCCATCAGGATTTTCCTGACACGGGCATCAAGACAGGTCAGGTATTGTGTACTGATGGACATACCTATACGCTTGATGGTATGCGCAAGGCTGGCAAGCAGCCTATAGCTATCGTGTTTCATGTGAACAATAACCCGGATATTGAGGGTAACGGCTATGCGGTGTATCTGCACGAACTGCCTTCGACTCAGTTTGCGGACTCACTCGGAGTGACACAAGGCACGTCATGCGACCTGTCTGCGATGGATGGCAATGTCAATACCTACGCCATGTATGCCACTCGTGACTGTGACTCTCCTTTGGCTGATGCCGTATTTGACCTGTGGCGATATGGTCAAAGTGCCTATATTCCTTCGGTGGCGCAGATGCGTCTGATGTATGCAGCTCGTGACATCATCAATCCGCTCATCAAGGAATGTGGCGGTGACCCTCTTCCTGTTACGGATGAACAAGACTGGTTTTGGACATCCACGGAGGTGAAAGACATGAATGCGGCAAAGGCTTGGCTGTACTCACTCTCCAGTGGAGCGATACAGGAAACACCGAAACTACAGGCTCATCCTGCAAGACCGATAATAACACTCAACAACTGATTTTCTCACCCTATAATAATATAAATATGTGCTGTAAACTGAAAAAGATGAAGCGACTGTTCATTCTTCGCTTCAACCGCAAACCTGTAACAAAACGGGTTCTACTGGATTTAATATGAAAATGTTAATTTAACAATTAGTGCTCATACAAGTCCAAATGACCATGAAAGAATAGAATGGCAATTCTGAAATGTTCTGTGGTACGGTATCCTCTACCTCTGGTTTTCAGTTCTTGAAT
>JAZRVB010000157.1:0-1333 GCA_045598885.1 Bacteroidales bacterium
TTGGAACGTCTGCTTGTTTCGGGCACTTCTCGGGCGGAAAGTGAAGCCAAGATAGTCGAAGCTCTCATTGTCTCCCCTGTCATGCCTGTTACTGTCCTTGCAATAGACGATTTTCGTCTTCTCCTCGTTCAGTTTCAACTTGCACTCTGCAAAGCGTGCTTTCAACCTCTCCTTGAGGTATTCGGCCTGCTTCTTTGTCCGGCAATGGCATACACTGTCATCCGCATACCTCTCAAACGGGATTGTCGGAAAGTTTATCTGCATCCACTTGTCAAAAGTGTAATGCAGGAACAGGTTTGCCAGTACAGGGCCTATAACCGACCCTTGCGGCACTCCCATCGTGCGCTCTATGACTGTCCCCTCCTTTGTCTTGTATGGGACTTTCAGCCAACGCTCTATATACAGGAGTATCCATTTCTCCGTTACATGCCTGTGCACTGCTTTCATCAACAGCTCGTGGTCAATAGTGTCAAAGAACTTGCTGATATCCATGTCCAGCACCCAGTTGTAACTCCAGCACCGTTCATCTGCCTTGGCTACGGCATCGTGTGCTGACTTTCCCGGACGGTAGCCGTATGAGTCCTCATGAAAGATTTTGTCCAACTCGGGCATTATTTCCAGCACCGCTGCCATTTGCGCTATCCTGTCCTCTATCGTCGGGATGCCGAGAGGGCGTTTCCCTCCGTTCGATTTCGGGATTTCCACAAGCTTCACGGCCTTTGGAAAGTATGTCCCACTGCTCATGCGGTTCCAGAGTTTGTAGAGGTTATCGGATAGGTTTTCATCAAACCTCTCCATCTCCACTCCGTCTATTCCCGCACTCCCTTTGTTGGATTTCACCCTTTTGTAGGCTTCATACACCAACCGCTTCTCAACCTTAAAAGGTTTCGCTTCATTCATTGTCTCCTCCTCTTTCTTCAAGAGTTGAACTTTAAACTCGGCCAAGTACGTTGCCCCCTTCACTCCACTCCCATTACAGAAGTTTCATCATTACTACGAGGCAATCCGCCACAGTGCAGGGGCTTCGCTACTTTCTGCCTTGCGTGTCCGCGCTTTCGGCATTTTCACTTATCATCCCCTCACTGCTTCTCACGTTCCTTGAAAGAGCCTGCATCAAGTTCATGCCATCTATATGCCGTGCACCCGAATGTCAGTAGTCAGGTCTCCCTCATTCGTCTTTTCCTGCGGAGAAAACAGTACTCCTCAGTTTTGGTGCAACCTACTTTTTGTTAACGGCACCTCATCAATGGTTCACTTTCGTTCATCTCCTTGATGCTCACCTCGACTGATTCACATCAGCCTTCCAGTTGTCGTTCACGACCGGTCAGTTTCC
>JAZRVB010000158.1:0-5814 GCA_045598885.1 Bacteroidales bacterium
GGCTCACCTAAGCCCTTGTCCATGACAGTACCACTCACCTTCATTGTCTGGGCCAGAGCCAGCACGGTAGTGCAGAGCATCATGGCTGCGATCAATAGGAATCGTTTCATGTTTTGTGTTTTTAAATTAGTTTGTAAAAATATTTGTTGTTGTTTTGATCTGGTTGATCGTCCGCGTGAAAAATAGGCTTTTCAACGGTGCAAAGTTACAACAAAAAAATCGCTCCTTCCTACAACAAATGAGTGGAAGGAGCGAACATTTTCACAAACCTTTGATTTTTATTTGATTACAATTCATCCCTTTTGAAATTTGGGAATTGGATTTTGATATGTTTGCAACAAAACTTTTGTCGGTTACAACATTTATTTTATTCCGGAGTTTTTCCCATTACGATTATCTTGTCTAGTTCGTCTTTGTCGATTATTGCTTTCTGGCGCAGGCGACTTCGGTAATTGAGAACGGTTTTCGGCGCACAACGCAGGAAGGCCGCGATCTCGTCGAGGTCAGTTACGCCTAGTCGCATCAAGGCAAAGACTCTGAGTTCTGTAGGCAGGTGCTGAGTGACGGCATACTGTTCTTCTGGTCGAAGCAGAGAGTTGAGTTCAGTGAAGAATTTTGGATAGAGGTTCAGGAATGTCTCGTCGAAATCTTCATAGAAAGCCTCAAGGAGTGGTTCTATGTTCTCTGCATTCTTGATGGTCTCCAGCAGTCGGTCTGTATTGTGGGTCATGGCCAGGCGTTGAAGCATCTGTTGGTAGTTTTGGAGCTTGCTGATACCGGTGCGGCATTGTTTCATGTACTCAGTGACGAACGAATCCTTGATGCGGTTGCTCTCCTGCAGTGAGCGGTTTGCCTCTTCCAGTTGTTGAGTACTCTGTTGAAGCTTCTTCATGGCGGCTTCCAGCTGGTTGTGATTGCTCTGTAGTTCGTTATGCGCTGCCATTAGTTGCTCTCCATTCTTTTTTAGTATCTTCCTGACTTTGTTGAGGCTGAAACTGATGATGATCACGACTATGAGCAACACGGCAATGGTAGCCAAGACCAGCAGGAGCTGATTGTTCTGGTTGACGATCTGGCTGTTATAAGCCGACATGATAACCTCAAGATTGCCTTGTAGTTCGATGGAACGGAGTCGTGCTCCGCTGACTTCTGCGTCTTTCAAACAGCAGTTCATGTACTGATATGCGCGCTCAACGTCTCCTTGTTTAAAAAGGAGATTGGCCAATCGCTGCAAGGCGGCGTGTTCAAGCACGCCATACTGCATGTCTGAGATGGCCGAGATGGTATAGAACACAATGGCCGAGTCTGGCTGTTGCAGCTCCATGAAGATATTACCCGTCATCAGGGCCATGTAGCGGATATAATCCTCGCTGGCAGGTAATTCGGCCATGGTGTTTTCCAGTTTAGCAATCGCTTCTGGACGTGACATCATGCCAGCAATCTGTACTTGTTCCTGCACTTGGTGCAACGGGTTCGGATCGGTCAGCAAGATGGAGTCGTGGTAGGCCATCGACTTGTCATAAAGTTCCTGCTTCAACTGGGGAATAGTTGTGAACTCACTTTGCCACTGATAAAAGGAGCATTGCGCAATGTAATAATTCAGCAGAACCTCTGGTAGAACCTCAGAGCGCGCAGGCATCAGATTATGTCCTTCCTGATAGAGGCCGCTCAGACAGTAGCAGTAAGCCAGGTCTATGCTGGTGTGCTGCTGGTCGGTAATTGTGCCATACTGTGAAGCCAAGTCATACGCGCGCTGGGCATAGACAAACGCGGAGTCGGTGCGGTAACT
The DNA here is from genome assembly GCA_045598885.1 of Bacteroidales bacterium. Lineage (GTDB taxonomy): Bacteria > Bacteroidota > Bacteroidia > Bacteroidales > UBA3663 > Liminaster. The sequence goes on from JAZRVB010000158.1 coordinate 1,790, forward strand.
GCCATAGCGGTTGTAGAGGCTGGAGCATAAGGCCTGACGCTCACTATTTGAAGTCGCTTGTTCTAACTGCTTCTTAAGCGCATCTATCTCATGCTGGCGGGAGTCGATATGAAACTGACGGAGCTCTAAAGTCTTGTCGAGTGTCTCAAGCAGTTTCTCTCGGTCGCGAAGCCGATGGAAGTCACTGGCCTGGCTCGGTTGTGCCGACCCACAAATGCAGCAGCATAGTAGGAATGTGCTGAGCAAGAGTTTTAATATTCTGAAAGTAAAAAGCATTGTTTTGTCGGATCAATAGATTTCAATGGGGCAAATATAAAGAATTTGTGTTTATTTTCAAAACTTTCTACGTAAAAAGTGCTTTTTCTATGAAGATATTGGATTCATTAAGAAATCTCCTGTTAGGGAAGTAGCGACAAAAAAGTTTTTATTATATTCCCTAAGGATGCTCAGATGTTTCCCATTGCCTTATTTTGTGTAATAGAAAAATGTTTCTTGAGCGCCACAAAAATGCTGAAAAATAAGATTAATCGCTCATATCATACAAGATTTGTTGCAAATCCGGGTGCTGCAACAAATCTTTATTTTCCCGAAACATTCCTTTGTCCTTATAATTTATACGAACTTTATCTTTGCACCATCAAAACGATGGAAAAGCACGTACTGATATCGTGAGATGATCGAAAAAGACGACAAAAACAACACAAACCATAAAAATAAACTAACATGAAACGATTTCTTTTAATCGCCGTCATGGTATTGGCATCGACCGTACTGGCTTTGGCTCAGACGATCAAGGTGCAGGGTACTGTGATTGACAAAGGGTTCGACGAACCAGTCATGGGCGCTACAGTCCTTGAGGTGGGCACCACCAACGGTACTGTGACAGACATGGACGGTAACTTCGAACTCACCGTTAAGAAGGGCGCTACCCTTCAGTTCAGTTTTGTAGGCTACACCACCCAGCAGCTTCCTGCTACCGAGAAGATGGAGGTCTTCCTCAGCGAAGACTCACAGATGCTCGAGGAGTTCGTAGTCACCGGTTATACCGTACAGCGTAAGGCTGACCTCACCGGTGCGGTTGCCGTAATGGATATGAAGAAGCCAACTTCAGAAGGCAATCCTTCAATGATTTCTTCTATGCAGGGCCGTCTTGCCGGCGTACAGATCACCACCGATGCAACTCCTGGTTCTGGTGGCTCACAGATCCGCGTTCGTGGTATGAGCTCTATCAACGGTTCTGATCCTCTTTATATTATTGATGGTGTGCCAACCACCGAGAACCTTTCTTCACTCAACCCATCGGACATCGAGTCTATCCAGGTTTTGAAGGACGCAGCTTCGGCTTCTATCTACGGTTCGCGCGCTGCTAACGGTGTCATCATCATCACCACCAAGCGTGGTAAGGGTGACAAGCTCAGCGTCAACGTCGGCTACACCGCCAGCCTCCAGGCCATCGCAAACACTTACGATCTGCTCAATGCTAACGAGTGGGGTCAGGTATACTGGCAGGCTAACAAGAACGACGGCAGCACTCCTTCAGGTGCGCTCTATAACAATGGTACGCTCCGTCCAACCACCGACAATGGTTACACCTTGGCTGACAACGACTGGCAGAAGGCTATCTATCACGAGGCTTGGACCCATAACCTGAGCGCTAACGTTTCGAACAGTGGCGAGAAGGGTACCATGATGCTTTCGCTCAACTATATCAATCAGGACGGTGTTCAGAAGGAGTCTTACTATCAGCGCTTTTCTGCTCGTGTCAACACCACCTATAATATCTCTAAGAATCTCAGCGTAGGCGAGAACCTCATGGTTGCCAAGTGGATCAGCAACGCCAGTGGCAATGGTGGCGACCGTGGTATTGCCTCTTTGGCAATGCTCCAGCACCCAGGTATCCCTACCTACCAGCCAGATGGCAAGTTCAGCAGCCCATTCCAGATTGCAGGTTCTGACTATGCCAACCCTCTCCATTCGCTCAAGAACAACCGCGACAACACCAGCGAGAACTGGCGCGTCTTTGGCAATGCTTACGCTGAGTGGAAGCCTGTCAAGGGCCTCACTTTGAAGTCAAACATCGGTATTGAGCATATCCAGTACAACACCAACTCTCTGGGTCGCAAGCTCGAGGAGACCGATGAGCTCAGTGTCAATCGTTCATACGGACAGGGTGATACCTGGACCTGGTCAAACACTGCTACCTACGTCGGCAACTGGGACAAGCACAACCTCGTAGGTTTGCTCGGTGTTGAGGCCATTGGTTATACTTTCGATGGTTTCAATGCAATGCGCAAGGGTTATGCTTTCGATGAGACCAACTACATGGTTCTTGGTGCAGGCTCTGGCGTTCAGACCAATGGCGGCAGCAAGGAGGCATGGGGTCTCTTCAGCTACTTCGCTAAGGCTGATTATAACTATGCTGATCGTTATCTCGCTTCGTTCACCATCCGCAGAGATGCTACTTCACGCCTCGGCAAGGACGACAACTCTGGTATCTTCCCTGCATTCACCCTTGCTTGGCGTCCTACCAGAGAGGCTTTCTGGAAGGAGAACGAAATCCTCACCGACCTCAAGGTCCGTTTCGGTTGGGGTCAGAACGGTAATGCTGCTGTCGTAAGCCCATACGCTACCTATAGCACCTACGCTTATGATGCAGGCAACGGCGCTTACGATCTCAACGGTACCAACACCGGCGCGATATCAGGTATCAAGGTGGCTACTACCGGTAGCACCGGCCTCAAGTGGGAGACCACTACTCAGACCAACGTTGGTCTCGACCTCCAGTTCTGGGGTGGTGCATTCAACCTCAGTGGCGACTGGTACATCAAGACCACCAAGGACATGTTGACCATTCCTCCAGTACTCTCAACCGCAGGTGAGAACGCTGCTTGCTGGCGCAACACTGGTGACATGAAGAATACCGGTATCGAGTTCACCGCCGACTATCACTCACCTGATTACAACGGCTTCACCTGGAACGCTTCGCTCAATGTGTCTAAATATAAGAATGAGGTTGTCAAGCTCAACGATGCTATCACCAGCCAGGGCAGCGACATCCGCTTGATGGAAGGTCAGCCAATGGGTATCTACTACGGTTATATTGCCGACGGTCTCTTCCAGACCCAGGATGAGGTTAACAACTATGCTGTTCAGCAGGGCAAGGGCCTCGGTCGTATCAAGTATCGCGACATTGACGGCAACGGCATCATTGATGAGCGCGACCAGTGCATCATCGGTGATCCTAACCCAGATTGGAGTGCAGGTCTCAACCTTGACTTTGCTTACAAGGGATTCACCCTCAGCATGTTCTTCACCGGTGAGTTCGGCTTCGATATCTACAACGAGAACAAGAAGCAGCTCGACTTCATGAGCTCTGGTAACACCTATACCAACCGTGGTCATGACATCCTCGGTGCCTGGACTCCTGAGAACACCGGAGCCAAGATCCCAGCTGTCTCATTCAGCGACAACAACAACGAGAAGCGTATGTCAACCTACTACGTTGAGGATGGTTCTTACCTCAAGATGAAGTACATCAAGCTCGGTTATGACTGTCCTAAGAAGTGGTGCGAGTCAATGGGTGCAACTTCTATCAACCTCTTCGGCCAGGTAGAGAATATCTTCACCCTCACCGATTACTCGGGTCTCGATCCAGAGCTCAACCTCGGTGCTTACGGTGCTCGTGTTGAGAATGGTGCTTATCCACGTTCTCGTACCTTCACTCTCGGTGTGAATGTAGCATTCTAAAGAAATTATAAAATTATAAAATGAGAGAATTAAAGAATTCCGGCTGCGAAAGATTGTTTTCCGCTAAGAGAAGAATTTTTCAATAACCGATACTAACAATTTTATAATTTTTCAATTCTTCAATTTTATAATTAAATATCACTGCTGTCCTAAAAAATTAGGACTCAAAATTAATAGTTAACTGAGTGCTATCATTTTGCTTGTTAATTGCCGAATTCTCTTGCAGTAGCAATTCTCGAATTGGAGTCTTGTCCAGCAGAGACACAGAGAGGATTTTA
>JAZRVB010000159.1:0-10952 GCA_045598885.1 Bacteroidales bacterium
GCATCATCCCAGCGACGTTCGTTCTCTTTTCCTTCAGCGGCGCCGAACGATTTGACGCCTTGTACATGCAGTACCTGTGACTGCTTTTCAGTTGTACTCATTATTGTATTATATTAGAAGTTATATTTCATTTTGAGCTTGCTCTTCCCTTAATTCCATCTGGACGCTTGTTCAGTTGGAATTCATATAGGATCTTTCTTGACCATTTGGGCAAAAAGTCCTTATTATGTTACGGACTTTCAGTCCTTGGTTCGGAGCAAGCTCCTTCTGTTCTCAAACGTTCTGTTCTATTAAGTGGCTCTACTGTATTGACCAATTCAAGATCAAAGGTGTCGATGAGTTCCTGAATGAAAGGATTTTCGGCTTTCATTATCTCCAGCTGCTCGAATGGAGAAAGATGTCGGAGGTGACGTGTTTCCTTATCAAGTAGTACCTTTCTCAACAAGAAGTCGGCAATGCTCATACCTTGGCTTCTATCATGCTCATCGGCATGTTGCTCCAGATATTCGGACACTACAGCTATTGCACCCTTTGCCTTCAGTATCTCCGCGATCTCCTTCATCTTGGAGAACGAAGAAAGGGAAGGAGGGACTTCTCGGTTGCCTATTGAGCAAGTGCGAACCATAGAAGAGTATGGACTTCTCAACATCAGGATTCTGTTGTCCTATCAGAGTCGAAAGCCATTCCGATTGCGACTTATCGTTTTGTTGTCCTGTCTCTGCATCATAGCAGGTAACACGAGCATCAATTGGCTGACCCTGCTGATCAAGGTACCAGAAGGCATTGGCTCCCATCCATCGTTTCGACGTTCCTATCTGATAATTATCCATCAGTTTAGCCATAGCGCCCTCTCCAAGCCTTCGGGATAGGAACAAACATGTCGGTTTTGTCGGTTTCCATTATCAGAAGGAAGTCAGTTGCCGTTGACACCGACAAAACCGACATAGTTTTCAGTATTGGTAGATCTTTATATACTGCCCATGTTGCGGACGGTCAAAGAGCACATTCAGCTTATCAGCCAGGAAACGCTCCACCTCTCTGTCACACATGATCAGTTCCTCCTGTCTGACAATGTCCTTTGCCAATTTTGGTGTGAAAGCCACTGGAAGGCATTCATAGAGGATCTGTTCAGTAGCGGAGAGTTGGCTGACATAGATGTATTCTATCGATCGTATTGCACTTCTGGCAAAGTATCTGACCAACGATATGGCATCCGTTGCCACACTGCCATCTATGACACCCAGCTCGCACTCATTGCAGAGGTTTCGCATCACATGGAGTACGATGCAGAAGCGATGGACATAGGTCATCAGTTTGAGGATACTTCCCTTGGCAGGTTTCAGCTTGCCTCTGGCATTGCAGTCATCTGCTTCTGCATTCTGCCATTCGATGATGATGTCTTTGGCTTCCTCCGTATAGCTGAGCATAGTCGGTACTATTCTGCCTCGTTCGTCCACAACTACCGGACGATTGAGCAGCTTCCACATCAGGTTATCCCATTGCTTCAGGATCTCTGCATCTGGTTCTTCCTTGTTGTTCTTACCGACCCTCGAAACTCTGGGGCGTGCAAATAATATACGATCGAAGAATCCGTTCTTGCCTCTCTTACCTACACAAAGTGACTGAAGCAGGTCATCTTGGATAGAACCGAGGACGGTGACTACAGGCTCATTGACGGTATTTGCCAGCATTTCGCTTTTTCGTCCGTTCTTGCTCCAGCTGTTGCTGAAGACAGAAAGCCAGAATTGTTCATCCGAACTGTCCTTGTTGTACCGGGTGAAGTTACAGATCCAGCCATCAAGCTCATCTTGATAGAGTCCTACTCCTCGTGGATTGTGCGACAAGACCTTTTTGATGGCTTCTTGCGTTACATCCTGCACGACAAGCATCATCGAAGATACCGTCACACATCTGCTGTGTGTGATTTGATTTGTTAAGGTTAGGATTGATTTCCATATTCCTATTTTTATATAAACACTTGGTTGTCGATTCCAGGCACTCGTCGCTTGGAATTCGCAGTGCAAAGATAGGGAGAATAAGTGAAGATCTCTTTATCAGACAATCTGAGGCTTAAGGATTTCCAGATTTTTCCACCTTATTCCAAGTATTTCCAGATTTGGCAAAATAGACTGCAATCATCATATACTATCAAACACAAAAAGACCCCGAAAGCGAATGCCTCCGAGGTCAAATGTGTCAATAACGTAATCTATCAGTTAGCTATGGATAATCTCCTGCGCAAGTTTATGCTGACAGATTATCTCTGCCACGCGAACTATCTCCTCTTGTGATATTGCCTGTCTATCTTCGAGAAAGTTGTTGATCGATGTCTTACTTCCGATATTTGGGAACTCCTCCAAGAGAGCAGCCAATGTCGGTTTGGTGATAAAATAGCTCTCAATGAAGCCTTCAATAAACAAAACGGCTTGCTTTCCCTTCTTTGTGTCAAGGAAATAATGCATCAGAGCCAATACTTGTGGAGTCTTGTCAGAGTCAACAATGAACGCCTGCATAGGACTGGCATAGGCATCCAATGATTTGCCCAAAACATCCCTAAACTCACCCAGCTTCTCGATGGTACGTTCATCTGGAGTGAACTTACCTATTCCGAGCCATCGCATCCAGACAAAGATCTTTCCTAAATACCGAGACACGAGGCTCTCCATCAATCCCTGCTTCGGAGCAAGAATCGATGCATTCTGCCATGAACGTTGTGGACGAGCCAAAGTAATATCCAGCATATTCTGATACTCCGTTGACTTATACAAATCTTTTCCATGATCTCCTTCAATTCTTCCTGATGCTTTCAAATTGGCATAAACCTGATCCATGGAAAAATACAGGTTTTTCAGCATTATGTGCGTTAATGGATTCTTCGTTAATTTCATTTTATATCTGTAAACAGTAATTTATGCGATGCGTTTCTTTTTACATTCTGTTCTTTGCATCAGCACCAGCACCACTTCCTCGATATTTACTTTTGGTAGTATTGAACCGATAATGAACAGAAAACTCAAGCGCCTGGTTCTGAAGATCCCTATATTGATAAACCAGATAGTTACCATAATCGACAAAGGCATCTTCCTGCATGTGACGGAGCAGGTCGTTGGCAGAAAGGCGGAAGGTCAGATCGCCATCGAGGAATGACTTCTGCACAGCAGCATCGAGTGACCAGATGTCACGTTTCAATTCGTCGTTGTCGTGATTCATGCGACTGCGGTACTGTAAGTTGAGTTCCAGTTGCCAAGGTTGATTATCTCTGCTGGGGAGACGAAATGCATTATTTGCATAGAAGAGGAACATTGGGCGATCAAATGTTGTGGTTCTGATACCCGAAGGCTCACGATCATCGATCAAGTCAAGTGTCAGGAACTGTTGTGTAATACCTGTGGTATAATTAGGTGACCAACACCCCCATGTAGGGTGAGCCATCGCATAAAGCGAATAACTTTGTACCGGACGAGCGAGGTTCTGCATGCGCAAAACGACGGTTCCTTCATTGTTGTAAGGCTCTGCCCACTCCAGAATCTTTCGTGCAGCATGCAGGTATTCTGCACCGAGGATGAGCCACTTGTAATTGCTCGTGAGCGAAAGTGTCTGGTTGATGGTGTTTCGCAATTGAGGATTACCTGCTTCATAGATATAACGACTATGATACTCCATGGCGTCACGCATCTGCCAATAGGTAGGGTGGGTGGTGTGTACTGCATAGTTGAGGCTTACTGACCAAGGACCCAAACCTCGGCTCCAGGTGAAAAACGGAAAGAAGTTGTCTTGGGTGCGATGCTGATTCTGGCTGGCATCATGCTGGTCGTCATAGTGCATTGTGATGTGTTCGTATCGTATGCCAGTCACCCATTGACCCCATCTCTCTGTAGAAAGAGAATACTCTGCAAAGGCGGCCAAAGTCAATTCCCGGACCTTTGAACTTGAGTTCGGAAGCAGGTCAGAAAGCGTGCTGTATTGGTTTTTGCTCACGACATAGAAGTCTTCCGTTCCCACCTTCAACTGTCCTTTGCCCAACGGATGAGCCAACACCAGTTTGGTGGCATACATCTCATTCTGACGATAGCCCTCAGTGCTGAACTGATTATCGTGAATCTGGCTTTGCTCGATGATGTCGTCTTTCTCGCGATGTGTCTGATGGGTGAGGTCGAAGTTCCAGTCGATGTTCCAATTGCCAATTTTACCATTATAATAAGTGTTGGTCGAGACACCACGATGGCGAAGCTGCTCGAAGCGATCATCGGCTATGAGAAGATCTTCGAACTCACCATTGCGTCGCACCCACTCATCCGTCAGCTTTCTGCCCTTAACATACGGATTGTGATAGAATTGTGCCATGATTCCAGCCGAATGATTCTCGTTGATCTGCCAGTTCGCACCCAGTTTATATTCCAAGCCGAGGCTTCGTTGGCGCATGTCGATGGTTCCGACCTGTTCATGTGTCAACGCTTTAGTATAGGTGCCGCCACCGATCTCATTAAACTGATCAAAATGATAAGTCCACAGGTTCGCACCGCCAAAGATATCCCAGTTCTTGTGTCGATAGTTCAGGTCGATGCTTGTGCCAGGATCGGTCTTTCCGGTGATCAACGTTTGTCGAATCTGACTCTTCAGATTCATGCCAAGGCCTTCGCCCTGCTGTCGAACAGTACGGATGCGAACCACAGCACTCACTGAAGCATCATATTCAGCACCGGGGTTATTGATGACTTCGATGTTCTTGATCTGCTCAGAGTTAAGACGTTTCAGTTCGTCCTTATCCTGCACACGTCGGCTATTGATATAGAAGATTGGCTCTCCGCGACCGATGACTTCCAGCGTCTCTCCTTGGCGAATCATGCCAGGTGTCTTGTCCAAGACATCTGCTGCCGAACCTGCATGCTCAAGGGTAGAACCTACTATACGCGTCTCAATGGAGTTGCCTTTTATACGGGTGCGAGGTACATTGCTGGTCACTACGACCTGATCAAGAAGTTGCGTCTGCTCGATGATGCTGACTTGTGTACTATCTGTGAGAACATGACGCTTGCCATCGCTCTGAGCGCGGAGGATGTTAAACCCACTAAATAGGGATATAATAGCGAGAATAAAGGCTCGCCAACTTAAAGTATTATAATCTTTCATACCAATAGTTCGGATTATGGAGAATGGTTGCTTCATACATTGCGTTAACAAACTCTGTGTACATGGATGAGGAACATGCGATAATATATTCTCCCTCAGCTGTATAATCATAAAGCTCATTGCCTAGAACATAGGCATCTGCAATTCGTTTAAGAATTCCCTGATTGCCTAATCTTCCTTTCTGATCACGATAAATAGATCTGTCGAAATATTCCAACTTGACCATCTGGCGGAAATGCTCGCGCAGCAGATTCAACTGCAATTCCGCACACGGTTCTCGAGCGAACATTTCGAGGCAACGACGGACATCTTTTTGCGCCTGTTCTTCCATACCAGGTTTTGCTTCAATGTGGAAGCATAGGCACTCTCGGTCTTTCCCATCGAGGATAAAGTTTGGATAAACTATGACATTTTTCACAGATTCAGGCAAACCTTCCTTATTTTTCAGTTCTGTAAAGCGAAAATCTGTGTACAACGACAAGAGGCAGAAATTGGCAAAATGCTGGATGGAGAACGAGGTGGATCTGAGGTCTGGATGCACGGCCGGAATGATAGGAATACGCAAGTCGATCCGCCCTTCATATTGCGACATGATGCCACCGAAACTGTAGTAATTGACCTCTGAATAAAGAGAAATCTTCTTCAAACTATCGTTCATTTGCAGGATCTTTTCAATGCGACGACGCGCTTTTTCATACTCGATGTTTCCCACCACGATCACCGCCTGCTCGGCCTCACGAGCCACTCGCTGCACGATGCAAGAATCTTGTGCATAATCCTCACGCTCATTCTTGTAAAGAAATAATCGTGTACCGTCGGAAAGTAATCCCTGCTGCAAGGCAGTATCTGTCGGAATCGTTGATCCACCTTCACGAGAAAAATAAAAACCATCCTGACAGACATAATCTTCACGTTCAGGATTCTGAGATTTGCAACATGCAAAGTTTGTCATTGCAAGAGCTGCAAGCAATAAATAATACTTTTTCATTTTCTATTTTTTAGGGTTCATGCAATCTGGCAGTGCGCATCTGGAAGAATTGCGGCGCAAAGATAAAGCCTTTCGTAAACCCTTGCAAGGCCTCGGTACAGACACCTAGGGATGTGGGATATTTGCCAAGGTTGGGACAGAAGGAAAACTTCTCTTATGGATGATACATAATGTTACAGAACCAGGATGCTCTTTTCCAAAAGGCAGTTATTCCTTTCCAAATATCCCGTTTAACGTTATTTAGAGCCAGATTTTTGCGTTTTTCTTTGGTATGTCGTATCTTTGCACTGTTTTAATTGTCATTTATGAAACCTATTCCTCGCATCGTCATTTCTGACTATTTGTATTACAGCGTCGGATTCTTTTTGTTTATCGTTCTGCTCGAACCTTTCGGCACACGAGACTTTATCCAGGCCAATGTGAATCCGTATTATTTCTATGCGGTAGAGGCAGTCTGCTTCTTCCTCATCTTATTGTTGTGTGAGTGTCTTACATCGTATGTATTTCATCTTCCTGCTGATTATTCGCAGCCGAGAGAGTATCAGACAAGGCGCCTGCTCTGCTTCGCCATCCCCTGTGTGTTGATAAATACGGTGTTCGATGGAGAGTTCTTCGTCATCATCCGTTGGGGGTGGGAGCGATGGTACTATCTGTGGCAGGATTATGATGGTAACTTTACGCTAAAGTGGTTTTTTCATGATCTGAAGGAGGCTGTCTCTGTCGGTGCATTTATCATAGCTTATCAGATCTTTGTCACCAATAACCGTATGCAACGATACCAGATTGAAGAACTACAATCGATCAATAATCTGCTCGAAGCCAAACATGACTCAGCTCGTAATCAAGCCGAGCCAGAAAAGATCGTGCTACAGGGAGAGAGTCGCGAATCTATTATTATCAATCCTTTAGACATCCTTTATGTAGAGTCGCTGGCCAATTATGTCAATATCGTTTTCTTTTCCGCATCTGACTTGATGCAGAAAAGACTCAGAATTTCCTTGAGAGATCTCGAAGAAACTCTGAGCCCTTATCCTTTCATCTTCCACATTCACCGCGCATTTCTCGTCAACCAGAATTATATCACTCAGGTATCCGGTAATGCCGCTGGCTATAAACTCCAGCTTTTCGGTACGGATAAAGTACTACCTGTCTCAAAAGCCAATGTGTCAGCATTTAGAGAGAAAGTACTTGCCGGGAAAAAAGAATAAGAATGACAACTATATTTCACAGTGTCATCATTTCACAGTGTCATCTACGAAAGTTGAAGACTCAAATATATAATATGAGCGAAAGCCGTATTGACCTTCGCTCTAATTCTTATCCTTTTAGCTTTATTTCCCAATCTCCATTTGTAAAGGATTAGGCATAATTGAACGTGCGACGCAATTGGTCTATTCCAATTCGTCCATCCTCAAAAACTACTTCATGAACCCCATATCAAGTCTCTCCACCTCATTCGCCAACGTTTCTGGCAGAAACTTCGCATAAATCTTCTCCGTGATATCAGTACTTCCAAGACCGAGAAGTCGACTGACAACAGACATTGAACAACCATGATTTAGAGCAAACACGGCAAATGAGTGACGAGCGATGTGCATTGTCAAAGAGATAGGGAAATCCAACTTTTCACCAACCACATTAAGCGATTGGTTGATACATCGGGTCACATTATTGCGAACATAATAGAGCTTTTCCGTATCATCCAGGCTCATATTCTCATTACACAAACCAAAGACATACTTACGATTTGGGTATTCTTCTCGCCATTTCAGAAGAATATCGATGGCCTCATGACGTAGCGGTATAACGTGACGTTTGGAGGTCTTGATTTGTATCTTCGAGAGTTCTTTCTTTTCGAAGTTGATGTGCCCCCATTGCAGGGTCATAACATCAACAATACGAAGGCCACAAGCATAGAACGCGAACAAGAAAATCTCAAGATACTGCTTGCGACGCGGCTCCTTACATGTCTCATAATATTGCTTCAACTTAGCCAACTGCTGCTCTGTAAGATATTTCTCGTCAAAGGCTGGTTCTGCATCTTGTTCCAATGAAGGCTTAACCACAACACGCATATCCTGAATCCTTGCGTTGATAGGCATTTCAATAAGACCAAGATCACACGCATATTTACTTGCTTTGAGAATAGGTGTCAAAGCATGGTTGATGGTAGCATCACCATTACGCTTCACATTGCGACGCCACTCAATATAAGAGTCAATAAGCTTTGGTGTGAGTTCTGACACATAAATGCCATCTGACTTGTATGTTCCCAACTCCTTTGACAAAAGGAACTCAGTAAACATACCCATGTAGCTCATACCGTTTTGGTACGTACTCTTGCCTATACGATTACGTTCATATTCGGCACGCAGCAGTTCTGTTGTAAACTCATAAAAGTCCTTGCCCATATCTTTTCGGGCAAGAGGCTTATCGTCAAGGAATCCTACAATGACATCACGCGTGATCTGATTAGGATGCTGCTCTTGATAGTCAGCGAGCAGAGCATCTATCTTATCCACACGGTTCTTCAACTGCTGATTACGGTGTTTGTACTCCTTTCCAAAACATGGACGCAATTCACCTCGCCCATTATCTCCTTTTGGATTCCAGTCTTCTTCACGGCAAACTATACCCGTAACCTTACGGATGATACTACCATTCCAGGTATATTCCAATTCAATGCTGAAGGTATTCTCCTTATCAGCCGACTTAAAAGCACGAAGTCTATATTTGCCCAATGGGCACGTTCTCTTTGGTCTTCACATATTATGGTTTCTTTGTTAATTGTGAATACTCTTATTATTTCCCTACTATCGTTGTACGTACTTTCGATATGTCGGATGACGATGCAAAGATAGGAAAATAAGACAAAGAAACCAAAAAATAGGGGTTAAAAAAGCTAAATAGAGCAAAGAAACCAGGCCATTTGAGGCCATAAAAAACAGCAAGACAAATTTATTATCTAAATCCATCTTGCTGATATATAAGTGATTAAATAATTATAGAGCTATCAATATTCTTCCTCGTTGAACGAGGGTCTTAGCGCTGATTATCAAATAGTTAAACATACTCCATTGCTGTCATGTCAAGCATATTTGGCTCTAAATGAACGCAAAAGACGAAGCAGTTAGTCTTGATTATCAATAGATTAGATTTTCAAAGAGCGAGTTGAAAATATTAATAATATTGTTATAAGACTCATGCAACTGGTCGATATTATTCTTCACTAAGGAGGACGAATATCGTCTTCTTTTGACGGATGAGAATGCCATCTTCCGAATTGCGATGCAAAGATAAGAATAATTTTTGAATTGGCCAAATGTTCCTCTTCTTTTTTTATTCCCTACCCTCATTTTTATCCGTAAATATGAGGTTTGTAAAATCAAATGTCATACAGAGGTTTGAACAGGTCATCCAGGCAGACCTTACACTGGAAAGCATCGGCATACTCTCCCTGTGCGACACCGAAGGTCGAAATGATGTGGGTGCGAACTCCATGACGTTTGCTTTTGAGTTCGCTGATAAAGCTCTGTTCGCGAAGAATGATTTTCTGGTACTCGGATTTATTGAGTCGATAAATGTCCTTGCTATACTTGATCTCGAAGAGCGTGATCATATCTGTTCGTTCGATGATCAGGTCAATCTGGACAGCAGGATTGGATTCCTTGCTTCGCCACGCATAATACTCATGTGGAACTGCGTCCAGACGCAAGGCCTGGACAATCTGACGAACGTGCCACATACAAACTCGTTCGAAAGCCAAGCCATAGAAAGTATTCTGAACGGGCAGACCTTCCAAGTTCCGCCAGAAATGCGGATCGGTGACACGTTTGCGGCAGAAGTTATAATGAAACAGCGTGAACATATCCATCAACTGGTAGATACTTCCCTTCTGTTTACCGCCATCACTATACTCTCGTAGGAAGTCGCAGCTGACCAGATCCTCAAGCATGACTGTAAGATGGCCATTGTTCGCAATCTTCAGTTTGTCTGCAATCTCCTCACGAGTGTACCCTTCCTTGTGCGCAGCTAATGTTTCGACAATGCGCATATAGGCTTCTGGTGTTTTGTAAAGCGAGGCAAAGAGGCGGCGGTACTCACCCTTCAATTCCGAGTTTTCGGCAAAGAAAAGGTTGTCCAGATTTTCGGGCACCTGCATGTCAGGTTCAAGCAATCCCAGATAATATGGCACACCACCCAATGCCATATACGCCTGGAGAATAGAAAGGCGTGACCAACGGAACCTGCGACTACGCAGGTAACGCTCTGTCTCTTCAAGCGTAAACTGACGGACGTGCATCTGATGAGTCAAACGGTTGTGCAGACCACCCTTATTATTGATGAGGTTTCGCATCATCCATGAGGTTGCCGATCCGCATACGACGAACATTACATTGTCCATCCACGCACCTTTGCTATTCCAGAAATAGTCAAGGGCATGGATGAAGCCCGACCGTTTGGTATCGAAACATGGCAACTCGTCGATAAAGACAACCAGACGCTTCTTAGTTCGCTGCGACTTCTTCTGCAACAGTTCGGACAAAGCTGAAAACATTGCCATCCACGTCTTTGGTTGTTTACCTTCATAACCGTATTCCTTCAATCCGTTGTAGAAAGCCTCCATTTCTTCCTCACGCGTTCCCTCAATGATACCTGTTGCATAGAATGCGAACTTGTCTTTGAAAAATGAACGCACAAGGAACGTCTTGCCTACGCGACGACGTCCATAGATTGCGATGAACTCACCTCGTTCACTCTGCATGTATTTTGTCAGCTTCTGCTGTTCGATTTCACGGCCTATCAGTTTTTCCATAATAACATATTTTAGTGG
>JAZRVB010000160.1:0-15945 GCA_045598885.1 Bacteroidales bacterium
TCCATACCGTAGCGGTGACTTCGACTACTATATCAACGAGATCATCCGCGACAATGATCCTAAGGGCGTAGGTCCTTACATCATGGCTTCACTCCTTGCTGAGAAGCAAGGCCCTACACTTTGAACAAATTCATAATCGACATCGAATACGATATAGGTGCCAGACGGCACAAGGCTTATCTGGCACCTATTATATATAATAATAACTTGCTATAATCGAAAAAACGCTTTTGTTATGTTTAAGTTCTTAAAATCAAAGAGGCACAGAGGCCTCTACATGAAACTAGCGCTTAAATATTTCATGTCTCCAGATCACGTCCGTCGCCTTGCGCATGGACAAGAATATACTACTGAGAAAGAAAAGAAAGTCCACGACATCCTGATGGAGCGTGGACTCATACAACGTCATCATCACGATGACTGATTCTTACTCAGCGCTTGTTGCAGCTTCTGCTTCGCGCATCGCTACCTCCTCGGTGGTACTTGGCTGATCGAACTTCTTGCGGATGAACTTGAAGTTACGTCCGAGATACTTTTCGCGGACAATCGGGTTCTCCGCCAGCTCCTCACTGGTTCCCTGGAAGAGGATCTTACCCTCGAACAACAGATAGGCGCGATCGACGATAGATAGGGTCTCTGGCGCGTTATGGTCGGTGATCAAGATACCGATGTTACGATCCTTGAGCTTATAGACAATATACTGGATATCCTCTACGGCAATAGGGTCGACGCCGGCGAATGGCTCATCGAGCATGATGAACTTAGGATTGATGGCCAGACAGCGTGCGATCTCACAACGACGACGCTCACCACCGGAAAGGCGGTCACCGAGGTTCTTACGTACTTTCTGTAGACGAAACTCTGCAATCAGCGACTCAAGTTTCTCCTTCTGTTCAGCAGGAGTCATATCGGTCATTTCGAGCGTAGAGCGGATATTATCCTCCACTGTCATCTTACGATAGACAGAAGCCTCCTGTGCCAAATAGCCGATGCCAAGCTTGGCTCGCTTGTAGACAGGGAGCTTGGTGATCTCCTGCGCATCGAGGAAGATGCGACCTTCGTTAGGGGTCACAAGACCTGTGGTCATATAGAATGTAGTGGTCTTGCCAGCGCCGTTAGGGCCCAACAGACCTACGATCTCGCCTTGCTTCACATCGATGCTGACGTGATTGGCCACCGTACGTGGACCATAGCGCTTCACGAGGTTTTCGGTGCGCAATACACTGCAAGAGCCTTCAAAATTTTCCATGTTACATTGAAATTTTGCGCAAAGATAGTGATTATTTTTGAATAATCGATACAAAAACGTTCACTTTAATCATTTTTTACCTATCTTTGCAGCGTCGATAAACCAAACAGCAAGAAAATCGTGTTTATATTAAAGTGGATTCGAGACTTTGGCCGGTATGTGATCCTGATGAAGCGCGTCTTCTCAAAGCCTGATCATTGGGGTATGTTCTTTCGCCAGTACATCAAGGAATGCAATTCTTTGGTGATTGACTCTATCGGCATCATCGGCATCATCTCTCTCTTCATCGGAGCCGTCTGCTGCATCCAGATGCAGATGAATCTCTTCAGTCCGCTCCTCCCCCGCTACACCATCGGTTTCACTACGCGTGAGATCCTCATGCTTGAGTTCTCATCGGCCATGATGTGTCTCATCCTGGCAGGTAAGGTCGGATCGAACATTGCTTCTGAGATCGGTACGATGCGAATCACGGAGCAGATCGATGCACTCGAGATCATGGGTATCAATTCGGCCAATTATCTCATCCTGCCAAAGGTCTGTGCGCTCGTGTCGCTGATGCCGATCCTAGTCATCCTCTCCATTGCCTTAGGCCTCTGGGGTGGCGGCATCCTGGCATGGGTCACAGGTTCTCCTTCGGTCGACAACTACGTTTATGGCATTCAGACAGGCGTCAATGCTGAGCATGCCTACTACGCCATCAAGAAGTCGATGGTCTTCGGTCTCATCATCACTACCGTCTCCGGATACTTCGGATATACAGTAAAGGGCGGAGCGCTCCAAGTCGGACGCAACTCCACCCAAGCCGTAGTCATCAGCAGCATTATGATCCTGATGGCCGACGTTGTCTGCACTCGCCTGATGCTTTGATCTGTTTTTCCTCGATCGGAAGAACTGATCATTTTTTTCTTTCAGCATTCTCTCAAATTCCTCATTACGCTCTCGCTGCATACGTGAGAAATCATCAACTTCCTGCTTCAAATCCATTGTTTCGACAGGCTTGACTGGCGCAACGGGTTTTGGTGTCTCTACGACGATCTTCGGCTTTTCTATTACAGGCTTTGGAGTTATGATCGTCTTTGCTAGGGTTGGCTTCTTCTCAGCGTCCTTAGCTTTCTTCTCCTGCAAAGAGAAGAGGATAGTATCTACAGAAGCGGGGTTCTTCTCTTCAGGTTTATTAGGAGTCTGAACCACATTCTCCTCATCTTCATTGACCGGAATGGCATCGACAGGAGGCTGCTGTCCAGGTTTATTCTGACTCAGAACCTGCTTGATAAACTTGACGATAATAAAGACAAAGAAAAGAAATACTACGAATCCCATAGTTGTAATATTTTAAGAATGAAAGTAGGTCACAACGACACCCTATACTAAAAAAGCTTTGGCAGGAACTCGACCAAATACCGTCGCCAGTTTTCCCATGAATGTGCACCCTCAGACAGATGAAACTCATACGGAACTCCTGCCTTATCGAGTCGTTCCTTATAAAGTTCGTTAAACTTCAGGAGCATATCATCCTTTCCGATAGACATATAATAGACCTTAGGAGGCTGCTGCGCCATCCTGGCAAGCTTCTCATCGATGCCACTATATACTTTTATACTATGCAGATGTTCGTCAAAGACAGACACATCTGGCAGGAAGTTGAACATCAGTCCCCAGGCCTGACGCAGACGCGTATTGTTGCGTTTGGCTCGTGCTATCATCAACTGCTTGCGCTCATCATCGAGCATATTGGTGGATTGCGCCGAGAAAAGTCCGACATAATCGAAGAGGTCCGGATGATTGGCCGAAATATAGATCGTATGCAAGCCACCTAATGACAAACCTGCTATAGCACGATGCTCACGATCAGCCAGCGTACGATACTTACGGTCGACGAAACGGACAATCTCCTTGACAAACACGCTCTCGATCATTCCAGTCATCGATGTCGGATTGAAAGCTGCAGGTTCCTTGCTCATCCAAGGACTCTCTCCTGGAGCGGCATCTAGCTCTGCATTGCCATTGGGCATGACCACGATGCATGGCTTGGCAAGGCCTCGGCTGAACATATTATCAAGGATCTGGCAGACGCGACCACAATCACTCCAAGCTGTCTCATCGCCACCAGATCCATGCATGAGATATAGGACAGGTAGCGCTAGAGAGTCAGACTTGAGGTATTGCGAAGGGAGGTAGACGGCCATTCGGCGCTGCGACATGCCATTGAGCGTAGAAGGATACCACACATACTCCAGTGTGCCATGAGAAGCGCCAGGATCGTCGACAAACAACTGGGTGAGGGAATCCTCGACGATAAAATAATTCCACATCACATCGACGTCTCGCATCCATCGCTCATGAGCAGGATCGAGCATATACTTCTTACGTCCCAGCTTATAGCGATAGGTATAGATCTCGGCAGGGAGAGAGTCGAGGTGCAACGTCCAAAGTCCATCCTCCTGCTGCATCGGGATCGGTTTCTTGCTGAAAGAACCTTCCACCGAGACATGCTTTGCCTCAGGCGCATTGAGCGTAATGGTCACCGAATGATCAGGATGCACCACAGGTCCCTGCTTCTGCTCGGCCAGGAGCGGAAGTACACAAAGCAAGAGATATAGGGAGAGTCGGATACGCATGATCAGAAGTGGAAACCGATGCTGAATGATAAGTTCTTGGATTTGAGTTTCTCGTCGTTAGTCACATACTCCTGCTCAAAATAACCCGTCAGGAGATAGA
This sequence comes from Bacteroidales bacterium, assembly GCA_045598885.1. Classification (GTDB taxonomy): domain Bacteria; phylum Bacteroidota; class Bacteroidia; order Bacteroidales; family UBA3663; genus Liminaster. Next base: position 3,968 of record JAZRVB010000160.1, read on the forward strand.
GGCCACAACGAGGAGAAAGACTGAAGTCTACACCGATATTCGGATTGAAATAGTATCCTCTGAAACCTGAGATGGTATAGCCACCTCGTATATCGACCAGAGGAGAGATGCTGCGAGGAATGAAATAGAAACGGAAGTCACCAAAGATAGGGATGTTGTTCTTGTTGAGAAAGACCGTATAGTCATCGTCTTTATACGATACCTGCTGGAAACCCAGGCCGATACCCAGGAACAGAAAGCGATTGAACTGATAGCCATGGACGGTATATACACCCGTGACCGAGAGTTTCTTGTCGGCTGTATTCGTATTATAACCGTTCTCAAGCGAGCCACGATAGCCTCTGTGTCGCCACTCTACATCAAGATGTTTGAGGTCATCAGACATATCGACGAGATAGACCTTCGACCTCTCTTTGGCAATACGCTCCACATCGTTCATCGAACAGATGAAGACACCGCCATCGATGAGTCTCATGTGCAGGCTGTCTGCCAGATACAGCTCGTCGTAGAAACCCTTGATGACACTGCCATTCTTCAGGAAGACCACGTCGCGATACTCCTGTGCATGTGCAGAGGAGACACCGAGCAGGAGGCCGACGAACAATAATAATATATAAGGTATAGGAAAACGATTCATAACAATATAGTCAGGTCTTACCTATTATTTCTTTCCAATAAAAAGTCTGCAGAGACCGAAGGTATAAGCAATCTGTTTCGTCTCAGAAAAGCCAGCCTGCTGCATCATCTGCAGGAATGCATCAGGCTTCGGAAAGTTCAGTACCGAAGCTGGCAGGTATTTATAAGCCTCTTTATTGCCAGAGATCAATCCTCCTACCCATGGCAAGATATGGAGGAAATAGAGCTTATATCCCCACAGCAGGATCTTATTCTGTGGCACTGACAGCTCAAGGATGAAGGTGTGTCCACCAGGACGGATGACGCGGCACATCTCATCGAGTCCTTTCTGTAGCTGCTCATAGTTACGTACACCGAATGCTACGGTGATGGCATCGACGCTGTTGTCGTCTATCTGCAGCTGTGTAGCATCATCGACGTGCATCGTAATGCGATTCGCCAGGCCTTCAGCAGCCACCTTCTGTCGGCCGATCTCCATCATACCCTCGCTGATATCCACACCGATGACCTTTGCCTCAGCACACTTCTTGGCAATAAGGATACTAAAGTCTCCTGTACCACACGCCTCATCGAGCACCACCTTAGGCTGTGTCTTTGCCAGACGGTCGATGGCATCGATACGCCAGAGCTTATCAATGTTGAGCGAAAGAATATGATTGAGTTTATCGTAAGTAGGCGCGATGTTGTCGAACATCGAGGCTACAAATGCTTTCTTAGCCATAAGACCCTCCCCGGCCCTCCCTCAAAGGGAGGGTGAATTAAAATTTGTTTCTGATAACCACTCTGCCAATGCCTGCATGCTTGGCAGCACAATGTCTGCACCAGCATCTTTCAACACCTGAGGATCGAGTGGTCCTGTATTGACCCCAATGGTAAAGATGCCTGCGGCCTTACCTGCCTGCACACCCATCGGTGCATTTTCAATGACGATGGCTTCTTCCGGCTTGAGATTGCCTGCCTTGACCAATCCCATCAGATAAGGATCAGGATGCGGCTTGCCATGCCCGATCGGACAATCCTTGCCACTGACAATATGATCCCAGTCAAACACATCAGGATAGACACGATTGAGCTTCTCGATGAGCGACAACTGTCCGCTACCGGTCACCAGCACTCGTGTCATTCCCATCTCTCCTACCTTGCGAAGCACTTCTGCAGCTCCTGGCATCGGTTCGGCAGGACCGAGCTGCGTGAACCATTGCGACTTCTCCTTATAATATATATCGAGCTCGTACTCCGTGGCATGACGTCCTCGCTGCTCCACAAAGAAGTCATCGATGACCTGATGGCCCGTCGAGCCTTCAACCAGATAGAAGAAAGTACGGTCACACACGAACCCATAGTGTTCGTGCATGACCTGATACCATGCTTCGGCATGGTTTGGCATGCTGTTGAACAGCACGCCATCCATATCGAAGAGAAATGCTTTAAGCATCCTTTTTACGTAAATAACTTATAATAATTACAAACTGAGAAACGATGATTACCAGTTCCAGCAGGAACTTCCACCAAGCATAATCCGGATTAGTGAATATCTGATAACACTGATAGATAAAATCTACCGACCAGAAAACCTGTAGTATGTAAGCAAATTTTCTCATTTGTAATAATCTATTAATTACTTCGCAAGGCGAGCCTTGATTGCCTTGGTTGCCTCCTCATAACCTGGCTTCTCGAGAAGAGCGAACATGTTCTTCTTGTAAGCCTCAACACCTGGCTGGTTGAATGGGTTAACGCCGAGGATGTAGCCAGAGATACCGCAAGAACGCTCGAAGAAGTAGATGAGCTGGCCGAGGTTGTACTCGTCGAGGACAGGAATAGAGATCTTGATGTTAGGTACACCACCGTCAACGTGAGCGAGCTGAGTGCCGAGCTCTGCCATCTTGTTAACCTCATCGACACGCTTGCCAGCGAGGAAGTTCAGGCCATCGAGGTTCTCCTCATCCATTGGGAAGAGGACGGTCTTGTTAGCCTTCTCTACAGAGACAACAGTCTCGAAGATGGTGCGCTCACCCTCCTGGATCCACTGACCCATAGAGTGAAGGTCGGTGGTAAAGTCTACAGATGCAGGGAAGATACCCTTGCGATCCTTACCCTCTGACTCGCCGAAAAGCTGCTTCCACCACTCCATCATGTAGTGGAGCTTTGGCTGATAGTTGACGAGGATTTCGGTCTTCTTGCCATACTGGTAGAGAGCGTTACGCATAGCAGCGTACTGTGCAGCTGGATTCTCCTCGTAAGGAACATCGACGCCAGTTGCCTTCTCCATGTCCTGAGCACCCTTGACGAGCGCCTTGATGTCGTGGCCAGCACAAGCGATAGCGAGGAGGCCTACTGGGGTCAATACAGAGAAACGACCACCTACATTATCAGGGATGACGAAAGTCTTGTAACCCTCCTTGGTAGCGAGCTTACGAGCTGCACCCTTCTCCTTATCAGTAACTGCAACGATGAGATCCTTAGCTGCAGCCTTGCCAACCTGAGCCTCGAGCTTGGTCTTGAGGAGGCGGAATGCGAGAGCGGTCTCTGTAGTAGTACCAGACTTAGAGATATTGATGATAGCGAAAGTCTTGCCATCAAGAAGTTCCATGAGGTCAGCGAGATAATCCTCACCGATGTTGTTACCAGCATATACGACACGAGGATTGTTGCCATTGAGGCCGAAAGCATGATCGAGCGCCTCATTGACGGCACGTGGGCCGAGGTATGAGCCACCGATACCAGCTACTACGATGATCTCAGCCTTAGAGCGGAGAACCTCAGCAGTTGCCTGTACTTCGTTCAAGAACTCTTCTGTGATGCTTGATGGGAGGTGTACCCAACCAAGGAAGTCGTTGCCTGGACCCTTGCCAGACTCAAGAAGTTCGTTACATGGAGCTGTAGCCTTTGCTACCTCTGCCAATGAGCCAGCAGGTACAAAACCCTGGGCGTTGCAAATAGAAAGCTTCATAGTTTTTTTGTGTATTGGTATATAATGAGATTAGAATGTCTGATTTATCGGAGCATATCGCTCAGCAGCTTAATCTCTACGAATGGACTCATGCGCTTATAAAGGATATTATAGACGCAGTCGACAATCGGGATCTGGATGCCGTACTTCTGATTGATCTCCTTGATACACTTGGTGCCATAATAGCCTTCGGCCACCATCTCCATCTCGAGCTGAGCGGTCTTGACCGAATAGCCTTTGCCGATCATCGTGCCAAACATGTGGTTGCGAGAGAAACGGCTATAGGCGGTCACCAGGAGGTCTCCCGTATAGACGCTCTCCACCACGTGGCGGCCCTTGAGCGGATGCAGTTCGTTGACAAAACGCTTCATCTCGCGGATGGCATTAGCCACAAGCACGGCCTGAAAATTATCGCCATACTTCAAACCTGAGCAGATGCCCGAGGCAATGGCGTAGATATTCTTCAGTACACCTGCGTACTGGATGCCGATGACATCGTTGGAAATCGTGGTATGCACGAAGTGATTCTGGAAGAAATCAGCATAGGCCTCAGCGACCTGCAAATCAGCGCAACCTACGGTAAGATAGGTCAGTCGCTCGTAGGCAACCTCCTCTGCATGACTCGGGCCACTCAGGGTGCAGACCTGCGAATCGGTAAGCGAGAACATCTCCTTAAGATACTCGGTGATGGTGATGTTATAGTCAGCGACGATACCCTTGATGATCGAGAAAACGACCTTGCCCTCAAAGCTTTCGGTGATTTTCTCGACGCTCGACTTGAGGTAAGGCGATGGCATGCCGAAGATCACGGTATCAGAGTTGCGGATAGCTTCGTTGATATCGGTGGTGAGGTGGATCTTGCTCATGTCGAAGCGGACGCTTGACAGGTAGGCAGGATTGTGCTCCAGCTTCTTAAACTCCTCGATACGAGCAGAAGATCGCATGTACCACCACATCTCTGCACCGTTCATCTGAACGATCTTTGCGATGGCGGTACTCCACGATCCGCTGCCGAGAAGAGCTACTTTACCGGGAATGTTCATAAGAATGAAACTAAAGAATTAGAGAATTATAAAATTAAAGAATTTTTGCGGGTCGACAGCTTGTAACAAACAGCGACTTTCAGAACCAACAATTTTATAATTCTACAATTTTATAATTTTATAATTTCATTGCGCTTTTTCTACCCAGCTCTTTACCTCATCCTGTGTAGGATTCTGGAGGTCACCGATGAGCGCCTTGTACTTCTTCTTCACGTCGATCATCTCCTGATAGAGCTTGCCTGGCTTGACACCTGCGAGGCTCTCGACAGTGAGATAACCGCACTTGTAGAGGACAGCTACCCAATCCTCGCAAGGAACACCGAGCGCGAGGAACTTCTCGACAGGATCCTTCTTCTCAACCTTCTCTGGCTTCATGGTTGGGAAGAGGAGCACCTCCTGGATGGTTGGCTGGCCGGTCATGAGAATAGCAAGACGGTCGATGCCGATACCGATACCAGATGTTGGAGGCATACCATACTCGAGGGCACGTACGAAGTCGTGATCGATAACCATTGCCTCATCATCACCCTTATCAGCAAGCTTCATCTGATCGACGAAGCGGTTGTACTGATCGATAGGATCGTTGAGCTCTGAGTATGCATTAGCGAGCTCCTTGCCATTGACCATGAGCTCGAAACGCTCGGTGAGGCCTGGCTTGCTGCGGTGCATCTTGGTAAGTGGTGACATCTCGACTGGGTAGTCGATGATGAAGGTAGGCTGGATGAAGGTACCCTCAGCGGTCTCGCCGAAGATCTCGTCGATGAGCTTACCCTTACCCATGGTCTCAGTATCTTCTACACCGATCTTCTTAGCGATCTCGCGGATCTCCTCCTCGCTCTTGCCTTCGAGGTCGTAGCCGCTCTTCTCCTTGATAGCCTCAAGGATTGGGAGACGACGATATGGAGCCTTGAAGCTGACCATGTTGTCGCCGATCTTGACCTCGGTGGTGCCATTGACGGCGATACAGATCTTCTCAAGAAGCTGCTCGGTGAATGACATCATCCAGTTGTAGTCCTTGTAGCTGACATAGAGCTCCATACAGGTAAACTCTGGGTTGTGTGAGCGGTCCATACCCTCGTTACGGAAGTTACGGCCGATCTCGTAGACACCCTCGAAACCACCTACGATAAGGCGCTTCAGATAGAGCTCGGTAGCGATACGGAGATAGAGGTCAACGTCGAGTGCATTATGATGTGTGATGAAAGGACGAGCGCTTGCACCACCAGCAATCTGCTGGAGGATTGGGGTCTCTACCTCGGTGAAACCAGCGTTGTCGAATACGCTACGCATGGTCTGGAGGATCTTAGCGCGCTTGAGGAATACGTCCTTCACGCCCTCATTGACCACGAGGTCGAGGTAACGCTGACGGTAACGGAGCTCAGGATCGTTGAAGCCATCGTATGCCACGCCATCCTTATATTTGACGATTGGCAATGGACGGATCGACTTAGAAAGGACCTTAAGTTCCTGACAGTGGACAGAGATCTCACCGGTCTGTGTGCGAAAGACATAACCCTTGACACCTACAAAGTCTCCGATGTCGAGCAACTTCTTGAAGACGGTATTATACATCTCAGTATTCTCAGGATCAGGGCAGAGAGCGTCACGGCTCACATAGACCTGCATACGGCCCTTAGAGTCCTGCAACTCCATGAATGCAGCCTTACCCATGATACGGCGGCTCATGATACGGCCAGCCACGCTTACGACACGTGAATTCTCTGCGGTAGCAGGGGTAGGAACGTCCTCACCTGCTTCATTCTTCATCATTGGAAGATCAACGAAGTTCTCACGAATTTCATCACTGTAGCCTGTTACCGCATACTCGGCAGCAGGATAAGGCTCGATGCCCAACTTACGCATTTCGTCGAGTGAGTTACGACGGATCAACTCCTGCTCACTCAATTCTAGATTTACCATAAATTATTCTTTGTATTTTTGATTATTTCAAATCGAAACGCACCATGTGGACAGCCTATCCTAATACACGACGCGCGGCAAATATACATATTTTAAATAGGAACACAAAAAAACTGCGCCAAAATTAAGCATTTTGCGCAGTTTTACGTCCGATAAATGTTCTTAAGGCATATCGGTCTAGCAATTTGAGCCTTCTTCCTTCGACGTCGATGATCTTCTGACTCTCCAGAATCGTCACACATCGCCAGAATGAAGTTTCGTCGACCTGAAGCAATCCGCACCAGTCGGAGAGCGCTGCTTCGAAGACGATATTCTCTCCTTTTCGCTCAGTAAATGCCAGCATCCACGAAGCCAGTCGAAGCACCGGATCGGCTTCTCCGCTGAAGTCCATGGCCTTATGCTGCTTCTGTGCATTGGTACAGAGCATATTCATCACGTTGATCAACAGGATCGGATTCTGCTGCAGCACCTTGAGGAAGTTTCCTTTGTCGAGCTGCATCACTCCGACTCGCGTCACAGCGGTGACGGTGTCATGATGACGTGTCTCAGGACCGAAGAGATTGAAGAACGGCATGGTGTAAGGTCCCTGATATTCCTGAAAAATCTGCACTCGGTGGCTGAATGTCGGTGTCAGTGTCCTGATCGTTCCAGTCAGGATGAATGACAGCGAATGACACTCCTCCCCTTCTGCCATGATCACTTCTCCAGGCTCAAACTGACTGAACGAGAAGGGGATCTTCTCGATGATCATCGTCAGCTGATCGTTCGAGATACCCTGGAAAACAGGGAGCTGCATCAGCAGTTCATACATTGTTGTTGCCATTGTGCTAAAGCAAATTACTAATTACAGAGAATTATGAATTACTAATTACGAATTACGAGATCATACTCCAATCCACACGACCTGCGAAGAGTGCTGCCATCCTGCGACGGATCAGACCGTTCTGCTGCAGTTCGAACATCGGATCCATCTCTACGATTTTCTTGGCCCAGGTACGTGCCAGTTCGAGAATCTGACCATCCTTCGCAAGCGATGAAATCTTGAGGTCAAAGGCGAGGCCAGATTGCAGTGTACCTTCCATATCGCCAGGTCCTCGCAGACGGAGATCGGCCTCTGCAATCTCGAAGCCGTCGGTGGTGCGACACATCACATCGACACGCTGTTTCGACTCTCGGCTGATCTGGCTACTGGTCACCAGCACACAATACGACTGTTCGGCTCCACGGCCTACTCGGCCACGCAACTGATGCAGCTGGCTGAGGCCAAAGCGCTCCGCATTCTCGATGATCATGACCGAAGCATTCGGCACGTTGACACCTACCTCGATAACCGTCGTGGCCACCATAATCTGCGCCTCGTTGCGGACAAACATCTGCATGGCGTGATCCTTGTCCTTGGCCTTCATCTTACCGTGAACCATGACGACACGATACTCAGGGCCGAAAGCCTGCTGCATGTCGTAAAAACCTTGTTCTACAGCCTTATATTTGAGTTTTTCGTTCTCAAGGACGAGCGGGTAGACCACATAGACCTGACGGCCTTTGTCGAGCTCGCCACGGATGGCACGTGTAAGGCCTAAGCGTTGGTTGTCGTAGCGATGCAGCGTCTCGATAGGCTTACGGCCTGGTGGCAGTTCGTCGATGACACTCACGTCGAGGTCGCCATAAACGGTCATTGCCAGCGTGCGAGGGATCGGTGTGGCTGTCATGACCAGCACGTGAGGGGGACGGCTGTTCTTGCGCCACAACTTGCTTCGCTGCTCTACGCCGAAGCGGTGCTGCTCATCGATGACCACCATGCCGAGGTTCTTGAACTGCACGTCTGGTTCGATCAAGGCGTGTGTGCCGATGAGTATCTGCAGCTCTCCTGACTGTAACTGAGCGTGGATCTCATCGCGCTTCTTCTTGGTTGTACTACCCGTCAGCAAGGCGCAACGTATTCCTACGCGCTCCAGCTGCACCGAGAGGTTGTCATAGTGCTGAGTAGCCAGGATCTCCGTCGGAGCCATCAGACAGGCCTGAAAGCCGTTGTCAAGTGCCATAAGCATGGTCAGCGTGGCCACCATGGTCTTACCGCTACCTACATCGCCTTGCAGCAGGCGGTTCATCTGCTTGCCGCTACCCACGTCGGCACGGATCTCTTTGAGTACTCGCTTCTGTGCATTGGTCAGCTCGAAGGGGATGCACTCCTTATAGAAACTATTAAAATGTTCACCGATGTGCAGAAACTGGAAGCCTCCATTCTCCTGATGCCGCATTCTGAACGACCGGATCAGATAGAGCTGCAGATAGAAGAGCTCCTCGAACTTCAGTCGATACTGAGCGTATCGCAGATTATCCGGATTGGCCGGGAAATGGATCTGACGGATGGCTTTGTTGTACGACATCAGCTGTAAGCCGTCGACAATATACACTGGCAGCGTCTCAGGGAATGGCGCAGGATTCTTCTGAAGGAATGTCAGTACGATGCGCTGTATGGTCTTGGAATTCATTCCCATACGCTTCATCTTCTCGGTGGTCGAATACATGCCATAGAGACCAGACTTGCTGTCTGGATCATCGTCTGGCTTGACTACATCGAGCTCAGGATGTGCGACGCTGAATGTGTGATTAAACTCCTTCGGCTGACCAAATAGTAGGTACTCCCTACCCTTCTGCACGCTCTCCAATACATAGCGGATGCCATTGAACCACACACATTCGATCGTTCCTGTTCCATCGGAAAAAAGCGCGTTCAGGCGATGAGCCGTGCCACGCTGACCTGCTCCAACTTCCTCCATCGTAGTAAAGCGGCCTTTGAGCAGGATGTATGGCATCGAGCCGTTGATGTCGCAGATGCGATAGATCTTCGACTTATCGACGTACCTGTAGGGATAGTACGACAAGAGGTCCTCAAGGCTGTGAATGTTGCACTCCGCCTCAAGGACTTCTGCCCTCTTAGGGCCGACACCTGGTACGTATTGAAGATCTGTCACCTATATTAATTCTTTTTTCTTTTTGCCAAGAAAACAATTGCGAAGATGACTGAGAGGACAAGACCGATACCTACTCCCATTCCATAAGGTAATCCGAGACCACCTTTCTCGAGGATCAAGATAAACGATGTGCATACGGTTGTCATAAACATCGCTGGTAGCATTGTAATAAGATACCACAGACCGCCTTTTGAACGCTGCAGATATACAGAGATTGCCCAAAGCGTAAAGACAGAAAGCAACTGGTTAGACCATCCGAAATAACGCCAGAGCATACCGAAGCCATTGGCATCTGTCATCGACCAGATCAGAACTGCAGCTGTAACTACGAACATTGGAATCGCAATCAGAAGACGCTTACCCATACCCTTCTGATCAATCTTCAAAAAGTCTGCAATCACCAGACGAGCCGAGCGCAAAGCGGTATCTCCAGAAGAGATTGGAGCTACAGCCACACCGATCAGAGCTAGGATTGAACCAAAAGTACCAAGCCAGTCTTTTGAGATCATCGTCGCTACAGTACCTCCATCGAATCCCTTGCCAGTTGCTTCATTAATTAGACCGTTCTTGCCGAAGAAATAAGTAGCAGCAGCAGCCCATACAAGAGCGACGATACCTTCGGTCACCATTGCGCCATAGAAGCAAGGACGACCCATTTTCTCATTCTTCATGCAACGAGCCATCAGTGGACTCTGTGTAGCATGGAAACCAGAAATAGCGCCACAGGCAATAGAAATGAACATCATCGGGAAAAGATAAGCCAAGTGGCCTTCCTCCATCCAGGAGCGATTGATAAATGCACCGTCATCCCACCACTCCTTCAGCTCCGGCTGCAAGAAGACAATGTAGCACATAATTCCAATGGCCATGAAGATCAGACAGAAAGCGAAGAAAGGATAGATCTTTCCGATAATCTTATCGACCGGGCAAAGAGTAGCAATAATATAATAGACGAAGATAATCAGAATCCAGCCATACTGATTTACCCATTGCATATCTACCGAGAAGAAGTCACGTGTCATGGCGCTGAGGATGTTTGCAGGACTTGAGGTGAACACGGCTCCTACAAGTACTAACAGAACCACCATGAAGATTGACATCAGAACCTTGACCTTACTGCCGAGAAATGATCCGATGATCTCAGACAAGGAAGCACCATCCTGACGAAGAGAGATCATCGCGGCCAGATAGTCATGTGTAGCACCGGCAAAGATAGTTCCTAAAACGATCCAGAGATAAGAAGCCGTACCAAACTGAGCTCCCATGATTGCACCGAAGATCGGACCGACGCCTGCAATATTGAGGAACTGGATCATATACACCTTCCAAGTCGGCATCGGGATATAATCCACTCCATCCTGACGTGTATAACATGGCGTCTTACGGTTTTCATCAGGACCAAAGACGTTATCGACAAAACGTCCATACACAAAATAACCCACTATCAAAGTGGCTAACGCAATCAAAAAACTAATCATTTTTAGTTATTCTTTTACTATTCGTCTAATGCATAGATACTCTATATTGAGTATCAAACTTACTTAATTTCGATGCAAATATAAGGTTTTAATCGTTAAATTGGTTAATTTTTTAACAAAAATAGCACTTTTCATGGTGTTTTCTTGGAAATATCATGTAAATTCTCTATTTTTGCAGCATCTTTAACGAGATATTCAATTCTATTTACAAACTATAAAACATTTTTTTACTATGGCTCGTGTAATTGCTGCTGACAAGTGTGTAGCTTGTGGCTCATGTATCGGTGAGTGCCCAGTAGAGGCGATTAAGGAAGGTAGCGTCTATACTATTGACGCAGATGCTTGCATCGACTGCGGTGCTTGCGAGGCAACCTGTCCTAATGAGGCTATCACTGAGGCTTAAATCTCAGCTTTTTAGCCTTCCCTCTTTGGGAAACAATAAACCACTCCAGATTTGGGGTGGTTTTTTTATGTCCTTAGATACCGTGATTAACGTATTTTTGTCAGAAGTGTTAAATTACTCCTGTAGATTCCTTTGCTCCGAATGCCATGGCCATGAGTGGTACGATCATAAGCATGATACCTTGAACACCAGTCTTAGACATTCCAATGCTCAAGGCAGCCACGCTAATGGCCAACCATTGTATGCTAGTCAATGCTTCAATCATTATTCTTACCGGATGACAACATTTATTCGTTCGACTTCAATCGTCTCCCATACATGCTCCTGCACGTAGGGTTCATTAGCGAGGTAGTCATCCAGCTGTTCACGACTCTCGAACTCCATGACAAGCATAGAGCCCTTCATCTTCCCTTCGTCATCGAGCAAGCCACCGGCACAGATGACATGACTCCTCAGTCTTTGCATTCCTTCCAGATGACGAGGACGCACCTCCATTCTCTTGTCAAGCATTCCTTCGCCGTCGTAGGCCTTTATTACAAATTGCATAGTTTTCTATTTCGTTTTGAATAATTT
>JAZRVB010000161.1:0-10300 GCA_045598885.1 Bacteroidales bacterium
CAGAGCAGATGTTTGCCTCCGACTTCCTTCAGATTCCGCGTCGCCACGGACACCCTTGTCTTTGGCTGTAGCCTTCCCGTTATCAAGGCGGCTTGGGGACTTACACCCGTTAGAATATGCCCATGCTGGGCGAACAAAAACACCCCGTCAGACGCTTGTTCTGACGGGGTGCCAACAAAAATTAAGGGCAGGGAAGTAGGATCAGATCTCCTGAGATTCGCTCATAGAGTCAATCTCACGCTCAATCTCGGATTCCGTAATCGAGCACCTGCGGGGCTTACCGTTCTTGCCGAGAGGCTTGTCAAGGTAGACGTGGATCAGGTCATTGTAAGTACTCTCGTAGGATGGACTTACCTTGAAGGCCTCGATCAGGGAAGGATACGAAGGCTTGGGCTGAGCCAGCCATGCTGGATGGCAGCAATGATCATCACGGCCATGCCTCGGCCATCCTTATGTGAGATGGTCTCCTTGAACCAGGTCATGACCATGTGTCGGTCAACACCATCGCAGATGTAGTCCTCGAAATGGTTACGAAGGGTTCTGACGCCTTCGCTCAAGTCTTGTAGCAGGTTTGCCACTCCTTCAAAAGCGTCATCCATAGTCAGACCTTTATCCCCCATAGAAACGATCTTCTCTTCGACCGCCTCTATGATAAAAGGTGCATAGCTGAACATTCCTTCAAGGATTTCTCCGGCATACTTATTGTGCCTCTTGACCTTGTCCAATGGAATTCGAGGATGAGTAGCCATGAAGGCAAGGCCTTCCTCAAGCTTATCTACTTCAATGGTAATAGTCTTTGGCATTCCCTCCTTTTTGATCTTTTTATAAGTCTTGCTGACTTGCTTCATGCCATATGCAACATCTGGAGTCTGGACAGGAATCTTGCTGTCCTTCTTTCTACTGGTTGTCTTCTTCGTCATTCAGTTTTTTTATAAGTTAGGTTTATTAGATATACTCTAATGAAAAGACTCATCAGAAATTGTTTACAAAGATACTAATAATAAACAAGACATACAAGAGTTTATACAACTATTATCGATGTTTTAGAGACTTTAACAAAAAATGGAACATAAATTGTGTTTCAAAGGGAAAGATGGAACATTCTCATGATTAAATTTGGTTGTCTCAAAGATTTTCTTTACCTTTGCAGCGCAATGGAGAAAGGGCTCAAGATTACGAGGAATTACGTTTTTGTGTTTCAAAAATGCAAAGTGAAGATTACACCACGTTTTTAAAAATGTTAAAGTTCGTGACGTAAAATGTGACACAAAAGGCATTTACATACATTTCTCAAAAAACGTAACTCTTCGATTTTCGGGGATTTAGTTGGATTGCACAAAAATTATGAGTATCTTTGCACCGCAATCTCACATTGCTGCGGTCAAGTCAAACATAGTAATCTGAAATTAGTAATTAGTAATTCATAAGACATGTTTGACAATCTTTCCGAGCGTCTTGAGCGCTCGTTCAAAATCCTCAAGGGTGAAGGCAAGATCACCGAAATCAACGTTGCAGAGACCTTGAAAGATGTACGTCGTGCATTGCTTGACGCTGACGTGAACTATAAGGTTGCCAAGTCCTTTACCGATACCGTGAAGCAGAAGGCGCTTGGTATGGACGTACTCACTGCCGTCAAGCCAGGCCAGTTGATGGTCAAGGTTGTTCACGATGAGCTGGCTGCCCTCATGGGTGGCGAGGCAGTAGAGCTCAATCTCAAGGCAAATCCCACAATCATTCTTATGGCTGGTCTCAACGGTGCAGGTAAGACTACCCACACCGGTAAGCTGGCGCTCATGCTCAAGGAGAAGAACGGTAAGAAGCCGCTCCTGGCTGCCTGTGACGTCTATCGTCCTGCTGCTATCGATCAGTTGGAGGTAGTGGCTAATCAAGTCGGCGTTCCTGTCTACGAAGATCGTGAGTGCAAGGATCCTGTCAAGATTGCCAAGGACGCCATCGCACAGGCACGTCGTGACGGCAATGACGTAGTGCTCCTCGATACCGCTGGTCGTCTGGCTATCGATGAGGCCATGATGCAGGAGATCAAGAACATCAAGGATGCTGTGTCTCCACAGGAGATCCTCTTCGTCGTCGACTCGATGACAGGTCAGGACGCTGTCAACACAGCCAAGGAGTTCAATGATCGTCTCGACTTCACCGGCGTTATCCTTACCAAGCTCGATGGCGATACCCGTGGTGGTGCTGCGCTCTCTATCCGCACCGTGGTCAATAAGCCTATCAAGTTCATCGGTACAGGTGAGAAGATGGAGGCGCTCGACGTCTTCTATCCAGAGCGTATGGCTGGTCGTATCCTCGGCATGGGTGACGTTGTTTCTCTCGTCGAGCGTGCGCAGCAGCAGTACGATGAGGAGGAGGCCAAGAAACTCCAGAAGAAGATCGCCAAGAACCAGTTCGACTTCAATGACTTCTACGCTCAGATCCAGCAGATCAAGAAGATGGGTAATATCAAGGACCTCGCATCGATGATCCCTGGCGTTGGCAAGGCTATCAAGGACCTCGACATTGACAACTCAGCCTTCAAGGGCGTTGAGGCCATCATCCAGTCGATGACACCTTACGAGCGTCAGCATCCTGAGTGCATGAACCAGAGCCGCAAGAACCGTATTGCCAAGGGTTCTGGTACCTCTATCCAGGAGGTCAACCGCCTCGTCAAGCAGTTCGATGACATGCGCAAGGTCATGAAGAAGATGAACGATTTCAAGTCTAATCCGCGTGCTATGATGCAGATGCAGCAGATGGCAGCAAAAATGAAGGGTAAGGGATTCCCAGGAATGTAAAAAAGACCCTCCCCCGACCCCTCCACAAGGGAGGGGAGTGGTCAGTACTATTATAACAAGAACTTAAAAAAACTACTCCCCGCGGAAGGTAGGTAACTACTCCCCTCCCTTGTGGAGGGGGTGGAGGAGGGTCTATTATTATTATGCAACTTATAGATGGAAAGGCAACAGCCGCCGCAATAAAGGCTGAAATTGCCGATGAGGTTCGTGCTATGCTTGCAGCAGGCAAGCGTGCACCACACTTGGCTGCGATCCTCGTTGGCCATGATGGTGGTAGTGAGACATACGTAGCTGCTAAGGTAAAGGCGTGTGAGGAGTGTGGCTTCACCTCTTCGCTCATCCGTTACGAGGCAGACATCACCGAGGCAGAGCTTCTCGCTAAGGTTGATGAATTGAATAAGAACCCAGAGGTCGATGGCTTCATCGTGCAACTTCCATTGCCAAAGCATATCGACTCGCAGAAGGTCATCGAGGCGATCGACTATCGCAAGGACGTGGATGGTTTCCACCCAGTCAACGTGGGTCGTCTCAGCATCGGTCTGCCATGCTTCGTCAGCGCTACACCTGCTGGCATCATGATGCTGCTGGAGCGTTATGGTGTTGAGACCAAGGGCAAGCATTGCGTCGTCCTCGGCCGCTCGAACATCGTCGGCAAGCCAGTGGCACAGCTCATGATGCAGAAGGCTTATCCTGGCAATGCCACCGTCACCGTCTGCCACTCAGCGTCGGAGAATCTCAAGGAGATCTGCGCTTCGGCCGACATCCTCATCGCAGCCATCGGTTCTCCAGAGTTCGTGACTGCCGACATGGTCAAGGAGGGTGCCACCGTCATCGACGTAGGTACTACTCGAGTGCCAGACGCAACCAAGAAGTCTGGCTTCAAGCTCAAGGGCGACGTCAAGTTTGATGAGGTGGCTCCTAAGTGTTCGTTCATCACTCCAGTGCCAGGCGGCGTAGGTCCAATGACCATCTGCTCATTGATGAAGAATACGCTTAAGGCTGGCAAAGGAATCAATTGGTAATTATTATTTGTAACCCCTTATATACAATGAAAAAGATCATATTCTCCGCCGCTCTTGCCATGAGCGCCATGGCTGCTTCGGCCGAAGAGAATCCAACTTGGTTGCGCGACGCGCAGATCAGTCCAGACGGCACACAGGTGCTTTTCTGTTACAAAGGTGACATCTACAAGGTGAGTGTCAATGGTGGCACCGCCATCCGTCTCACCACACAAGACAGTTACGAGTGTTCTCCACAGTGGAGTGCTGACGGCAAGCAGATCGCCTTCGCATCTGACCGTCATGGCAACTTTGACATCTTCGTCATGTCTGCCGAGGGTGGTTCGGCTACCCGTCTGACCTACAACAGCACCAGCGAGATCCCACAGGCTTTCTCGCCAGATGGCAAGTGGATCTATTTCGGCGCAGCTATCCAGAACCCTGCCAGCAGCGCCATGTTCCCGACCAACTCTCTTCCTGAGCTCTATAAGGTGCCAGTCACCGGTGGCCGTACCCTCCAGGTTTTGGGTACACCCGCCGAGATGATCAGTTTCCAGTCCGATGGCAATGGCTTCTACTATCAGGATCGCAAGGGTTATGAGGACGAGTGGCGCAAGCACCACACCTCTGACATCACCCGCGACGTATGGTACTACAATGCCAAGACTGGCAAGCACGCCAACCTCACCCAGCATGCTGGCGAGGATCGTAACCCTGTGCTGAGTGCCGACGGCAAGACCCTCTACTTCCTCAGCGAGCGCGATGGCGGCAGCATGAACGTCTACAAGACCGATGCAAAGGCGGAGGGTAAGATCTCACCTACTCAGGTCACCACCTTCAAGACTCATCCAGTACGTTTCCTCAGCACCGACAAGCAGGGAACGCTCTGCTATACCTACAATGGCGACATCTACACTCAGAAAGGCGACGCCAAGCCACAGAAGCTCTCTGTGACTCTGACTCGTGACGACGAGGAGAAGATCGCCGACCTCAGCTTCAGCTCAGGCGCTACCCAGTCGGTCGTCAGCCGTGACGGCAAGCAGGTGGCATTCATCTGTCGTGGCGAGGTCTTCGTCACTAGCGTCGAGTATAACACCACTCGTCAGATCACCAATACCGCTGGTGCAGAAACTGGCGTCGATTTCGCTCCAGACGGACGCTCGCTCGTCTATGCTTCTGAGCGCAATGGCAACTGGCAGCTCTACATCGCCAAGATCGGCCGTAAGGAGGATCCTAACTTTGCCAATGCCACTGTCATCGAGGAGGAGACCATCTTCCCAGAGCTCCCTACATTGATCGTCGATGGCTCAAAGAAGCTCGACTTCTCACAGGTGGAGCGTTGCTGGCCAAAGTTCAGTCCTGACGGCAAGAAGGTCGCTTTCATCGAAGACCGCATGAAGCTCAAGACCGTCGATCTGGCTACCAAGAAAGTCACAGAGGTGACCGATGGCAGCACTTGGTACAGCCACAGCGGCCAGTTCGACTTCGAGTGGAGTCCAGACAGCAAGTGGTTCGTCATCAGCTATCTTCCTAACCGTCGCGATCCATATACCGATCAGGGTATCGTCAGTGCCAATGGCGGCAAGATCTATCCGATCACCCAGAGCGCCTACACCAGCGGCAATCCTCGTTGGGTGATGGACGGCAAGGCCATTCTCTTCGAGAGCGAGCGCTACGGTATGCGCAGTCATGCTTCATGGGGAAGTCAGAATGACGTCTTCCTGGCTTTCCTGACCCAGGACGCCTACGACCGTTATCGCCTGAGTCCTGAGGACTATGCATTGCTCAAGGAGCTCGAAGACAAGCAAAAGAGCGATAAGAAGGACGTAGACAAGAAGGATGCCAAGGGCAAGGACAGCAAGGCTAAGGACGCCAAGAAGGACGATAAGAAGGCCGACGCTGACAGCGCCAAGACCAAGGACATCGTCGTCGAGTTCGATGGACTGGAGGATCGTATCGTACGTCTCACTCCAAACAGCAGCAACCTCGGCGACGCCATCATCTCTAAGGATGGCGAGAGTCTCTATTACTTTGCCGCCTTCGAGGGTGGCATGGATCTCTGGAAGATGGATCTGCGCAAGCATGAGACCAAGCTCCTCAACAAGGGTGGCAAGTCAGGCTCAGGCGGTTCGCTCCAGATGGATAAGTCGGGCAACCTCTACGCGCTCGGCAGCAGCATGCGCAAGATCGAGAAGGGCGACAAGATCACCCCTATCACCTACAACGCCACGATGAAACTCAACCTTGCCGACGAGCGTGAGTATATGTTCAAGCACATGGCCAAGCAGGTCAATAAGAAGATCTTCCGCACCGACTACAATGGCTGTGACTGGGATCTGATGGTCAAGAACTATGCCAAGTTCCTGCCACACATCTCCAATAATTATGACTTCCAGGAGCTCCTCAGCGAGTGTCTCGGTGAGCTCAACGTCAGCCACTCAGGCGGCCGCTACAGCCATCGCGCTACCAATGGCGACGCTACTGCCGCTCTTGGCTTGCTCTTCGACCTGACCTCAGCTACTGAGGGCATGAAGATCACCGCTGTCCTTGAGGGTGGCCCATTTGACCGTGCCAACAGTAAGGTCAAGGAAGGCGACATCGTCACTGCCATCAACGGTCAGAGCCTCACCGCCGACACCGACATCGCACAGCTTCTCAACAAGCTGTCGGGCAAGAAGACCCTCATCAGCCTCAAGAACGCTGCAGGCAAGTGGGACGAGGTCATCCTGCCTATCACCGCTGCAGCACAGAACAACCTGCTCTACAACCGTTGGGTTAAGAGCCGTGCTGAGGCTGTAGAAAAGCTCTCTAATGGCCGTCTCGGCTATGTCCACATCAAGGGTATGAACGATGCCAGCTTCCGCGATATCTATTCAGACATCCTCGGTAAGTACAACCTCAAAGAAGGTATCGTCATCGACACCCGTCAGAATGGCGGTGGTCGTTTGCATGAGGACATCGAGATCCTCTTCTCTGGCCATCATTACTTCGAGCAGGTGATCCGTGGTCGCGTCTCTTGCGATATGCCAAGCCGTCGTTACAACCATCCAAGCATCATGCTTCAGGCCGAGGGTAACTACAGCAACGCTCACGGTACCCCATGGGTCTACAAGCATCAGGGCCTCGGCAAGCTCGTCGGCGCTGGCGTTCCTGGCACCATGAGCTCGGTCAACTGGGAGACTCTCCAGGATCCTACCATGGTCTTCGGCATCCCAGTCATCGGCTATCGTGATGATGAGGGCAATTACCTCGAGGGTACTCAGCTCGATCCGGATATCCGTGTCCTCAACCTCCCTGAGACCATCGTCACTGGCACTGACCTCCAGCTGGAGACAGCTGTGAAGGAGTTGCTCAAGGATATTGATAAGAAGTAATTAAATATGAAAAAATCCATATTTCTCGCAACTTCAGCTCTCCTCCTTGCTTCCTGCACCGCCTCAGTCACCTCACCAAACCACGCTGAGAGCAAGCGTGACTACGTCATTCTCGTCCACGGTGGCGCTGGTGATCTGGCTCGTTATAAAGGCGATGCAGAGAAGTGCGAGCAGTATTACGCCGCTCTCGATAGCGCCCTGCGCCTGGGTCAACTGACCCTTGAGAACGGCGGCAAGGGACCTGAGGCCGTGATGACCGTCATTGAGTTCTTTGAGAACAATCCGCTCTTCAACTCCGGCATTGGCGCCACCGTCAGTGCTGCCGGAGCCTTTGAGCTCGATGCTGCCATCATGGAAGGCAAGGATCTCACTGCCGGCTCTGTGGCTGGCGTCAAGCACGTCAAGCATCCAATCCAGGCGGCTTACGCCGTCAAGACCCAGTCTGAGCACGTCATGCTGGCAGGCGAGGGCGCCGACACCTTTGCCGCTGAGATAGGTCTGGACACGGTCGAAGACAATATGTACTTCGCTACGCCAAAGACCCTCGAATGGGTTGAGAAGCTCAAGGAAGAGAGCCGCAAGAACGGCACCGTAGGCTGTGTCATCCTCGACACGGATGGCAATCTCACCGCAGGTACCAGCACTGGTGGTATGCTCCGCAAGCGTTGGGGTCGCATCGGTGATGCTCCTATCATCGGAGCTGGCACTTATGCCGACAATGCCGGCTGTGCTGTTTCCTGCACCGGTCATGGCGAGTATTATATCCGTCACGCCGTGGCTCACAGCTTGTCATCACGTGTCGCTCTCCTGCATCAGCCGATCGATGAGGCTGCCAACTACATCATCCACGACATCCTCAATGCCGAGGAAGGTAACGGTGGCCTGATCGCCGTCGATGCTCAGGGTAACTTCACCATGCCATTCAATAGCACCGGCATGTTCCGTGGCTATCTCTATAAGGAGGATGGCAAGGTCCAGAAGGCCGTCGGCATCTGCGAGGATATGGTGGTCAGATAAATTCCTCATTCTTATTATCTATGCGAAAACTACTCCTTTCTGTTCTGGCACTCTTCTCTACTTTGTCGATGGGGGAGGCTCTTGCCTGCACCAATATCATCGTCGGCAAGGCTGCTTCTGCCGATGGCAGCGTGATGGTGACCTACAACGACGACTCCTACGGCAAGTTCGGCTTTCTCGACTTCTATCCAGCCGCTAAGCATGTGGCAGGCGACGTCCGTCGCATCATCAGTTGGGAAGACGGACAGTACCGTGGCACCATCCCGGAGATTGCTCAGACTTACAACGTCGTTGGCAATATCAACGAGTATCAGGTCTGCATCTGTGAGACGACCTTCGGAGGCCGACGCGAGCTCATCAATCCTGAGGGCCTGCTCGACTACGGTTCGCTCATCTATATTGCCCTACAGCGCTCTAAGACCGCTCAGGAGGCCATCAGCGTCATGACTTCGCTCGTTGAGGAATTCGGCTATTGCAGTTCTGGCGAGACCTTCTCCATCTGCGACAAGAACGAGGCCTGGATGATGGAGATGGTCGGCAAAGGTCCGTCGGAGAAAGGTGCTGTATGGGTTGCCGTCCGCATCCCCGATGACTGTGTGGCCGTGCATGCCAACAGCAGCCGTATCACCCGTTTCGACCTGAAAGACAAGCAGAACGTCAAGTTCTCGAAGGACGTCATCACCTATGCACGTCGTCAGGGTTGGTTCGATGGCAAGGACGCAGATTTCTCTTTCCGCGACACCTATGCACCTAACCAGAGCATCCGCTCGTGTGAGGCTCGCTGCTGGAGTTTCATGAACCGCATGGATTCTACCCTGATGGCCGACTACCTGCCATATATCCTTCAGCAGGAAGGTGCGCCACAGGAGATGCCGCTCTATATCAAGCCGACTCACAAGGTCACATTGCCAGAGCTCAAGGACTGCATGCGCGATCATTACGAGGGTACGCCTCTGGCTTTCACCGACGATCTAGGCGCAGGTGCCTGGGGGATGCCATACCGTCCAAGGCCTGTCAACTTCCAGGATGCTGCCGGCAACACCTACTTCAACGAGCGTCCGATCTCTACGCAGCAGACCGCCTTCACCTTGGTCAGCCAGTTGCGCTCATGGCTCCCTGATGCCGTCGGTGGCGTCATGTGGTTCGGTTGCGATGATGCCAATATGGTGGCCTATACGCCTGTTTATTGCTGCACCAATCAGATCCCTGTCTGTTATGACCGTGCCACCGCCTCGGCTGTCGACTTCACCATGAAGAGTGCTTTCTGGCTCTGCAATATGCTCAGCAACATCGTCTATCAGCGCTATTCGCTCATGATGCCAGACTTCCAGAAGGTGCAGTGCGAATTGGAGCGCAACTTCGAGTTCGAGCAGGAGAATATCGTAGCCGAAGCTCTCAAACTCAATGAATCCGACCGCGTATCCTATCTCACTCAGCAGACCTCCCTCTACGCCGATCGCATGATGACAGAGTGGCAACAGCTACTCGGCTATCTGGTCGTCAAGTATAACGATATGGTCGTCAAGCAGGAAGTCAATGGCCGCTTTGACACCATCTGCCACGAGAAGTGCCGCGTCAGCAACCCCGGCTACCCCGAGGCCTATCGTGAAAAGATCGTCAAAGATACCGGCGAGCGTTATCTCAAGAAGTAATGGACAATCTGCATGCACGGCGTCCCTTCCCGCAACAAGGAAGGGACGTCTTGCTTTCAAGCCGTCCGTTCCCGCATCAAAGAATGTCCATCCTGAGTCCATGACGTCCATTCCTGCAACAAAGAATGGACGCCATGCCCCCAAGACGTCCGTTCCTGCATGCAGGATTTCAACGTTGCGTATACGACGTTGAATTCATCGACTTACAAAGCTCATTTAAGAAAAATCGTCGGATTATTGAGATTTCTTTGCAACTTATTTTGAAGTTTGAAAAAATAACACTATCTTTGCACCGCAAAAACTCCAGTTCGAGCATATACAATCGCGGTTTTAGCTCAGTTGGTAGAGCATTGGCTTCCCAAGCCGAGGGTCGCGGGTTCGAGTCCCGTAAGCCGCTCCTATTTAAAGGTTCAGAATCGACTTTGGTTCTGAGCTTTTCTTTTAAAACCATGCAATATGCCAGT
>JAZRVB010000162.1:0-67925 GCA_045598885.1 Bacteroidales bacterium
CACGGGACAACATTCCTTGTAATGATCTAAAGTGCCACGGCATATCTTCCACGGTACCGTGACAACGATGCCGTGGTGCTGGCATATCTTCCACGGTACCGTGGCAACGATGCCGTGATGCGGGCATATCTCCCACGGTACCGTGATAACGATGCCGTGATGCTGGCATATCTTCCACGGTACCGTGATAACGATGCCATGATGCTGGCATATCTTCTACGGTACCGTGTAAGATATGCAGCAAGCAATTATTACTATTTTGATGTTAATGTGAGACCTTTTACTGTGATTATGATAGCATAATTTGATTAAAGTAACGCTTAATGGGTAGATTGTGATAGAAAAATATATTAATTGATTGCAAAATGTAAAAATGTAATCTTGTTATGGTTGTAAAATGATAGTTCTATATGCCAAATGGGAGCAAAATGAAATATAAAATGATATAAAGGCTTATAAAATGATATAAAATACTACTAAAATATTTCTAAATGCTTTATATTTGCACTGCGAAAAAGAAAAATGCAATCGTTTAATCTGTTTTTCTTGCTTTTTTGATTGTCTTTTGGTCTTTCAGCAGGAAAAAGTAAAAAGAAAATGAAATATGTGTAGTATTGTAGGTATCTTCGACATCGCCGAGCAGAGTCAGGAGCTCCGTACCAAGGCTTTGAAAATGTCTCAGAAACTCCGTCATCGTGGTCCTGACTGGAGTGGTATCTATTGCGGCAAGACCGCTATCCTCGCTCATGAGCGTCTCTCAATCGTTGACCCTCTCTCTGGTAAGCAACCTCTCGTATCGCCTGATGGCAAGCATATCCTTGCTGTCAATGGTGAGATCTATAATCATAAGGAAATCCGTCGTCGCAGTGACTACGCCTTCAAGACTGGTAGTGACTGTGAGAGTATCCTCGCGCTCTATGAGGAGATGAAGGCCGATAAGACCAAGACTTTCGACTGGCTCTTGGAGCAGCTCAACGGTATCTTTGCTTTCGCGCTCTATGATGAGGAGAATGATGAGTATCTCATTGCTCGTGACCCAATTGGTGTCATTCCTCTCTACATAGGTCATGATAAGGATGGCAAGGTATATTGCGCTTCTGAGCTCAAGGCGCTCGAAGGCTTCTGCGATGAGTATGAGCCATTCATGCCAGGACATTATTATACTTCACGCGACCATCAGATGCATAAATATTATGTTCGCGACTGGATGGAGTATGATGCTGTGAAGGACAATACCGCTTCAGTAGAAGACGTCAAGGAAGGCCTGGAGGCTGCTGTTAAGCGTCAGCTGATGTGTGACGTTCCTTACGGTGTGCTTCTCTCGGGTGGTCTCGACAGTTCAGTAACTTCGGCCATTGCTCAGAAGTTCTCGCAGAAGCGTGTTGAGACAGAAGATACACAGGCTGCATGGTGGCCACAGCTCCACTCTTTTGCTGTTGGCTTGAAGGGTGCGCCTGACTTGGTGAAGGCCAAGGAGGTGGCTGATTATATCGGCACTGTGCACCATGAGATCAACTATACCATCCAGGAAGGTATCGATGCCATCCGCGATGTGATCTATTTTATTGAGACCTACGATGTGACTACCGTACGTGCCTCTACGCCAATGTACTTGTTGGCTCGTGTCATCAAGTCAATGGGTATCAAGATGGTGCTTTCGGGCGAAGGTGCCGATGAGGTATTCGGTGGCTATCTCTACTTCCACAAGGCTCCATCGGCAGAGGAGTTCCACAAGGAGACCGTCCGTAAGCTTGCTAAGCTCTATCAGTACGACTGCTTGCGTGCCAACAAGAGCCTCGCAGCGTGGGGTGTAGAGGGTCGTGTACCATTCCTCGATAAGGAGTTCCTCGACATTGCCATGCGTCTCAACCCAGAGGCAAAGATGTGTCCAGGTACTGTCATGGAGAAGAAGATCGTCCGCGAGGCCTTCGCTGACATGCTTCCTGAGAGCGTAGCATGGCGTCAGAAGGAGCAGTTCTCTGATGGTGTAGGCTATTCTTGGATCGATACCCTCAAGCAGATCACCTCAGAGGCAGTGACCGACGAGATGATGGAGCATGCAGCTGAGCGCTTCCCAATCAACACTCCAATGAACAAGGAGGAGTATTACTATCGCACCATCTTCGAGGAGCACTTCCCAAGCGACAGCGCTGCGAAGAGCGTCCCTCACGAGGCAAGCGTTGCCTGCTCTACTGCGATTGCACTGGAGTGGGATGAGGCTTGGAAGAAGATGAATGACCCGAGTGGTAGAGCGGTAAGCGTACATGTAGACCCTCTCCACCATTAAAGGCTGCTACCTTTAATGGCACCTCCCCCTTAATGGGGAGGGATGGTTTGTTTTTTTTGACAAAGAACTGGACAATATGCAGAATACAGAACATACTTCAATCCTCCCCATTAAGGGGGAGGTGTCCGAAGGACGGAGAGGGTCCGTTCATTTCACCAAAATGCACGGCGCCGGCAACGACTACATCTACGTCTATACCCCGGAATATCCTATCGCCGACCCAGTAAAGACTTCCATCGAGTGGAGCAAGCCACACTTCGGCATCGGCAGTGATGGCCTGATCCTCATCGGCAAGAGTGATGTGGCTGACTTCAGCATGCACATATATAATAATGATGGCAGTGAGGCCATGATGTGTGGCAATGGCACACGTTGTGTCGGTAAGTTCGTCTATGACAAAGGCTATACTGACAAGACTGTCGTCACACTTGAGACCTTAGCTGGCATCAAAATCATTCACTTGCACCTCGGTGCTGACGGTAAGGTCGACTCTGCTACCGTCGATATGGGTGAGCCTATCCTCAAGAATCCTAAGCAGTGTGCTACGGCCGACGGCGGCCGTGTAGGCCTCGACGGCACTTTTGTGTGCATGGGCAATCCGCACTTCGTACAGTTCGTCGAGGACTCTTGTGCCATCGATCTGCCAGTCGACGGCAAGAAGCTGGAGTTCGATCCGATGTTCCCTGAGCGCTGCAACATTGAGTACGCTACCTTGCGTCAGGATGGCAGCATCCGCATGAGAGTGTGGGAGCGTGGCAGTGGCATCACCTGGGCCTGCGGTACAGGCGCTTGTGCCACGGCTGTAGCAGCATGTCTCAATGGCCTCACCGGTCGTGAGAGCGACATCGAGATGGATGGCGGCACGTTGCATATCGAGTGGCGCGAGAGTGATAATCATGTTTATATGACGGGACCTGCGGCGATTGCGTTCGAAGGCACCATCGAAGAGTGAACCTACGCCCAGACAGACCCTCCCCCGGCCCCTCCCTCGCTAAAGCTCGTCTTCTCGCTGAAGGCTTATCAAGCCTTCTTATCGCTGCGAGGACCACAAGGGAGGGGAGTGGTTAGAACTAGTATATAATTAGCAAATAGGATAACAAAAACCTCAACCCTCCGAGGTAATTACTCCCCTCCCTTGTGGAGGGGTAGGGGGAGGGTCTTCTTAATATGGTATACGTTAACGATAACTTCCTCAAACTTCCTTCCAGCTACCTCTTCTCCACCATCGCGCAGAAGGTAGCAGCATTCAAGGCCGCACATCCAGAGGCCAACGTCATCCGTCTCGGCATCGGCGACGTCACACAGCCATTGTGTCCAGCCGTCATCGAGGCTCTGCACAAGGCGGTCGATGAGATGGCCAGCGGCGAGACCTTCCGTGGCTACGGTCCTGAGCATGGCTATTCGTTCCTGCAGGACGCCATCATCGCCAATGACTTCGCGCCACGTGGCATTACCCTCGAGCGTGACGAGGTCTTCATCAACGACGGTGCCAAGAGCGATACCGGCAACATCGGCGATATCCTCGGCCTCGAGAACACGCTCTGTATGACCGATCCGATCTATCCTGTCTACGTCGATAGCAACGCCATGTGTGGCCGCGCTGGTGACCTCATGGCCGACGGCAAGTGGACACGCATCGAGTACCTGCCATGCAACGCCGAGAATAACTTCATCCCAAGCCTTCCACAGGGCAACAAGGAGACCGGCGAGGCTCC
This sequence comes from Bacteroidales bacterium, assembly GCA_045598885.1. Classification (GTDB taxonomy): domain Bacteria; phylum Bacteroidota; class Bacteroidia; order Bacteroidales; family UBA3663; genus Liminaster. The sequence continues at coordinate 4,003 of JAZRVB010000162.1, forward strand.
ATCGGTCATCTATCTCTGCTATCCAAACAATCCTACCGGCACCGTCATCACCCGCGAAGAGCTCAAGAAATGGGTCGACTACGCCCTCGCTCATGACTCATTGATCATGTACGATGCCGCCTACGAGGCTTACATTCAGGAGGAGGACATCCCTCATTCTATCTACGAGATCGAAGGTGCTAAGAAGTGCGCTATCGAGTTCCACAGCTACTCTAAGACCGCTGGCTTCACCGGCGTCCGCTGCGGCTATACCATCGTCCCTAAGGAGGTCACAGCCGTCGCTAAGGATGGCAAGCGCGTCGCTCTCAATCCGCTCTGGAATCGTCGTCAGTGCACCAAGTTCAATGGCACCAGCTACATTCAGCATCGCGCCGCAGAGGCCATCTATACCCCAGAAGGCAAGCAGCAGGTCAAGGCGACCATCGACTACTATATGAACAACGCCAAGATCATGCGCGAGTCGCTCACCAAGCTCGGCTATGAGGTCTATGGTGGCGTCAATGCACCTTACATCTGGCTTCGTTGTCCTAAGGGTATGACCTCGTGGGAGTTCTTCGACTACCTGCTCAACGGTCCACACATCGTCGGTACCCCAGGTGTCGGCTTCGGTCCTGCTGGCGAAGGCTACTTCCGCCTCACCGCTTTCGGCAACCGTGAGGATTGCGAGGAGGCTATGCAGCGACTCGCAGCGCTCAAATAAAGCGTCAGCAGCGCTCTGAAAAGGCGTCTGCATCGCACTGAATAGAGATTCCTTTTTGTTGTTTTTATTCCCGTTATTCCATCTTTTCGCGAGGAAAGGTGGAATAATTGTCTATGCAGTGCGATTTTCGAGATAAAAAGTTGTATGCGATGTGAATAATTCCTATCTTTGTGCCGTAGATTAACCAACACACACCGTTACACTATTAGAGACATGAGAAAGCTCTTTACCGCGCTCCTGGCCATGAGCGCCCTGTCGATGGCCACTGCACAGCATCAGTTCGATGCCAACTATCCTGACGTCCATGACCCAGTGATGGCTCAAGGCGAGGATGGCCGATACTATATGTTCACCACCGGCTTCGGCGTAGGTGTCATGTCGAGCGCCGACATGAAAGTCTGGCAGCAGGAGCAGCCGATCTTCGGTCGCGACGAGATCCCTGCTTGGGCCAAAGATACCGTCCCTGGCTATATGGGTCACACCTGGGCACCAGACATCAGCTACCAGCAGGGACAGTGGCTGTGCTACTACAGCTGCTCCACCTTCGGCAAGAACGGCAGTGCTATTGGCTTGGCAGTCAATAAGACGCTCGATGTCAATTCTCCTGATTTCAAGTGGCAGGACAAAGGTCTCGTCATCGCCTCACACAAAGGCCGTGACAACTGGAATGCCATCGACCCTAACCTCATCATCGACCAGCAGACAGGCGCACCTTACCTGACCTACGGCTCGTTCTGGGACGGCATCCAGCTCGTAGCGCTCGACAAGGACTTCCAGACCCCTCTCACAGCCCCTACCACCATCGCACGCCGCCTCGACCATCATCGTGACCTCAAGGACATCGAGTTCACCGTCGAGAACGGCCGTGACACCATCGAGGCAGGCGACAACGCCATCGAGGCTCCGTTCATGATCTATAACGACGGCTACTACTACCTCTTCGTCAGCTGGGATTACTGCTGCCGAGGCAAGAACAGCACCTACAAGACCGTCTACGGCCGCTCACGCAGCATCACCGGCCCATTCCTCGATCGCAACGGTCAGGACATGGCCTATGGCGGTGGCACCATGCTCGTAGGTCCTACCGACCGCTATTTCGGCATGGGTCACAACTCCGCTTATCAGTTCGGCGGCCAGTGGTACTTCATCTGCCACGCCTACGATTCTGAGGTCGGCGCCCGCTCCAAGCTCTATGTCCGTCCGATGACGTTCGACGGGGAGGGGTGGATTGCCTTAGGGAAATAGTATCAAGAAAAAGACTAACTTAATGATTATAACATCAGATAATAACTAAAACTTATTTATTCAAATGGAATGTATTAAAGGAAAATGGGCTCTGGTCACCGGAGCCAGTCGTGGCATTGGTGCCTTGGTAGCCGACAGACTCGCTGATTACGGATGTAACCTCGTGTTGCACAGCCGTAGCATTGCACACCTCGACAAGGTAGCTGAAAAGGCTATGCAGAAGGGTGTCAAGGTCATGACAGTGGCTGCAAACCTTGAAGATGAGAACGAGGTACGCGCTATGCTAAAGAAAATTGATGACGAAGGCCTGAACATCGAATATGTGCTCAATAACGCAGGTATTCAGGTGACTTATCGTTCGGAGATATTCGACACTCCCGCCATTGATTTCGTCGATAGCCTGAAGGTCAATATCATCGCACCTATGATCATCTGCTACCACTACCTGCCTCGCATGATGAAGGCAGGTTACGGTCGTATCGTCAATACCACAAGCGGTATCGACAAGGAACCACAGCAGGCCGCCTACTCTGCCAGCAAGGCAGGTCTTGACAAGGTGACTAAGGATCTTGGCACCCTGGTGGAAGGAACCAACGTCATGATCAATCTGATCGATCCGGGCTGGTGCAGAACGGATCTCGGTGGCCCTAAGGCGCCAAATGCACCAGAGAGCGCTGTCACTGGTGCTGTGCTGGGTGTGTTCTTGTCAGACAAGAAGTCTGGGCGTATCATTAGTGCACAGGACTTCGCTAACATGTCTGTTGAAGACGCTGTCAAGAAGTTCGAAGCGGTGTAATGAGCAAGGAATAAGTTATATTTGCAGCGCCTAAGTTGTCATTCAAATTTCAACCTTATATGTTGACCAAACTTTTCGGATTTGATCCAAAGACCATGACGCTCAAGAAGGAGATCATGGGCGGCATCACCACCTTCCTCACCATGGCCTATATTCTGGCTGTGAATCCAAGTATTCTGGGCGATGCCGGTATGGATCAGGGTGCAGTCTTTACAGCGTCTGCTGTCTCGGCCGTTGTTGCCACGCTGGTGATGGCTCTCTATGCCAAACTGCCGTATGTGCTGGCTCCTGGCATGGGTTTGAATGCATTCTTTGCCTATACCATCGTACTTACTATGGGGTATACCTGGCAGTTTGCCTTGACTGCGGTCTTCATAGAGGGTCTTATCTTTATCCTGCTGACGATCTCTGGTTTACGGCAGAAGATTGTAGAATGCATGCCATTGCTGTTGCGTCGCTCGATCTCACCAGGTATCGGCCTTTTCATCACCTTCATCGGTCTGAAGAATGCGGGAATCGTTACTGCCAACTCCTCGACATTGATTACCATGGGCAATCTGCATGATCCTGCGGTGCTGCTGGCCTGCGGTGGCATCATGCTCTCTGCCATTCTCCTGATCCGCAGAGTGACTGGTGCGCTTCTGATCGGTATTCTGGTCACTACTATCGTAGGTATTCCTTTAGGGGTCACCCACTTTACCTCTTTAGTCAGCGCTCCTCCCAGCATTGCTCCGGTCTTCTGTCAGCTTGAGTGGGCGAACATGCTGAGTATCGATCTGGTGATCTGTGTGCTTACGCTTCTTTTTGTCGATATGTTCGATACCATTGGCACGCTCATCGGCGTGAGCACTCGTGCAGGGATGGTAGACGAGAAGGGGAGTATTCCTCACCTGAAAGACGCTTTCATGGCCGATGCCATCGGTACTACTTTGGGCGCCGTATTAGGTACGTCTACTGTCACGACTTTTGTCGAGAGTGCATCGGGTGTCAATGTCGGTGGCCGAAGTGGTTTGACCGCATTTACCTCTGCTATCTGCTTTGCGCTGGCTTTGTTCTTTGCTCCTCTTTTCCTGGCAATTCCTGGTGAGGCGACAGCTCCGGCGCTGGTAGTGGTAGGAGTGATGATGATGAATGATATCCGTGAGATCGATTTTCGGGATTTGGTATCTGCGATTCCATGCTTCATCTGCATTGTTTTCATGCCATTTACTAATTCCATCTCTGATGGCATCCTGATGGGCCTGATATCCTGGGTACTGATCCATTTCTGCAACGGTAAGTCTAAGGAACTGAATCTCGGTATGATCATCCTGGCTGTCCTTTTCGTGCTTAAGTACGCTTTCCTTTAATAATACGTTCCCTTTAATATTTAGCCGTATTATTGATTCTGTACTATTTACAAAATGCCTCTAAATTGGGGCATTTTTTTTTGTTCCTATACTATTAATACTTTATTAAGTACTTTTTAGACTTAATATTTGGAGATGTCGAGAAAATGCTGTATTTTTGCCGCGTGCATATATTATTGATAATTGTCATTTATTAATATATTTTTCTATGAAAAGACCTTTTGTATTGTCGATGTTGGCCACGGGCTTGTTATCTGCATTGCTATGGTGCAGTTGTAGCCAGGGACAGAAGAATGAGAAGCAGTTGCCGCAGGTGAGGTTGGCATACGCCGAGCTTTGCGCCGATGAACAGATGAATACCTATCCGGGACGTACACAGGCGTCGGAGACGTCGAACGCGTCGTTCCGTGTGAGCGGTACGCTGGACAGTGTGCCGGTGAAGGTGGGTGATCACGTCCGTCAGGGACAGGTCATCGCCCGTATGGACAGCCGTGACTATGAGGTGCAGCTTAAGGCTGTGACTGCAGAATATGAAAGTACCAAGGCAGAGTGCGAGCGTATCATCGCGCTCTATCAGGACAACGGTACGAGTCAGAATAACTATGATAAAGCGCGCTTCGGTCTGGAGCAAATCACGATGAAGTATCAGCATGCCCAGGATCAGGTGGCCGACTGTGTGCTTCGTGCTCCGTTCGACGGCTATGTGCAGTCGGTCTTCCATGAGAGTCATGAGACCGTTTCGGCTGGTATGCCGATCGTGGGCCTCTTCGCCTCAAAGGGCGTGGAGGTGGTGATCTATGTGCCAGCGGTGGAGTATCTGCGCTCGGCCGACTTCAGCCGTTTCCATGCTTCGTTTGACGCCATGCCAGGCAAGATCTACAACCTGCGCCTCCTTGCCATCGGTCAGAAGGCCAATGCCAACCAGCTCTATGAGGTGCGTTTCCTGCTGGAAGATGCCGACAAGCTGATCACTCCGGGTATGACGGCCATGGTGGACATCCTCTACAAGGAGCAGGACAACATCCCACTGGAGATTCCTACCAATGCAGTCTTTGCTGAAGGCGAGCAGAGCTATGTCTTCGTATACGATGAGGCCAGTGGTACGATCTGCAAGACGGAGGTTCGTATGTCGATCATCGAGAGCAACGGCAAGGTCAAGGTCATCAAGGGCCTCGAACCTGGCCAGAGAGTGGTTACTGCCGGCGTGCATCATCTGACCGACGGCCAGCAGGTAGTACCGAGTGCAACCGTAAGTAAAACCAACGTAGGAGGCCTGTTATGAGTTTCGATTTTGGTAAATGGTCGTTCGACAACAGTAAGCTCGTCAGCTTCCTGATTGCCGTCCTGATCGTTGGCGGCATGGTGAGCTACTATGTGCTGCCAAAGCTTGAGGATCCTGAGCTGAAGGTGCGACAGGCGCTGGTCGTAGGCGTCTATCCGGGTGCATCGGCTCATGAGGTGGAACTGCAGCTGGTCGATCCGTTGGAGAAATCTATCCGACAGACGCCGGACGTGAAGTCGGTAGAGTCGGCCTGCTATGCCGATATGTGTCTGATGACCGTGGAACTGATCAGTACGGTGCCTAACGAGGAACTGGAGCAGCACTGGGACATCATGCGTCGCAAGGTGCAGGGTGCCGCGTTGCCAGAGGGTGTGGCTTCGGTGCAGGTCAAGGATGACTTCGGCGATGTATTCGGTATGTTCTATGCCATCACAGGCGATGGCATGAGTGATAAGGAACTCTCTGACTATGCGGAGTATGTGAAGCGCGAACTTGCGCTGATTGAAGGTGTGAAGCGTATCGATATCTACGGCAAGCGCTCGGAATGTATCAATGTGACGCTGCGTCAGGACCGTCTGGCCCATCTGGGAGTGTCGCCTATCGAGGTGATACAGACGCTCAACGGACAGAGTGAGTCGGTCTATGGCGGATACTTCGAGAATGGCAACAACCGCATCCGTGTGTCGGTAGGTAACCGCTCGAATGCTGTAGAGGATATAGAGAACCTCATCGTGCAAGGCCATGAGAATGACCAGCTGCGACTGAAGGATCTGGCATACGTGCATAATGAATATGACGAGCCGGTTCGCAACTCGATGACCTTCGACGGTGACCGTTCATTGGGTATCAGCATCTCGGCTTCGTCAGGTGTCGATGTCACCAAATTAGGTGCAGCGGTCGATGAGCGTATGGAGGAGCTGAAGATGGCCATGCCGGTGGGAGTGGAGTTCCATAAGGTCTTCTACCAGCCGGAGCGTGTCAGCAATGCACTCAATACGTTTATCATCAACCTCATTGAGTCTATTGCCCTGGTGGTGCTGGTGCTCATTTTCTTCATGGGATGGCGCTCAGGTCTGATCATCGGTTATGCATTGCTCGTCATCGTGCTGGGTTCGATCCTGATCCTCAATGGTCTGGACGGTACGTTGCAGCGCGTGTCGCTGGCTTCGTTCATCCTGGCCATGGGTATGCTGGTCGATAACGCCATCGTGATCGTCGACGGCATCCTGGTCGACAAGAAAAAGGGATTGCCTAAGCTCGAGGCGCTGACCAGCATCGGACAGAAGACAGCCATGCCACTGCTGGGAGCTACATTGATCGCTATCCTGGCCTTCCTGCCTATCTTCATGAGTCCTGATACGACGGGTCTGTATGTGCGCGATCTCTTCATTGTCATGGCCGTGTCGCTGCTCCTGTCGTGGATCCTGGCATTGACACACGTGCCGCTGATGGCATCGCGCCTGCTCTATAGCAAGCGTGCAGAGGCGGCTGAGAAACGTGCAGCAGAAAAAGCAGCGGCCAAGGGCATAGAGTCATCAGAAGAGGAATATAACAGCGCTACCTATCAGCGTATGCGCCACATGCTGGATGGCCTGCTCAACCACCGCTGGACATGCGTAGTGACTGCTTTGGTACTCTTTGCCATCAGCGCGTTCTGCTATCAGTTCCTGCCACAGGCGTTCTTCCCTGATATGGAGTACGACCAGCTCTACATGGAGTATAAGTTGCCTGAGGGACGCAACTACAAGCAGGTAGAGGCTGATCTCATCGAGATACAGCGCTATCTGAAGACGCGCTCGGAGGTCAAGCATATTGTGGCATCGACGGGTGGCACGCCATCGCGCTACAACCTCGTCAGAAGCATCGCCTCGCCATCTTTGGCCTACGGTGAGCTGATCATCGACTTCGAGTCGCCTAAGGCGCTGGTGAAAAATCTCAACGCCATCCAGGATACGGTCTCGCAGATGTTCCCTGACGCTTACGTCAAGTTCAAGCGCTACAACCTCATGTATAAGAAGTACCCGATCGAGGCGCAGTTTACGGGTCCTGATCCTGCCGTGCTGCACCAGCTGTCGGACAGCTGTCGTGCCATCATGGAGCGTACGGGAGCCGTGCGACTGATCACAACCGACTGGGAGCCTAAGGTGCCGATGCTCGAGATTGCCTATAACCAGCCGAATGCACGCCGTCAGAACCTCTCGCGCAAGGAGGTGGGTACGTCGGTGCTGGCTGCTACCGATGGCATCCCTGTGGGCGTTCTTTATGAAGGTATCCACCAGAAGAAGGTCTATGTGGAGTGTGTCGACAAGAACGGCGAGCCTCTGTCAATGATCGAGGATGCTTCAGTCTTCGGATTGATCCCTAACCTGGCTTCGGTGGCCAACCAAGAGATGGTGGCCAATGCCATCAGCGGCAGGATCGACCGCAGCGTACTCATCAGCCAGCTGCTCAGCACCGTGCCACTCCGACAGGTTTCGGACGGCGTAGAGATCGAGTGGGAGGATCCTGTGGTGCTCCGTTACAACGGCCAGCGACAGCAGCGTGTACAGGCAACGGCTGCCATCGGCATGGGTACCGAACAGGCGCGTCAGATTGTCGAGAAAGCGCTGCTTGAGGAACTGCAGCTGCCGGCTGGCTATAAGCTCGACTGGATCGGTGAGCGTGCAGCGTCGAAGGCGTCGATGAAGTATCTCTTCAACAACTATCCGTTGGCCATCATCCTGATGATCGCTATCCTGATCATGCTCTTCAAGGACTATAAGGTGCCGACGATGATCTTCTGCTGCATACCGCTCATCCTGGTAGGTGTGATCCCTGCCGTGCTGGTGTCTGGCAAGGACTTCGGCTTCGTGGCCATCGTAGGTGTCTTAGGACTTGTGGGTATGATGATCAAGAACGGTATCGTGCTGATGGATGAGATCAACCTGCAGCTGAGCCTTGGCAAGGCGCCGCGCGAGGCGTTGATCTACTCGTCGTTAAGCCGTCTGCGACCTGTGTCGATGGCGTCGGTGACTACCGTCCTGGGAATGATTCCGTTGTTGCCAGATGCGATGTTCGGATCGATGGCTGCAACCATCATGGGAGGACTCATTGCGGGTACGATCATCGTACTGCTGTTCATTCCGGTGTTGTACGCGTTGTTCTACAAAATTAATTAAAATGAAGTTATAAGGGAGTTATAAGGACGATACTTTTGTCAAAACTTTTCTTTGATAACTTCTTTCGAAACAGGAACTATTGTCCTTATGACTTCCCTATAACTTCATAACTTCCTTATAACTTCCCTATAACTTCTATTCATGATTAAAAAATATATAATGTGTGCTGTGGCTGTTGTCTTGATGGCCACGGCGCAGATGAAGGCGCAGGAGGTCCTGTCGCTCGACAGTTGCGTGCAGATGGCGCTGCGGAGCAACCGAGAGATCAAGACGGCTGCGATGCAGGCCGAGCAGTACAAGCATACGCAGAAGGCCTATCTGGCCAACTTCTTCCCGAAGTTCTCAGGCCGTGTACTCGATGCACAGAGCTTCGGAGGTAAGCAGGAGCTGAATGTCGACCTCTCAAAGTTCGTACCAGCAGAGTTACAGCAGGCCATGGCACCCCATTTGCAGAAGCTGCAGCAAGCCTTATTGCAGTACATGACTCCGCAGGAATTACAGGCTCTGGCGGCGCTCGAACCATCGATCGCCATCGGTTATAAGGTAGGCAATGTCTTCCATGCAGGTGTGAGCCTTGAGCAGCCGATCTATATGGGAGGCAAAGTCTCAGCTGCATACAATATGAGCAAGCTCGGAGCGCAGATGGCAAAGGCCAACCAGCGTCTCACGGCCGAGCAGGTGATCGTCTCTACCACCGAGGCCTATTCGTTGCTCCTGCAGGCTTCGCAGATGCATCAGGTGGCTTTGCAGTACGACAGTCTTTTGACGCAGCTGATGAGTGACGTGACGGCTGCAGAGCGTCACGGACTCCGTGGTCATAACGATGTACTAAAAGTACAGGTCAAGAAATCCGAGGCCGAACTTCAGGTACGTCAGGCGCAGAATGCCATCCGTCTGGCACAGATGAACCTCTGCCATTACATCGGTCAGTCTCTGACATCACAGCCTCAGGTAGAGCCTATCACAGCTGAGGTCGTCCCTGCCAATAATGACGCTACAGTCACTAACCGTGCGGAGTACAATATCCTCGAGCTGAAGAGCCAACTTTCGGCGCAGCAAGTCAAGCTCACTCGCAGCGACTTCCTGCCACAGCTCGGCCTGATGGCTCACTATGGCTACACGCATGGCCTGGAGGTCATGGATCAATACTTCTTCAAGAAGCCTTCAGCTGCCGTGATAGTCAATCTCACCATCCCTCTTTACCATGCCAACGAGGGTTATCACAAGGTGAAGGCTGCCAAGTTGGAACACGAGCGTACCGTCTTGGAGAATGAGGATCTCATCGAGAAGATGAACCTCGAACTGCAGCAATCGGCCAATGCACTTGACGAGTCAATCCTCGAGCTCGACTTGACACGTAAGAACGTAGAGCAGGCTCAGGAGAACCTGCGTGCCAGCCGCAAGTCTTTCGACGTAGGACTGGAGTCGCTCAGCGATCTCCTCGAAGCGCAGACCTTGTGGCAGCAGGCATACGCCAAGCAGGTGATTGCTCAGGCGCAAGTCATCGTCAATACCGTCAGGTATAAGAAGGCAAGCGGTACGCTTTAAGCGTCTATATAGTGGAAATATAAGAATTTTTACTTGAAAAATAAAAGAAGTGGCTTTTTATTCCCCAAAATCAGGGATTAAAAGCCACTTTTTTTGGTAGTTATAGAAAATATTTCTATATTTGCAGCGTCTAGACATCACTGACCACCATGGGAAAATCAAAAACAACATCAGATCTGGCACAGGAATGCCGTCTGTCTGATTACTTGAAAAACAACCAAATTTCTCTCGAACTTCTTGACTCGATCAAGGAGGTCTTTACTCGTGCCAATAATATTTCCGTTGAGATTGTCTGCGTACAGAAGGAAGTCGTTCTGCACTTGACAGGTACATTCCAGGATAATGAACGCCTCAGCAAGGGTGATATGCTCGTCAAGGTCTCAGATTTTGAGCTCTGGCGTAACTCGTTGTCAGATGACTTCGAACTTGAGTTTGACCGAATGCGATTCCTGCGCCGTACAATGCTTGACAATCTGGTACGTAAGTCCCTCGATCATGAGCGATACTCTTTTATTGCTCCTATCCGAAAGACAAAGAATGTATGCACGCTACAGTATGACTTCATCAAGCTCGACGCTGAGGCAAACTTTATCCTCTGCATCAGCGAGGAAGTGACCTCATCGCTTGAACATGATACGCTGACCGGTGGCCTCAATCGTAAGGGTCTGATGCGTGAGTTGGGTGTCAAATTTTCAACCATCACCGGTCCTGACCAGTATTCGTTGCTCTTCTTCAACATCCAGAACTTCCACCACATCAACGAGCAGTATGGTACCGAAGTAGGCGATATGGTCCTGAACACGATGTATTCGTCGATGGTCTATTCGGACCTGCATCCGATCTCTTATGCCCGCATCGAGTCAGATAAGTTTGTCTGCTTCGTCGACAATAGGAATCTCAATTATGACTGTCTCACCAATCTTTGCCATCAGGAGTATGTGGGCGACGATGTCAAGGTCGCCTTTACCTGTCTCTGCGGCATCTATCACATAGCGCGTGCTGATGAGTCGCCCGTCAATGCCTGTGACTATGCCAAGACGGCCACGACCTTCATCAAGGATCGCTACCTGCAACCTTGGATGGATTTCGATCCGAGAATGCAGAAGATGGACTTCTCAGACACCGAGATCCTCTCGATGTTCGAAGATGCTGTTGCCAACCAGGAGTTCGTCCCATTCTACCAGCCTATCGTCAATGCCAAAACCGGTCACATCGTAATGGCAGAGGCACTTGTGCGATGGAAGTCGGCTGCCAAGGGCATGATCTCTCCGGGTGTCTTCATCCCGGTACTTGAGCATCACGGAGGCCTGTCGCGCGTCGACATGCTGATGGAGCAGCGTATCTATGACCTGCAGCGGAAGCGTCAGGCAGAAGGTCTGCCAGTGGTCCCAGTAGACATCAACCTCTCATGGGTAGACTTTGCCGACACACAGCTCCTGGCCCAGCTCTATGAGCATATTATGGACAAGGCATCGGACAATGACAAGGTGCGCTATGAGATCACAGAGTCGGCCTTGGCAGACATTGCCGACAACCGATACGACGTGCTAGACTTCTTCAGGGAGCATCAGGTCAAGCTGACGATCGATGACTTCGGACAGGCCTATTCGTTCGGTACGATGAAGGACGTCGACTTCTCGATTGTCAAGATCGATAAGTCCATGATCGATCAGATCGGCACCTCGCGCAAGGCTAACCTGCTCATCGAGACCATGATCAGCATGTTCCATAAGATGCATGCCAAGGTCGTCGCCGAGGGTGTCGAGACAGAGAAGCAGGCCAACTATCTCAAGCAGGTAGGCTGTGACTACATACAGGGTTACTACTTCTATCGTCCGATGGATGAGGAAGCCTTTGTCAAGGTCCTTGCCGAGAAGCAGATCGACCAGACGAAGGTCCAGACAGAGGAGGAGCAGGCCGTAGAGGCTTCTGCTGTCGTAGCAGCGGAGCCGGAGGAAACGACTGGTCTGAAGTCCAGGATCAAACGCGCCTTCCAGTCCATGGGAATGGTCAGGTTCGACGATCTCAAATCGACGTTCATGATCGTAGGCATCTGCGGCCTTTTGTCGGCAGTGATCTATTTCTCTACCTACCGTCTGGTATCCAATCTCGTGACCGAGAGCTGTGACGAACTTACCTCTCGCGATATTGATAAGATCAAGCTGTACATCGACCTGGAGCTTAGTACGGCTCAGGAGGCGCTCAACGCATTCAGCATGGCTGTCTTCCAGAACGGTCTTGACATCCCTAAGTCCGAAGAGCTGATCTACGAGCAGATGGAGCGCTTCTTGTCTAATACGCCGATACTGTCGGGTGTAGTCGCAGGCTTTGAGGATGTTGTCTTCCCTGAGTATGCCGACAAGCTCGGCTTCGGTCCGCTGATCCGTCATCAGGGCGATTCGCTCGTCCGCTATCAGGTGGGAGAGATCCGTGACTTCCGTAAGACCAAGGAGTGGTATTCTGAGTGTTACATCCAGAAGAAGCCTCGCTGGTCGGCTCCGTTCTTCTCTGAGGAGGGAGACATCATCATCGACTATAGTATCCCGCTCATGAATGCCGAGGGAGAAGTGATCGGTGTCGTCGCTGCCGACCTTTCCATCTCACACCTGCGACAGGTCGTCGAGGATATCAAGCCTTATCCGGCTTCTATCGTGATGATCATGCAGGAGGATCTTACCTTCGTCATCCATCCAGACAAGGGCTATCCGATGCATAAGTCGCTCCCTGTTTATCTCAAGGAGCGAGACATCGAGGCCGATCAGAATCTGCTCAATTCGCTGCAGGCAGGTGAGACGGGCAAGATGATCCTGGCACCATTGGGAGAAGAGCTCTTCCTCTACTACGACGTCATTGACAAGGCCGGATACCGCCTGCTCATCGAGAGTCAGAGTACCGATGTCTATGGTCAGCTCAATGAGATCTCAGGAGTCATGAAGAAGATCGGCTTCGGAGGCCTCGGCTTCCTCATCCTGACACTCGGCTTCATGATCTATGATAATAAGAAGCGTGAGCGCCGCACTATGGAGCATAATATGCGAATCCTCCGTCATACGGCCGATACGGACGGCTTGACAGGCCTGAACAACCGTACTGCCGGTGAGCGCCTGATCACGCAGGCCATTGATGAGCGAACGCCTGGCTTCCTGGCAATCCTCGACTGTGACAAGTTCAAGCTCGTCAACGACCACTACGGCCACTCTTTTGGCGACAAGTTGCTACAGAAACTTGCTGAAGCGCTGAAGTACTGCTTCCCAGACGATATCACCATGCGACTGGGTGGCGATGAGTTTGCTATCTACTGCCTCAGCGTCAAGGATCAGGAGGCTTTCGAGGAGAAGGTCAAGGTCTTCTTCATCGAGGTCAACAACATCCGCATCGAAGGTATGGGCGACTACTCGCCATCCGTATCAATGGGTGCTGCAGAGTATCGCGGTGAGGAAACGCTCAACTTTGATATTCTCTACCGCAGTGCAGACCGCCTGCTCTACAAGAGCAAGAACACCGAGGGCTGCATGCTGACGCTGGATGAATAATCTTTACAGAAAAATATCTGCTTCAGATATCTATGGAATATATGTCAAAAGAGTGCTATGATGAGCTCGTAGCCGAATTGCAGGAACTGGTGAAGGTCGAGTTGCCTAAGGCCAAGGACGAGCTGTCTGAGGCACGTGCCAAGGGTGATTTGAGCGAGAACTTCGAGTATCATGCCGCCAAGCGTGCATTGAGGAGGGTCATGAGTCAGATCCGATTCAAGACGAACGTGCTACAGAATGCTCAGGTGCTCGACGCTACGATACTCAATTGTGACACGGTGGGATTGTTACGCAAGGTGGAGTTTACCAATCTCAACAACAATGCCAGGATGTCGTACACTATCGTCAATCCACATGAGGCCAATCTGCGTGAAGGCAAGATCTCGATCAAGTCGCCTATCGCCGAGGCCATGTTGGGAAAGCAGGTAGGTGACATCGTCGAGGCGCGCGTCCCTGCGGGTATCATGAAACTCCGGATCGAGAGCATCACGGTGTGACCGTCTCCCGCTTATCCGATGATTCGCAGTATCTGCTTCTCTGTCGCATCGGGGAGGATGGATCTCAGATGAGCCAGTAGACGCTCAAACGATTCCTCTGGAGTCCTCTCGCATTGGCAGAACTCTTTACCATACAGTTGTTCGGGGGTGGTCAGCAATGACCACCCCCAACCGTATTCTTTCCCATGGCTGTCGTGAGGGTAGACAAAATCCTCTGTGACAATGCGGCAGGCCATCTCCAGACGTGTGATATAACCGTCAAACTTGCTTCGCATGCCTTTGCCGTCAAAGCCGCATGCGGCACGCAGCTCGCGTGTGATGAGGCTGCCGGCCTCCTGCAGGTTACACAGGATCATGTCCTCGATGGTTCCTTCTGTCGGCATTGGAAATTTGCTGCGACGGTAATTGCAGAAATCCGGCCACCACTCCAGACTGATGAATCCGGCTTTCTTATTGAAGAACTTGCCATACACGCAGGGCATGTCGTTGACAATGGGACCTTTCCACTTCCAGAGCGGCCAGTCCCAGCCACCGTCGACGAATGTCACATAGCGGCAGTCATCGGTTACCATCTCTTCGGCAGAGAATCCCTCGATGCCACTGTCCAGTAAGGGAAGGAATCCGATCTCGCGGATCCGTGCCATCAGGCCTGTGGCGTTATATATTTCACGTTTCATCATATTTTATTATTATAATGGACATCCTGCCCTCACGACGTCCGTTCTTGTTTGCAGGAATGGACATCCTGACCCCACGGCGTCCGTTCTTGTTTGCAGGAATGGACATCCTGACCCCACGGCGTCCGTTCTTGTTTGCGGGAATGGACATCCTGCCCTCACGACGTCCATTCTTGTTTGCAGGATCGGACAACCTAAAACCGTGGCGTCACATTTTGCAGTAATGATCTCTATTATGATTTCCTCAACAGATAATAGATAATCACAGGTACACCGAATAGCGGTGTGAGTGCGTTGATCGGAAGTATCGCACCGTCGGTCGGAGTGGTGCTGAGCAAGAGACAGAGGCTGCAGCAGAGCGAACCACAGAGGAGAGAGGCGGGGAGGAGGCGACGATGGTCGTCGGTGCGGCAAAGGAGCCGTGCGACATGCGGCATCGCCATGCCGACAAACGCAATAGGACCACACCAGGCGGTGGTGATGGCAGAGAGGAGGCCGGTGACGAGGAGGAGCATCCAGCGTGTGCGGGAGACGTTGATTCCCAGGTTACGCGCTGAGGTCTCGCCTAGCATCCAGCCATTGAGTGACTTGATCAGCAACGCGCTGGCCAACAACCCGATGAGGGTGAGAGGGACGAAGAGCCAGAGACCTGTCAGGCCTACGCCGTTGAAGTTGCCCATACCCCACAGCATCAGGCTCTGCACACCGTTGGCCGTAGCGTAGAATCCCATCAGCGTGATGGCTGCCGAGGTGAGATAACTTAAGAGGATGCCGACGATGAGCAGCGTGACGTGATGGCGCACGTATCGGCCTAAGAAAAGCAATAAGGCCAGGATAGCGAATGATCCGATAAGAGCGGCAAGCACAAGGCTTGTGTTAAAGCCGAAGGAGAGTGCTCCATAGCCGCCAGCTACACTGCCACCAGCCAGCGTGACGATGGCTACCATGAGGTTGGCTCCGCTGGTGATACCTAAGATGGATGGACCTGCCAAAGGATTGCGGAAATAACTCTGTAACAACAACCCACAGACACCCAATGAAGCGCCAGTCATTGCTGCAGTGATAGCAGCAGGCAAGCGACTCTCGAAGACGATGAAGTGCCAGCGAGCGTCGAGGAGTTCGCTCCAGGGGATGCTTACCGAACCGAACAGGATGTTGGCAATAAGTGCCAGGAGGTTGAGGAGAAGTAAGATCCACATACGTTATTTCAATTTTTTGAAGAATCGCTCATCGTCATTGATCAGACTCTCTAAGAGGATGTCCGGACGGAAAGGAGTGACGTCGAAGAAGTCAGAGTAGGCGGTGTTGCATCCCCAGACATCGCCATTCTTTGTGGCATTGAACTGGCCGTAGTAAGGATTCCGCTGCACGAAGGTGGAGAGCGTCCAGTCTCCGTCAGGATCCATGTACTTGAAGATCCAGCGGTCACAGTCGATGGCCTTGGCCAGGACGGCCTCAGGGCTTAGCGAAAGGCTTCCAGCGTGGGAGTCGTTGGCCCAAAGGTAGTCATAGCCAGCGTCCTGATAGAGCAGGGAAGAGGTGCTGGCTCCGCCTGGGACGTACCAGGTAGGACCGTAGGGAAGTTCGGTCAGCAGTGTGCGACGAGCCTTGAGTGTGTCTGCATGAGACACGCTGATGAGTGAGTCATAACGTGTCTCGATGCATTGGAAGAGGGAGTCGGCTTCGTGGCCTTTATCGACCAGACGGCCATAGAAGCGCATCCACTCGGCGCGGGCTAACGGAGAGGTCTCCATATAGTCGGCGCAATAGATCATGGTTAACGGAAGATGAGAGAGCGTCCCGTAGGAAGCGTTCTCGTAAGGAGAGATCCACACGGCATCGGTCTGAGCTGCCAGCAGAACCTCGGCGTTAGGTGCCATGCTGCTGCCACCATCAAAGGCAAGTCCATCGTGCATCCAGCGATGTACGGAAGGAGACATGACGTAGCCGGTATCGCACATTACTGAGACATGATCGAGAGCTCGCAGCTCATCGAGCAGATAAGCGTGGCAGGAGGTGGTGAGGGTGATACGCTGCAGAGGAGTGCGGAGCAGGGTGAGATTGCCATACTTCTCCTTTGCTTTGTTGGCCTTATCTTCGTTCCATCTTGCATCGTCAGCAGGGACAAGCAGGTATTGCACCTCCACCTCTGCAGGTTGCCAGGGATTGAAGATCTGCACCAGCATGTAGTCTTCGTCTGTCTCGTAGAGGTTGAGAAGCGACGCGTACTGGCAGGTGTGTTGATCGAGGTCCTGCTTCTCCTGCCTCATGCTGTGGCACGAGGAGAGGAGAAGCAGGACGATGAAAAGAAGGAAGCACCTCATTATTTATTTTTTCTGTTCCTGAGGGAAGGTGATTGTCAGATTGTCGAGGCAGAAATAGGTAGGGGTGTTGATACCCCATTCGCCTTTGTCTGACGAATCCATCTTGAAGCGGATCTCATCGACCAGACCTAACGAACGAAGATCGGCAGTGGCCCAACCCTCCAGAAATCTGCCATTCTCTGCCATAGGAAGCTTGAGGCTCTGGGTCTCGTTGCCATTTTTGTAGCCAGTGACGTAGAGGTAGAGATAATCGTTAGCGTCGAACTTCTTGGCGTATGCATCGCCATTCTTCATCGAAGTGAGCGCGTAGGCTGCATTGGTGACATCGACAGTGAGAGGATAGAACGGACGGTGTGTCTGATCGGTCTTCGATACAGTGGTGTAGATGGTTGGTTCACCATTGGCCCAGGCGCTGTAGTAGCCTACCATGAAGACCTTGGAATTGATCGCCGTGGTGCAGCAGTTGTACTGATCGGTGTAATAGTTGTCGGCAGAGAAAGAGGTGGAAGTGCTGCATGAGAGAGCGAAGCCATCCCATGAACCATATTCTGCATTGTAGTTGTTGGTGTAGACGAAGAAATCGTCCTGCAGCTTGCCGCTGCCATCTTCGCCATTCCAATAAGTCTTGCCCTTGAAGACACTCTGCATGTCCTCTAAATGAGAGACATAGTAGGTGATAGGATCGACGTCATCATTGTCGTCAAGACAGCTGCTGAACATTGCGGTAGCTGCAAACAAAAGTGCGAAATACTTTTTCATTTTGATAATTGATTAAATATTATTGGTTACTATTATTTTTGCTTATTGGTGCAGGAGACGTGCTCCGCTGATCTCTGTACTCGTCTCTCCTAACCAGCCACAGGTCTGCTGCATGGCGCTATAGACACGGATAAAGTGAACCTTGGAGAGCTTGACAGGTTGTCGTGTAGCAGGATCGACGGCCCAGGAAAGGTCGAAGGAACATCCTGCGACATCCGAGTTAGGGACATTGTCGACATAGCCGTATTCGAAAGGATGGAGTTCCCATTGAGAACCATTGCCGCTCTTCTCTACGCTGTTGTCTGGCAGTCGCGTACCTGTGAACGATAGCGGAGAAGTGAGCCATTGAGGGAAGTAGGGTTGGTCATGAAACTCATTGCGATAGATGAATCCCTGTTGTCCCTGATTGTTGCTCCAAGGGATGTCGGCCAAGCCTGTGTCCTGATACTCTACCTTATAATTATATATAATAGGAGTAGTCGTGTTGGCACTCTCGGTGGAAGAAGCGCTTCCTGCCAGTTCATACCAGGTGTCATCGGGGATTCCATTGTCATTCTCATCGACCGAAACCATCACGATACCTGGCTCGCTGCCATTGACGTTGGCATTGCCAAAGATCTGAAGGTCGTATTCTCCTTCGATGTTCTGTACAGGCTGAACAAAATGGAAGGTGATGAAACCTCCGAAACTGCCGAGCGTCACCAGACCGTTGCGATTCTCTCCTATGGCTTCGAAACATTTCTGAGCCATGGTGTTAGCATCATCGCCATCCTCGTAGAGAGGCAAGGTGTTGACGAACTGGCCAGGTGCTGGCACATACTCATCGACACCGGCGATGAATGGGTCGGAGGGACAGGTACCTTGACCCTGACCAGTCGGGTCAAGGTACCTGTCCCTCTGACCCACAAAGGCTGCGCGTGAAGGTATGTCGCCTGTCCAGACACGCCAGTCGAAAGAGCCGTCTGCGAGGAAGTGCAGGAGCTCTCCACTTGAGACATAGTTCTTGGCATCCATCAAATAAAAGTCTCTCGTCTCAGGATTGGCTATGAGGCCATAGGGATGCACCAGCTTCGGTTCCTGCCATTGTGATGGCGAGGGGAGAGACTCTCCATTGCGCGTATTAATTAATGAAAGGAGCGGATGGCCTTGATCCGTAGCACAGAGACAGAAGAGCGTATCACCTGCCAAGGAGAAGCTCGTGACGGGAATGTCAAAGGTATGGAGCTTGGTTGGTCCTGAGGGCTCCAGACAATGCAGCTGAGCGGGTGTCTTGCCGTAGTCGCCACGGCTGGTGATCCAGAGATGACCCTGCTTGTCTGCCACGACATGATGCAGGTTTGGAGCGATGTCGATGGTCTCAGAGACGCTCATCTTCGGCAGAGAGAGGTCGATGACGCTCATCGTATGATCGTAATCCGGAGCGCGATAACCACCGCTATTGGCCACATAGAGGCGGTTCTGGACGACGGCCATCTCCTCTGGCTGATAACCTACGAGGACGGAGTCAACCTTCTGCAGCGAGAGCGTATCGACCTTATAGACGCAACCAAGCGGAGCGTCGTTGCCTTGCTGCACGCCACCGACGTAGGAGCTGACATACGCAAAACCGTCATGGAAAGTCACGTAGCGAGCGTTAGGAATATTGACTTGTCCGATGCGACGTGCATCAGCCGCATGGCAGACCTCCACCTTGTTGGAGCAATTGACTACGATCCAAAGACGACTGCCATAGATCTGGATGTCATTGCCGACATCGCCAAGCTCGAATACCGTGGATGGATTCTGCTGTCCGTAGATGTTGCGAAGGTAGTGAATACGCTGATCCTTGCCCGTCCATTGGCCAGAGAGGTCGAGATAGTCGAGCGTACACTTGTTCGATCCCATATTGCCTTCGCACAGGACATACATACCAGCGATGCTGGAAGACGTGGCAGGAGAGGAGCCTAACGGAGTATCGATGACATAAGACACATACTCATCCTCCCTGCACGCTGAGAGCGTCAGGAGGCAGAGGAGGATTGTTATGAGATGGTGTCTTAGAATTCGCATTGTAGTGTACAGAAGAATTGCCGACCTGGCATCGGGTAATTGATGATGACGTCGTATTGCTGATCGAAGAGGTTATTGACTTGCAGCGTAGCTTGCATCGTGGTGGCTCCAAGATGGAATCGTCCAACCAGAGACAGATCGCTCGTATACCACGGCTGTAGGTGATTGTATGCGATATTCTCCTGCTGGCAGTAGCGTTCGCCGGTATAGACGAAGTTGTAGGTCAAAGACCAGTCGCGCCACGACAGCGAACCTGTAGCAGAACCGCTGTGCCAAGGCGTGTAGGGGATCTGATCTCCGTAATAAGAATCCGCTCTGTCCGTCTTGTCACGCGCCTGCTGATAGGTGTATTGCAGATGTGCGAAGAGCTTCAGATCCTGTGTCAGTTGCCACTCGTCAGAGGCTTGTACATCGATGCCATCGATCACGACATGACCGAGATTCAACATCGTCCAGCGAAACTGCTGACCTTTCGGATAAGCCACGATCTTATCGTTGACGACGTTGTGATAGGCGTCGATGGTCAGGAACTTATATTTCAAACCGATGGAACTCTGAGTAGCCTTCTCTGGTCGCAGATTCGCATTTCCAATCTCGGTGTAATACAGGTCATTGAACGTCGGCATGCGGAAGCTCTGCTTGACGAAAGCATGCAGTTGCAGCGACTCATCAGCGAAAGGCTTGACTTTGAGGAATAAGGCAGGTGTGAGGTGCGAGGTATTGCCAGACGAGGATCCAGCTTTGGTCGCATCGCTGTAATGAGAGCAGACAAGGCTGCCATGCAACTGTAGCCAGTGCCAGTCAAAGGCGGTGGCAAGACCCAGGAGATGTGACCAGCGGGAAGGGGAGGCGAAGAGGGCTTTGTCTGACCACAGCGTGTTGTATCGGATATCGTAGCTGGCAGCCACGTTCCACCACGGCGTGATGGCAAGCAGGTGCGACATGCTGGCGTAGGCTTCCTGCTGTCGGTACTGCTGGTTGACCTGCATCGTCGCAGCATCCTTATTGATGTAATGAGTGCCGTAGTAGGCGTATTTGCCTAAGAGTCGCAGGGAATAGCGTTCTGTGACATCAGCCTGCCACTGGCCTTGAAGGAAGGTATTGCTGTCAGATTGACGCTCACCTCGTCGCCACACGTTATTTACGATGGCACCAGGGATGCCGCGGTTCGACAGGTAGGTGTATGCCTTGACATGCGCCAGCTGGTTGTTATCTCCACGATACCACAGGTTGGCCTCCGCACGGAGCGACTGGAGGTCCCCGTTGTGACGCGTAGCCGTGGTGTCGTAGGCCACCGTGTTGTCGTAGTTGAGGCGACGGTAGTTGAAATGATATCGGCCGTCACTGGCCATCCCCTCGGCATTAGCACTTAATAGCCAGTGGTCGGAGAGACGCTGATCCCAGCTGAGCGAACCGCGTAGCAGTTGGCTGGCACCTGTCTGCAGTTTGGCTTTTCGGTGCGAAGGATGCTGGTCGGAGAGGCGAGGGGCTTGCGTACGGATGTAGACGCTGCCGGCATTGACCAGATCGCTGGCTGTCTGCATCAGAGCCGATCGTTGACCGTTGTAGACAGAGATTTCCTCGATGTTGTCCAAAGAGAACTGGCCGAGATCGATCTGCCCATTCTGTGCATTACCCAGCTCGATGCCATCGTAGTAGATGCCGACGTGCTGCGATCCCATGCTGCGTATATTGACCGTCTTGAGTCCTCCTATGCCACCATAGTCCTTGACCTGCACACCGCTCATCAGGCGTAGGGCGTCGGCCACAGTGTGTGCACTGACACGCTGCAGCATCTCTCCGCTGATCTTCTGTGGAGCGATGGTCTCCTGGTGGCGCAACTGACCCTGCACGGTTACTTCATTAACCACGCGTATAGAGTCCAGCATGCCAATCAGCACCAGACAAGTAGCAATCATCAAAACTCAGTTTCTTTGTTAACGTCAATAGAAGTGTCCCGTCCTGTCGATCGCAGGAGTCATGAGTGGGCGCTCTTTGCAGCAGGTCTTCTGGCTCGTCCTGGCTCGGTGTACTGTCTTCCCGCCTGTTAACATGGGCAGTGACATTCAAGGTACGTCGGCAACTAAGTAGGACACACAGCAGCGGGACTGTTCCGGATTCGCACCGGATTCCCTTTTGATCCGCACTTGGTCAGGGTGCAGAACTGCAAAGCGAAGTGAAAAATAAGTTTTTTCAGTGGTGCAAAGATAGTTTATTTTCGTGTCATCTGCAATAGTTGCTCGGCAATTGAGACGGATTTCAGTATTTTGTCTTCTTTTTTCGCAATCATACTTGTCAAAATGATGGCTTGATTTGGAAAAGACGTAAATTCGGTGTATCTTTGCACGCGTGTAAATATAAGATTGTATGGCAAAACAGAAGACCTCCTATTTCTGTTCATCCTGCGGCTGCGAGGAACCTAAATGGTTCGGTCGTTGTCCGTCGTGTGGCGAATGGGGAACGTGTGTAGAAGAGATCGTCGACACCAAGTCAGGAGCTATCGGCAAAGCTTCCAAGCGAAGCGGTGGCGTGCAGTGGACTCATGCTGGCGCTTTAGGCCTGCCAGGACAGAAGGAACAGCCGAAGCGACTCAATGAGATCGAAGCGCGTGAAGAGCAGCGTATCGATATGCATGACCAGGAACTCAACCGCGTGTTGGGTGGTGGTCTTGTGCCAGGATCGATGGTGCTGCTGGGTGGTGATCCGGGTATCGGCAAGTCGACGCTAGTGCTCCAGACGGTCATGAACATCACGGATAAGAAGATACTCTATTGCTCTGGCGAGGAGTCATCCTACCAGCTCAAACTCCGTGCACTGCGACTGTCGGCAGATCCTGAGGTGGAGCATCAGAATGTCTTCATCGCCTGTGAGACGAACCTCGATGATATCTTCATCCATGTGGCAAACGTCGAGCCAGACATTGTCATCATCGACTCCATACAGACGATTGCTACCGATGATCTCGAGTCGAGCGCTGGTAGCGTCGGACAGGTGCGCGAGTGTGCATCGCGAATCCTGAAGTTTGCCAAGGAGAGTGGCACACCAGTCATCCTCATCGGTCATATCACCAAGGAAGGAAGTCTGGCTGGTCCTAAAGTTTTGGAGCATATAGTCGATACTGTGTTGCAGTTTGAGGGCGATCAGCACTATATGTACCGCATCCTACGTGCCATCAAGAACCGTTTCGGATCAACCTCCGAGCTCGGTATCTATGAGATGTTAGGAACAGGTTTGCGTCAGGTGACCAATCCGTCGGAACTCTTGCTCAATACCGATCATAATGACCTCTCAGGCGTCGCTATCGCTGCGGCGATCGAAGGTATGCGATCGTTCCTGATCGAGACACAGGCACTCGTCAGTTCATCGGCATACGCCACGCCAATGCGATCGACGACAGGCTTCGATCAGCGCAGAATGAATATGCTGCTAGCGGTATTGGAGAAGAAAGTCGGCTTCAAACTGGGACAGAAAGATGTCTTCCTCAATATCGCTGGAGGGCTGAGAGTCAGCGATCCTGCAATGGATCTGGCAGTCATGGCAGCTATACTTTCGTCAAATATGGATATGCCTCTGCCGCCATTGACCTGTATGACAGGAGAGGTAGGACTCTCGGGAGAGATCCGTCCTGTCAGCCGTCTCGAACAGCGTATCCGTGAGGCTGAGAAGCTCGGCTTCGAACGTATCCTCATCCCGAACGTCGCACTGAAGAGTATCGATAAGAAGTCGCTCAAGATACAGGTCTGTCCGGTATCGCGTGTCGATGAGGCGTTTAGAATGTTATTCAAATAATCATGATCAAATCTATCCGAACCCGCGTTTTGCCTCAGATATGGGCCGATGCGGAACGACTCGAAGAGCAACTGTGCAAGGAGAATGCCATCAGCCGAAAAGCGCTGAAAGGTATCCGAATGAAACACACCAGCATCGACGCGCGTCAACGTCAAGTGATGGTGCAGCTCGACGTGGATCTATATATTAATGAGCAGCCACCTGTTCTTCAGTTTCAGCCAAAGCTCTATAAGGAACTGCCAGCCGATGCACCACAGGCAATCATCGTAGGTGCAGGTCCTGGTGGATTGTTTGCCGCTCTTCGCCTCATAGAGTTAGGAGTGAAGCCTATCGTTCTGGAGCGTGGCCGTAACGTCACCGATCGTCGTCGTGATGTAGCCATGATCACCCGTGAACAGAAAGTCGATCCTGAGTCAAATTTCTGCTTCGGAGAGGGTGGCGCAGGTGCATTCTCCGATGGTAAACTCTTCACGCGCAGCAAGAAGCGTGGCAATGTGCAAGGAGTCCTCGAAGGTCTCTGCCAGTTCGGTGCAGACACGGGAATCCTTGACGCTTCGCATCCGCATATCGGTACCGACCGCCTGCCTGCCATCATTGCCAATATCCGTGAGAAGATCATGGAGTGTGGCGGAGAGATCCATTTCGAGACAGCGGTGGAGGAGCTCATCCTCAAAGGAGATTCTCACTCCTCACTTCCAATTCCTCACTCCTCACTCCTCACTCCTCACTCTGTTGTGGGTGTCCGTACCCGCAACGGTCACGAGTTCCTCGGTCCCGTCATCTTAGCCACAGGTCACTCAGCACGCGACATCTATCGCATGCTGCATCGTCAGCATATTCTCATTGAGGCGAAAGGTCTGGCCATTGGTTGCCGTCTGGAGCATCCACAGTCGCTTATCGATCAGATACAGTATCATAGTAAAGAGGGTAGAGGTAAGTACCTGCCAGCCGCAGAATATAGCTTCGTAACGCAAGCTACAGGCAATCTGAATCAGAAAGGTGCCACCGCAGGTGTGCAGCGTGGCGTCTATTCGTTCTGTATGTGTCCTGGTGGCGTCATCATCCCTTCGGCCACAGGTCCTGAGCAGGTAGTAGTCAATGGTATGAGTGCCAGTGCGCGTGGCAGTAAATGGGCCAATGCTGCGATGGTTACGGAGATACGTACAGAAGACCTGCAGGAGCTCGCTACACAGTTGCCTTTGGCTGAGACTCCTACAGGTCGTATGTTCGAAGGCGAGGAGCTGATGTCTTCACCTCTGGCCATGATGGCCGTACAGGAAGCCATCGAGCAACAGTGTTGGATGAATGGTAACCGCACCCAGGCGGCTCCTGCTCAGCGTATGACCGACTTTGTGCGAGGTCGTCTCTCTGCTGATCTGCCAGCGTCGAGCTATACGCCTGGTGTCATTGCCAGTCCTATTCATTTCTGGATGCCACGCTTCATCTCTGCTCGTATGCAGCAGGCGCTCCAGTTCTTTGGACAGCGTGCGCGTGGTTTCCTGACCGAGGAGGCGTTGCTCGTCGGCGCGGAGACGCGTACCTCTTCGCCTGTCCGAATCCCACGTGACCGAGAGACTTTCTGCCATCCGGTCGTGCAGGGGCTCTATCCTTGTGGCGAAGGCGCTGGTTTTGCCGGTGGCATCGTCAGTGCAGCGATGGATGGTCAGCGATGTGCTGAAGCGTTGGCTGGTAGTTGCTTCGGCCGAGTATAGTTTTTATTTATTGAGACATTTGACAAACATCGGACGTGTCATCTGGATGCTTCTGCCGGTATCGTGAAGGAGACCGGTAGAAGCATCCCTTTCGTATACCTGGATGGCATTGCTGTCTCGACAGGCGACGAGGAGATAGCGGTCATTAGGCGTGATGGCAAAGTTGCGAGGATGGATACCTGTCTTCTGGTAGCCGATACGCTGTAGGGAACCGTCGGAAGGATTGACCTTATAGATGCTGATACCATCATTCTGGAGGCGGTGTGAGGCGTAGAGGTACTTGCCGTCGCTTGTCATGTGAATGTCTGCACTGCCACCTGCCTGTACGGTGTCGGCAACAATAGAATCTACTACACGAAGCTGGCCTGCATCGTATGAAAGGGTAAAGATTTGACCAGAGAGTTCAGAGATAAGGTATGCATATCGGCCATCAGGTGCAAAACAGAGGTGGCGTGGACCAGCACCTGCATCGAGATGCAACGAATAGCCACGGTTAGTATCCAAAGGGAATGGATAAACGTGGATCTGATCCAGTCCGAGGTCATTGGCAAGAAGATAATTATGGTCAGGGGAGAAGTTGACTGCATGGAGATGAGGCTTCTCCTGACGCGCAGTGTTTGGTCCCTGTCCATAGTATTGGATCAAGGTCGGCTCTTGCAGTGAACCGTCTGCATTGAGGTTGAAGACGGTAAGGCTGCCACCAGTGTAGTTAGCACTGATGAGCTGCTTCTCGTCAGGGCTCAGCGTGATATTACAAGGAGCACCAGAGTGGTTCTGCTGGGTGCTGAAGAGGGTGAGTGTTCCGCTCTTCTTATCGAGCTGCAATGCATTCATAGTGGCCTTGTCGTCTTCGTCATATTCGCCGACGGCATAGACTTTGTTCTGCGCTGCATTAGTGCACAGGAAGGTCGGATTGGTTACGCCTTTGACGCCACTTACGTAGGAGAATTGGCCGGTCTCCTGATTGAAACTGTATAACTGGATGGATTCCTGGTTGGCGTCATTGTAGCTGCCAAGGAGTAGTAATAGTTCGATGAGCATGGGGATTTTTTAGTTAACAGTAAATAGCTAACAATGTTATTAGTTGAGTGTTATTATATTGTCTTGCAATGTGATTTCTTCGTCGGTCACCATCAGCTGTAAGACATCTGCTACGAGTTCCTGATGCTGCATCTTTGCCAGAACCGTCTGTACGGCGACAGGCTGCTGTGCGGCTTTCAGATGAGTCAGAATGAGCTGACGGATGGCTTCACGCACCTCATGAATGTTTCCTTCAAGGGATTCACTTTGGCAGACATCGCAGTGCTGGCAGCGATGGTCGATATCTTCTCCGAAGTAATGCAACAGCTGTACGAGGCGGCATTCCTGATCGTTTTCGACATAATTGATCATGGCACGGATACGCTTCTCCTGACGTGCATGACGGTCTTCATAGACGACGTGCGAGATACGCAGCTCCTCGTCCTCCAGTCGAGGCGTGAGGTAGTAGATGGCAGGCATCTTACGCGCTGGGATATAGTGCAATACGTGGAATCGACTGAGCAGGAGCAGTTTGTCGTAGAGCGTCTGCTGGTCGAGGCCGGTATATCGCAAGATTTCGTCTTCGCGGATGAAGACGTAGTCGGCAAAGAGGCCAGTGTAGAGACGTAGCAGCGCCTGCAGGATACGCTGGCACTCTGGATCGAACTGATTGAGGTGATAGAGCGATTCGCGCGACGTGGTGATCATGAGGCGCGAATGACGATCTGGCTCTTCTATATAGCTGATGTAGCCGGACTGATCGAGCAGTTTGAGTGCATAATGTACCTGCGTGACACTGAGGTGATAGGCCGAACAGAAACGCATGATATCGAACTCAAACATATTGGCATAACCAGCAGCGATGGCGATCTGGTAGAATGATGCCAGTCGGCCATAGACGTGACGGATGAAATCGCGCTGTGGGTATTCATCTTCGAGATGACGGAGCAATTTGAGCTTGTCTCCGCTCTCGTTGATGATCCAGGCTTGGGCAGGCTTGCCGTCACGACCAGCACGACCGGCTTCCTGGAAATATTCCTCTGGCGAAGGGGGGAGGTCGATGTGGAAAACGGCTCTTACATTCGGTTTGTC
This sequence comes from Bacteroidales bacterium, assembly GCA_045598885.1. Classification (GTDB taxonomy): domain Bacteria; phylum Bacteroidota; class Bacteroidia; order Bacteroidales; family UBA3663; genus Liminaster. The sequence goes on from JAZRVB010000162.1 coordinate 31,533, forward strand.
GATACCCATGCCAAAGGCGTTCGTGGCGACGATGACAGCCGGATGTCCCTCCATCCAGTGATCCTGCCGTTCCTGTTTCTCCTCTGGTTTGAGACCTGCATGGTAGTAGCTGGCATCAATGCCATTGAGCGTCAGATGTTCGGCAATCTCTGCCGTTTTCTTGCGACTGCGGACGTAGACGATGGCTGATGAACCTTCTTCGCTGGAGCTGAGAATCTGCGAGAGTTTGCGCAGCAGTGTCCCTAATTTGTCTTCGGTATGTATAACGGAATAGATGAGGTTAGGACGTTCGAAGGACGCGCGGAAGACATTCGATTCCTTATGGAAATGCAGCTTGTCCTGGATGTCATCCATGACTTCTTTGGTCGCTGTAGCGGTCAAAGCCATGCAGGGAACTTCTTTCTTTAACTCCTCTAATAGTTTGCGTAGATTCGCTATTTTTAAATAAGGAGGACGGAAATCATATCCCCATTGTGAGATGCAATGAGCCTCGTCGACGACAAGCAGTCGCACATCCATATATCGCAGCTTCGCCTGGAAAAGCTGTGTCTCCAGTCGCTCAGGAGAGAGATACAGGAAGCGGTAATCCTCGGAAATGACACGCTCGTACGTCTCCAATACCTCTTTATGCGACATTCCCATAAACACCGCAGCTGCCTTAATGCCACGTTGCACCAGATGGTCGCATTGGTCTTTCATCAGCGAGATCAATGGCGTCACGACCAATGTCAATCCTCCAAGTGCCAGCGCTGGCACTTGGAAGGTGATACTCTTGCCACCACCTGTAGGAAGCATGCCGAGAGTATCATGGCCATTAAGCACTGAGGCTATGATGTCTTCCTGCAGTGGTCGGAAGGTATCATAGCCCCAGTATTCTTTAAGTATCTGGTGGATATCCTGTGTCATCAATGTACGCTGGTCAGATTTTCTCCGATTACATCCGCATCGTCTTTAGTGTTCTTAATGAGCAAGCTGAGGACTGCTGAAATGCTATTGGTCTCACTCTCCTTGATATCTTTGACGAGGAGCTGGATGTTGTTCTGGCTAAAGGTATTCTCTTCAACGCTAAAGATAATATCGAAAGGTTTGCCGCTCTTGACGATGTCAAACTTCTCGGCCTGATTGAATGCGATGCCGTTGTGTGTGAAGCCGGTGACAGGATCGACCATCTCCATGCGGATATGCTCCATCTCCTTGCCGACGAGACGGCTCTGTCCCTGATCCTTGATGCGGCGAGCCACGAAGAGTGGTTTCTGGTTGCCAGGACCGAAAGGAGCAAGGGCCTTGAGGCTCTTGAAGAGGCGAGGAGTAACCTCGTTGAACTTCACCTCCATGTCCACATCGAGATGCTGTCGCTGCTGAGCGTCAGTGATATGATCCTCTACCCACTGTTCGATACGCTGAGTCAACTCAGGGATATGTTCCTCTTTGAGCGTCAAACCGGCTGCGAAGGTGTGTCCACCAAAGTTCTCGATAATGTCGCGACATGAGTTGATGGCCGAGTAGACATCGAAACCCTGGATACTTCTCGCCGAACCACTGGCAAAGCCACAGGCCGAAGTCAGGACGATGGCAGGGCGATAGTAGTGCTCGGTGAGACGTGATGCCACGATACCGATGACACCCTTATGCCATGAAGGATTGTATACGAGGACCGATTTCTTGTCCTGTATATTCATCTTGTCGACCTGTTCAATGGCTTCTTCAGTCACACGCTTGTCGAGTTCCTTACGAGTTTCATTATACTCAGAGATCTTGTCTGCACACTGTCGGGCCGTGACCATATCGCGAGCTACGAGCAGATCCACAGCTTCAACGCCGCACATCATACGTCCAGAGGCGTTGATGCGAGGTCCGATCTTGAAGACGATATCTGAGTTGGTGAGTTCCTTCTTGTCCTTGAGTCCGCACTGTTCGATGATGGCCTTGATGCCATTGTTGGCGTTCTCATTGAGACGGCGCAGACCATTGTACGACAGCACACGGTTCTCGCCTGTGATAGGAACGATGTCGGTAGCGATAGACATGGCACAAAGATCGAGCAATGGATAGATCATCCCCAACTCATTCATGCCATTATTACGAGCGAAGGCCTGCATGAACTTAAGACCTACGCCGCACGCTGAGAGGTGAGGGTAAGGATACTCGTCGTCCAGACGCTTCGGATCAAGTACAGCCACAGCCTCAGGCAGTTCATCGTCTGGCTTATGATGGTCGCAGATGATGAAGTCGATGCCTTTGCTTTTGGCATAGCGTACCATATTGATTGCCTTGATGCCGCAATCGAGTGCAATGACCAGTTTAACGCCTGAGTCATAGGCGTAATCTACACCTTTCTCAGAAATACCATATCCGTCGTCATAACGATCTGGGATATAGTAATCCAGTGAGGAATAAAAGCTGCGAAGGAAACGATATACAAGTGCAACTGCACTGGTACCATCAACGTCGTAATCTCCGTAGATGAGAATACGTTCCTTGCGTCCGATGGCCTCGTTCAGACGGGCCACCGCCTTATCCATATCTTTCATCAGGAACGGATCATGCAGTCCTGAGGAAAGCTGCGGACGGAAGAAGCGACGGGCTTCTTCTCCATTCGTCACGCCACGCTGAACGAGCAGAGAGGCGACGATAGGGTTGAGGTTTTGTTCAGCAATTAGTTCATCCTTGATCTCTTTCTGTTCGTTGGTTAAGGTGCGACAATTCCATAAATAATTGGTTGTCATCGTATGTATTTTTTATAATAGACGAAAGAGATGCTTCGCGGACAGGTAACAGCCACGCGCTGCGGAAGCTGTTGTCCTCACGAAGGACTTTAAGGTATGCCTCTGCTTCGGTCTTATCACCGAAACGGTTGATGTAGAGGCGGAAACGGTCATCGCGCTCCAAGATGCCCACCTCGTCGTGTCCTTGCTTGCGCAGGTTATTGAGGGCGCGGTCAGCGTCCTGCTGGTTAGGGCAACTTGCTACGATGATATAATACATTTTGCCATTAGGAGCTACCGTAATGACTTTCTTTGGTTCTGGAGCAGCAGCTTCAGGCTCTGCTTCTGCAATGGATTCTTCTGCTGCATCGAGTGTATACGCTGCAACTTCCTCGTCTGACCAGATCTCTTCCTCATCTATACCATAAGCATAGATGTCTCCGAGCTCGTCACCTGCAAAGATGCTGTCTTCTTCCTCAGTCAGGTCAAAATCCTGGTTCTCCCAGACGTGGTTGCTATTTGTGCCACGCTGCAGGATTGACAGGTCGATGACATTGGCATACTGCTGCTGTGTCGTCTGATCGTCCAGTCCTAAGAAACTGGCAAAGAAGCATACGGCAATCAGGAGTACCACGGCCACGCGCTGAGCCCAGTAGCGTGGGATGGCGATGATATCAGCCTCACGGCGCTTCTTTTCTTCTATGGCAGGATTCTGTTTCTCAGGATGAGCAGCAGCATTGAGGCGGGCCTCGATGTCTCCCCAGGTCTCGAAAGAAAGTTCGTTATAGCCGAAATTATCCGTGTCGATATGCAGCGAGGCCGAAGTATGGAAATCTTCTGGCAACAGCGACGCCTGACGCTCGATGTAGCGGCATGCCTCGTCAAATGACATGCCTTCTGCTTCCATCAGCAGGTTGGCCAGCATGCCATCGTCATGATGGTGCAATGGCGAGAAACGGATGACACGACGTGGCGCCTCCAGCTTGTGTACGCGACGACTGTCTGCGCCGATGCTAGGATGCGTTCCCATGGTTGCAGGCTCTTCGCTCAGCATATACGCTCCCTTTCCCGGCACATAGCAGTAGTGCTGGGTCATCAGGAGGTATTCTATGTAAGTTGCGAAAGTCCGCATGGTTATCGTGTTTGCAGAATACTACAAATTAAAAATTATTTGGGGACAAAGATAGCCTTTTTTATAATAGGTTGGACAAAAAAATCTAAAAAAATGCAAAATTACTTCAATTTTAGCAATAAATCTCCTGTTTCTGCCTCTGGTAGACCCAGTTCTAGTGCTTGATTGAGGTCTCTGCGAGCATATTCCTTGTCTCCTTTTGCATATCTGATCTGGGCGCGAAGGATGTAGGAATAAGGGTCTCTTGGCCCCATCGATATACTCTTTTCTATGTCTGTCAGCGCCGCTCCCATGCGTCCGCTCAGGTAGTGTACTTCAGCTCTTTCTCTCAGTAGCGATGCGCTCTTCGGATTACGATCTATCAGTGCATCGTAGAGCTCTGCCGCCTCTCTCCACATTCGTTGAGCCTTGTAGACATAAGCCATGCCAAGACGGGATTTGGCACTGTTCGGATTGAACTTATCAATCTGCTCCAGATCCAGCCTTGCACCGATCGTGTCGCTGTTCATCAGTCGGCAGAGGGCGCGCTGATAGTAGGCGTCCTCATTCTCGGCTTCCTTCACGATGATCGTTGTGTAGTCGTCGATGGCCTTGGCATACTCTGCCATCTCTGCATAGAGCGAGGCGCGGCTGTTGAGCAACGTGAGGTTTTCTGGCATAAATCCCAGTCCGATGGTATACGACTGTTCCGCCTCCTTCAGTTTTCCCTGCTGGCGCTGTAGGGTTCCCATATTGGCCAATACCAGCCCGTTTCCAGGATTTCCTGGCTCTAGCCTCAGTGCACAGCGGAGGGCTTCCTCCGCCTGCGCCAAGCTGTCTTGTTCGATATAATCGAAACTCATGGTCACGTATTCGTCGTAGGTCTGAGCGTATAAATCTGCTATGTGTGCTGAGAAAAACAACATCATTAACACACAAAAAAAGAATTTCTTAATCATAATTGTAAAATTTCGATGCAAAGATAGCGCTTTTCTCAAAATAATCTTTATCTTTGCAGCACTTTTATATATAATTTTAACAATGAAACGCTTTTTAATAGCATTTTTCGTAGTTGCGTCCCTGATTCTTCAGTTGGGATTTAATTCTTGCACCACAAAGTCTTCGGACATCACAGTTTTGATCGATAGTGTGTCTGTCGATTCCATCTGTCCTCTATTCCATAATTATGAGAAGCCTGCCTGTCACTTCAATCTTCGTATGGAGGTTCCTTATGTAGAGGGTAACAGCGGCCTTTCTCTGTCATTGCAGCGATTCCTTGTTTCAATCCCTCGTCAGGGAGCTTTTGCAGAGGAATGCGACGGTACCGTCCAGGGCATGGCCAACAGCTATCTCCGTACCTATGTCCTTCAGTACTTGCAGGAGGGTAAGGATGCCATCGATAGCTATGGTGAGGATTTGGATGCTGCTGCTACCTGGATGAGCTATGAGGAGCTGGCAGAAGGTGCTGTAACCTTCCAGGAATCCAACTTCCTCTGCTATCAGTTCAAGGTCTATAGCTATATGGGTGGCGCTCATGGCAACACCATTACAGCCAATCGTGTGTTTGATCTCTCTGCACAACAAGCCATCACCTTAGGCAACCTTTTCTCAGGAGAGAATATTTCTGAGGTAGGCGTTTTGCTGCGTCAGGCGCTTGCTGCACTCAATGAGTGTGAGAGCGTAGAGCAGCTGGCACAGTCAGGCATCTTCTTCTCAGCCAATGATATTGAACCGACCGATAACTTCCTGCTCGACGATAATGGCCTTACCTGGATCTATGATCCTTATGAGATCGCACCATACGCTTACGGTCCTGTGACCGTTTCTCTCAGCTGGAAGGAACTTGTGGGTCTGATCGATCCAGAGTCTCCTGTCAAGGCGTTTGCACAGGCTAAGACTACAGCGCTCTGATATGGATTTCTTGAAATACTTCCCCGAATTAACCGATGAGCAGCGCACGCAATTTGCCGCGCTGCTGCCGTTGTATACCGACTGGAACGCCAAGATCAATGTGGTGAGCCGCAAGGATATTGAGCATCTCTACGAGCATCATGTGCAGCATTCGCTGGCCATCAGCCGATATGTCGAGAACTCACTCAAAGGCGGTTGGCCTGCAGGAACGCGTATTGTCGATGTCGGTTGCGGCGGTGGCTTCCCTGGCATCCCGTTGGCTATCCGATATCCTGAGTGCCATTTCCTTTTGGTCGATCGTATCGGTAAAAAGGTTCGTGTCGCACAGGAGGTCGCTACTTCGATCGGTCTGAAGAACGTCGAGTTTCGGCATGCAGGTATCGAGGAGGTCAAAGAGGAGTTTGACTACGCTGTCAGTCGTGCAGTCATGGTCCTGCCAGACCTCGTCAAGCTCGTCCGACGTTGCACCAAGACGGGCCTTATCACGCTCAAAGGTGGAGACCTCGAAGAGGAACTCAAGCCACGCCAGTGTCAGGGAACGAAAATCGTACCTATCTCGACATATTTCAAGGAGGAGTTCTTTGAAACAAAGAATGTGCTGTATACTCCAATAAAATAAGACAGCTGACAATAAACTATAACTGTTAACTATTAACTGTTAACTTTTCATGCTCCAGATCCAAACCTTCGTCTGCAATCCTTTCAGCGAACAGTGCTACATTGCGTGGGACGAGACCTCTCGCCTTGCGTTTGTCGTCGATCCTGGCATAGGGAGCGACTATGAATGGCAGCGTGTGCATCGCTTCATAGAGGAGAAAGGTCTCAACGTGCAGTTCGTCCTGCAGACACATGGACATACAGATCACTGCATGGGATCGGCTTACGTCGCGCGTACTTATAATATACATATCTATGGCAGCATGGACGAGCAGTCGCACATGCCATCTGTGCAGGTCCAGAACAACGCTTTTGGCATCGATCTGCCTTTACACTGGCTCCCGATCGATAAGAATCTGGCCGATGGCGATGTCCTCTGGCTCGGCGAACCGGAAGGAGAGATGTCTCACCGCATCGAAGTCCTCGATTGTCCTGGGCATAGCTTCCATGGCCTCTGTTTCTATTTGCCACAGGATCAGATACTCTTCTCTGGTGATGTCCTCTTCTGTGGCTCCGTCGGCCGCTCTGACTTCGGTCCTGCCATGGGTGGCAATGGTCCGCTCCTGATCCGCAGTATCGTCGAAAAGCTCCTGCCGCTCCCTGCCGAAACCAGGGTCTATCCAGGTCATGGCCCAATGACTACCATCGGTTACGAATCGACATATAACCCCTACTTCTAACTCCCTATGTATCTTCCACAAGACCCTGACATGCTCTTCAGCATGATCAATATGAAACTACGCGATCAGTATTCCTCGCTCGAAGACCTTTGCGACGAAGAGGACATTGATCCTGCCATGTTGCTGGTAAAACTTAACGAAGCCGGATATGAGTACGACGAGCAGAACAACTGCTTCCAGTACGCCGAGGTCGTTAAGAAGCCTACCGTCTCAGAGTTGCTCGATGAGGCTCGTAAGGCCAGCTACTCGTTACTCGACATGACCGAGGAGAAGGTTAATGAGGTGCTTCTGGCTCTCGCCGATGCATTGGAGGAGCGACAGAAGAACATCATCCAGTCCAATCTGGAAGATCTAAGCCGCATGGATCCTGCCGACTCTCGCTACGACCGCCTCATGCTCAACGAGGAGCGTATCAAGGGTATTGCTAATGATACGCGCAACGTCGCCGCCTTGCCATCTCCACTCAATCGCGTCCTTAGCGAGAGCGTCCGTCCTAACGATATGGCCATCCGTAAGGTCTCCGTCCCATTCGGTGTCATCGGCGTCATCTACGAGGCGCGTCCTAACGTTACCATCGACGTCTTCTCGCTTTGCTTCAAAGCTGGTAGTGCCGTGATTCTCAAGGGAGGCAAGGAAGCTGCAGACACCAACGCTTGTGAGGTCTCTATCATCCACCGTGTTCTGTCCGATGCAGGCCTGCCAGAGGCGCTCTGTACGCTTCTCCCGAACGATCGAGAGGCTACCGCCGAGATGTTGTCGGCCGTAGGTAAGGTCGATCTCGTCATCCCTCGTGGCAGCCGTCGCCTCATTGATTTCGTCCGTGAGACCGCTCGTGTGCCAGTCATCGAGACAGGCGCAGGTGTCTGCCACACATACGTTGATGAGAAGGCTGACTTGGCCAAAGCCTCCGCCATCGTCCATAACGGCAAATGCCGTCGTGTCTCGGTCTGCAACGCGCTCGACTGTCTCGTTCTCCACAGCAGCCATTTAGCTGCTCTTCCAACACTTTGTGAGCCATTGGCTACAAACACTACACCTGTAGAGATCTTCGCTGACAAGCGTTCTTATGCAGCATTAGAGGGTAAGTATCCTGCAGAGCTCCTCAACCCAGCGCAGCCGGAGCATTTTGGCATGGAGACCTTGTCTTATCGCATGGTCATCCGCACGGTCGACAGCGCTGATGAGGCCATCGACTTCATCCAGAGTCACACCAGCCATCACTCTGAGAGCATCGTCAGCGAAGATGAGGCTGTCTGCCGACGCTTCACCCGTATCATCGATGCTGCTTGTGTCTATCAGAACCTTCCGACTTCATGGACCGACGGCGCTCAGTTCGGTTTCGGTGCTGAGATCGGCATCTCTACGCAGAAGCTCCATGCACGTGGCCCGATGGCATTGCCAGAGATCACTACTTATAAATATATAGTGGTGGGAGAGGGACAGATTAGAAAGTGAAAAGTTAAAAGTTAAAAATGAAAAATATGAAAGTATACGCGATGTTAGCCAACGGCTTTGAGATTGCCGAGGCTACCCTTCCAATTGATATCCTCCGTCGTGCAGGCATCCAGACTATCACCGTCAGCATCACCGATGAGGATGTAGTTACTGCCAGCAATGGCATTCCAGTGATAGCCGATCAGGTACTTCCTGCTTCTGATCTCTCTGACGGCGATATGATCTTTCTGCCAGGCGGTATGCCAGGCTCAAGCAACCTGTCGCAGTGTGCAGCACTGGCAGAGTACATCAATGAGTACAACGCCGCAGGCAAGTACCTTGCCGCTGTCTGTGCAGCTCCGATGGTCTATGGCCTTATGGGTCTCCTCCAGGGTAAGAAGGCTACCTGCTACCCTGGCTTCGAGGAGAAGCTCCTGGGTGCCGACTTCCAGAAGAAGTCTTGTGTCCTCGATGGCAACATCATCACTGCCTGTGGTGCAGGTGTCGGCTATCAGCTCGGTCATCAGATGGTCACCGTCCTCGCTGGCAAGGAGGTTGCAGATAGCGTCCTCCAGAAGATGATGTATCAGGTCTACGAGTAAATGCTCGATTTTCTGCCAATTTCTACGCCGAAAAGCTTTAAAATCTTCCATTTGCCTGTCTTTTGGCTGTTTTTAGAGGGCCGAAAATATGTTTTATAACATGTTTTTTGCATCCCCAAAATAGCAAAATACTATTAAAATGGCTCATGTTTAAGGAAAATGCGCGTTTTCTATCCAATTTCTTGCACATTCTCCAAAAACGCCGTACCTTTGCAGCGCAAAACAAAAGGAAAAACCCCTGACGCGGTCTTCTACGAATTTCCAGACCGGTCGAAAGGCATTCCTCAAAGAAACATTTATAAATTGCTGCGTTATTTAAAGGTATTTTTAATTTTAAGGTATTTTTATTATGGAACAGTTATTTAAGAACAAGCATTTTCAGTTAGCAATGATTGCAGCTTATATGATTGCAATGTGCTACATCGCATTGGAGGTAGTTCGTTAATGGCTTCTCCAATTTTATTAAAAGATTTTTATTACTAAAAGCAAATATCGGGTCGTGTAGAGATGGTTCTTTACACGATCTTTTTCTATTATGGACATTACCTTTGTAGACATTGTAGATTATACCGGAACCTTCGCTTTCGCCATCTCCGGCCTTCGCCTTGCTTCAGCTAAGCAGTTCGACCTGTTTGGCGCCTTCATTGTCGGCATGGCCACCGCTGTAGGAGGAGGTACATTACGTGACCTGATGCTGGGCCTCAGTCCTTTCTGGATGACACAGTGGATCTATCTGGTCATCGTAGGCGTGGCCCTTCTGGCCTTCCTTTTCTTCCACCGTTTCATCGAGCGTATCTCCAATACCATCTTCCTGTTCGATACCATCGGTCTGGGCCTCTTCACCATTGTAGGTTTCCAGAAGACGCTTGACGCTGGCTTCTCCTTCTGGGCCGCCAACATCATGGGCATGTGTACCGGTGCAGGAGGTGGTGTGATCCGTGACATCCTGATCAATGAAGTTCCGCTCATCTTCCGTCGCGATATCTATGCGCTGGCTTGCATGGTCGGAGGCATCTTCTATACCGTTGCCATCATGATGGGAGCCCCGGTTATCGTCACTCAGCTCGGCTGTGCAGTCACGGTCATGCTGATACGCTTTCTTGCTGTCCGATACCACTGGCAGTTGCCACTTTTGCAGGAATATAGGCTCACCAATCGCCCTGGCAAGCCATCAACGCGCGGAAAACGCATTCACTGATTAAACCTTGGGAGCGTTCAGGTATCTTAGAAATAAACTTTCTGCTTATGAAAAATCTATTATTAACCATCTTATTTCTCCTGACTATGTTATTTCCGTTCAAATCCTTCGGTCAGAACCGCAACGAACTCCCAGATTTCCGCTATCCTGAGACGGTAGCCAAGAATGCACAGAAGCAGCTCGACAGCGCCATTGCCAGTCGCGATGGTCATCTCATCGTGCAGTCGCTCGTGCAGCTCGGTCTCTCTCGTACCGCCGTCTCACGCCACAACGGCCAGGAGGTGTGCGATAAGATCGAAGAAGTTTTGGATAAACCTAATCTCCTGACACCAGACATCCGCTCGATCCTTTATCTCCTTGAGGCAAAGATCGTAAGTGCTGCGCCTCATGATACAGAGATTTCGCAGAATTCGTCGCTCCTCCTGAACATGGCGCTCGATCCTATGGGCAATGGCGATGTCTCCAGCCTCCTACGTCCGCTCTCAGAGTACGCTGATCTCATCACGCCTGGTTCGGAGTGGGGTAGTCGTGCCATTCCTACGCTCCTCGACTTCATCACCTTGCACGTCGCCACCGATTCTTATCTTCCTTACGAGAAGCGTCAGGAGTGGCTCTCTCGCCATCTGATCGACGAGGACATCTTGCCACGTCTCTTCATCGAGCAGTATATTGCGCACGGCTCATTCTATAATATTTGGTCGCACTACAGCCTCCGCACGGAGAGTATCCAGCTCTACCAGAAATACATTGATCATCCGGAGTCTGCGCTCTTCCTGCTGGTCGAATCTCCTGACGACGAGCATTATCCGCTCCTCCAGGACTATCTCAAGCGCTATCCTTCTTCGGTCTTCTCAGCACAGATCCAGAATCTGGTGGCACGCCTTGAGGATGCCGATGTCCGTCTCTCTTATCCGTCAGTGCTGCAGAGCACCGACTGTCTCACTGTGACTGCTCATTCGCGCAACGTCAACGATATCACCCTTACCCTCTATCGCCTCCACAAGACACCAGAGAACCGTTCTATCCAGAAGATGGACGTCAAGGACTTCAAGGCCATGCAGAGCGTCACCGTGCATGCAGATGGTAAGATTCCTTTCGATGCCACTGATCTCACCGCCACCTTCGATCCTGTGCCATTCGGCCAATATATTGTCCTGGCTTCCTATCCGACAAAGACTGGAATCCAGAAGGAGGAGCAGCTTCGTGAGACCGATGTCTGTGGATCTATGGTAAGCGTCTCTGACATTCGTACTTTCCAGATTCGTCCAATGGCCATCAGACAGCGCGATGGCTATGACTATTATGAGTCGTTGCCAATCCATGTCTTTGCCGTCAACAGCCAGACAGGCAAGCCATTGCCAAAAGCCACCGTCAGCGTCACACCAGATCGTCGCTATAACAAGGACGCGACAGCCAAGGACTATCAGACCGATCAAGACGGTCGTGCCATCGTCGATCTCCGCTATCAGTCGCGCTATACCATTGCACAGGGCGATGACCACTACCTGCCTGAGGTCTCAGAGTATTATTCCGACTATAGTTCACGCCTCTTTCAGTGTGGCCTTTCTGCACAGACCGACCTGGGCATCTACCGTCCGGGCGAGGAGCTCCGTCTCTCTGTCGTAGCGTGGAATGTCGGCTTCACCAAGCGCCAGCCATCGGCTAAGGTCAAGCTCCAGGTTGCCTTCCGCGATGCTTCTGGTACCGAAATCGAGAAGAAGGATGTCGTCACCGACGAGATGGGACAGGTCGTCACCTCGTTCCAGATCCCTACCGACCGCATGAACGGCCGCTTTACCCTTCGCATCTACTCGCTCGAAGGTAGCAACCAGTATAATCTCTATAAGTATGTAGAAGTCAGCGAGTACAAGACGCCTACCTTCATGGTCGATTTTTCTGACACCGACCCGCATCAGCTCGATGGCGAACCCGTCAAGCTCAAAGGCCGTGTCATGACCTATTCGGGCATGCCAGTGGCCGACGCTGAGGTGCAGTGCCGCCTCTCTGCACGTGCCTGGATGTGGTGGTACGACGCCGACTTCACATCCCGTACATTCACTGCGAAGACCGATAAGGACGGTCGCTTCGAGTACACCTGTCCGAAGGAGTGGACTGCTCTTGAGCCTCAGGCCAATGGTAGACGTCCTTACTTGACTTATACTATCTCTGGCACCTGCACCAACGCTGCCGGTGAGACCCATTCCGGCCAGCGTGAGTTCTGGATCGGCAATAGCCGTGGACTCTCGGCCTACGATGCCACCCTTCGCCTCACTGCAGGTCAGCCAGCATCTTACAGCATCGGCTTCGTCAGCTCCGATGAGAACGAGAAGTCGGTTCGTTGTCACTACGACCTCCTCCGCATCGGTCAGAATGACACCGTTACCGTTAAGTCTGAGGACTTCCTCTCTGACCAGCAGCAGTACCTCTGGGATAAAGTGCCATCTGGAGAATATCTCCTTCGCGCCTATATTATAGGAGATGAGGACGCTGAGAAGGCCGAGGCTAAGCTCGTGATCTATCGAGAGAGCGACGCCATGCCACCACTCGCCACTTCGCTCTGGGTGCCAATGGAGAGCCAGCAGATGGACGAAGAGGGCCATATCCGCGTCCTTGTTGGCACCAGCACCGGCAGCCACATCTACTACGTCGTCAGCAGCCGTGGCCGTCAGGAATCGGCTGGCTGGATCTATTACGCTCCAGGCCTTCACTGGTTCACCGCACAGATGCCTAAGGAACTTGACGAGACCATCCACATTGACTTCTACACCATTCGCGACGGCAAGTCATCGCACGCCAACGCCTACTTCCGTTCCGCTTGGCGCGACGAAGTGCGTCTCACTGCCGTCACCTTCCGAGACAAGATCATTCCTGGCAGCCACGAACACTGGACCTTCCGTCTCACCGACCAGCAGGGACAGCCTGTCCGTGACGTCCGCATGATGCTCGACCTCTATAACGACGCACTCAACGCGCTGGCTTCCAACCCATGGTCGCTCGATGCCACCACATACGGCCATTCGATGCACAGTCACCATGAGCCACGCTACGGCAATTCGTCTTACGACCTGCGCTACACCTTGCCACGTGTCACCGCCAAGAAATTCGACTTCACCCTGCCTGAAGCCAACTACTACGGACAGGACTTCTACTCACAGCGTATCTCTCGCGGTAAAGTGAAAATAGCAGGTTACTCTTATGCCACGAGTCCGATGGTCGAAGGCCTTGCTATGGTCGAGGAAGAGGTAGCAGTTCCTCAGGTCATGATGGCTAAGGCTTCGATGAACCGCGCCATGATGACCGAAGACAGTGTCGAGGCCGAAGAGTCTGCTGCACCTGACATGAGCAGCGTCGCCGTCCGTGACGAGGAGGTCAAGGTTGCCGTCTGGCAGCCACAGCTCACCGCTGACGAGGATGGTTATTTCCACGTGGAGTTCGACGTCCCTAACTTCAACACCACCTACTTCCTCCAGGCCCTGGCCTATACGCCGACCTTGCAGACCGATAAGTTCCAGAAGAAGGTTCTCGCACAGCGTCCTGTCATGGTGCAGGCCTCGCTGCCTCGCTTCCTTCGTGCTGGCGACAGCCTCGAGCTGGCAGCCAATGTCATGAATGCTACCGATGACCACCTTGAGGTCGATGCGCTCATCGAGCTCTTCGATCCTCGTACTGAGGCCGTCGTGCAGACGCTCACCCGTCACCTCCAGCTCAAAGGTCATGCCACTGAGGTCGTCCGCATCCAGTATGAGGCTCCGATGGATGCCGCCTATATTGGCTTCCGTGTCAAGGCCTTGGCTACTGACGGCAATGGCGATGGCGAGCAGCAGTTGCTCCCTATCCTCACAGACATTACGCCTGTCATCGAGACGCAGCCTTTCTATCTACAGCCACAGACCCCACAGTTCGGCCTCGACGTCCTGGCTCCAAGTTCGGCTACCGGCTCACGCCTCACGCTTGAGTACTGTAACAATCCTACCTGGTACTGTGTTACCGCCTTGCCATCGATCATCGATGTCGACGCTATCACAAGCCCGGCACTGGCACACAACCTCTTTGCCATCGCTCTGGTAGGCAAACTCATCGCCGAGAATCCACTTCTCGCCGAAGCTGTCTCCTCATGGAAGCAGCGTCAGGGCAAGGAGGGTGACGTCCTCGTCTCACTGCTGCAGCAGAACGCTGACCTCAAGATCAGTCCGCTCCTCGCTTCGCCATGGCTCCCTGACGCTGAGCGCCAGACCCTCCGCATGCAGGCGCTCGACCAGCTCTTCGATGCCAAGCGCAACGCGTCGCTCACCCAGCAGCTCATCACCTCACTGCAGAAGCTGCAGGCCAAGGATGGCGGCTTCCTGTGGCTCGATTTCGGCGATCGCTCAGAGGCTTCCTATTGGGCCACCTCGCAGGTCCTCGAACTCCTCGGCGAGATCCAACACCTCGGTTGCCTTCCTGACGATGCTACGCTCCGCAACCTCATCGCAGATGCCTCACATTATTATGACAAGGAGACACTCAAGGAGGAGCAGGAGATGCTGACCGATGCCAAGAAATATGGCTACAAGCCTTCATATCTCCGCTTCTGGTCGTATGTATACACTCGTCAGTTGCTTCTCGATGTGGCTGGCTATCAGAGCAAGTCTTTGGACAAGGATCTCATGAAACTGATCAACAAGACTCTCGACGAGCTTGAGAAGGAGTGGGGTACGCTCGATATGACTTCACGCGCTCAGGCTGCCGTCATCCTTCATCGCTACGGTCGTAAGACCAAGGCTGAGGGCGTCATGGAGAGTGTCCGTCAGTTCGCATTACACGACCCGCACAAGGGTATGTACTGGGAGTCGCTCGACCGCTACAGCTGGTTCTCACCGGTAGCCTGCACCTCGTCCATGCTCCAGGCCTTTGCCGAAGTCTCACCACATCAGGACGAGATCGACGAGATGCGAGAGTGGCTCCTGCTGGAGAAGCAGACCTCAGACTGGGGATCATCGAGCCTTGCTGCCGACGCTGTCTACGCCCTGCTGTCTACGGGCTCCGACTGGCTCCACGCTTCGGTCGACAGTGTCCCACAGTTCGAGATCCTGGTCGATGGCAAGCCGCTCGATGTGGCTGATAGCGATCGTCATCTCGGCTACGTCCGCGTGACCTTGCCAACCGATACCAAGCGTGTCGAAGTCTCTCGCACAGGTGTCAATCCTGCTTGGGGCTCGCTCTACCACCAGTATCAGTCCAAGATGGCAGAGGTGCGTGAGCAGCGTGTCGACGAGCTGGGTGTCACCAAGCAGTTCACCCGTGTCGACCTTGAAGGCAAGGTCTCTGCTCTCGCTGAAGGCGATACTCTCCGTGTGGGCGATCGTGTCCGCATCACGCTTAAGATCCACGCTGCCAAGGACCTCGAGTACGTCACCCTTGTCGACCAGCGTCCAGCCTTCCTCGAGCCAGTCGATCAGAAGTCGCACTATACCCGTGCCGACCGTTTCTACTACTATCTCGAGACCAAGGACGCCGTAACCAACGCCTTCATCACCCGTCTGCCTGAGGGGCATCACACCCTCTCATACGACTGCTTCGTCACCGCTCCTGGCACCTTCACCTCCGGCATCGCCACCATCCAGAGCCAGTACGCTCCGCAGTTCGTAGCGCATTCGGCAGGAGAGGTGCTGTCGACAGGAGAGAAGAAATAAAAGGTATCCCGAGGCCTTGCAGTCCCTTCCTGTAACAAGTAACATCCATCCTGCACGCAAGACGTCCATTCTCGTAACAAGGAATGGACGTCTTGCGTTCAAAATGTCCATTCCCGCAACAAGGAATGGACGTCCTGCGTTCAAAATGTCCATTCCTGCAATAAGGAACGGACGTCCTGAAAGCAGAACGTCCATTATTATCTTCAGAAAACAAAACCGCTAAAATAATCCAATACAGGCACAAAGATGAAGAGTTTGAGACAAATTTTCAAATATGTGTCTGTAATTTGGAGTTTGGAAGGAATAAGTTATAATTGCAGCGCCTGTATGCAATTATCTCATATTGATATCAATAACATTCGCTTGACGATCACGCCATAGACCCATCGGACGATCTGGAAGCTCAGCCATCCGATGAGGAGGCCGCCGAGGATGTCGCCGGGGTAGTGGACGCCGAGGTAGATGCGGCTGTAGCAGTTGAGGAGCGCCCAGATGACGAGCAGGGTGCGGAAGAGCGTCGCATGACGGGTAGGCAGGGAAAATGCCTTGGCCTTGCTCCAGAGAAGCCAGCCGAGCCAGAGGGCGATGGCGAGGCTATTGGATGCATGGCTGGAGACGAATCCGTACATGCCGCCATGGTAGTCATTGACGTAGTGCAGCTGCTCCATGAGTCCAGGCTCGTGGCTGGGGCGTGGACGGCAGACGAGAGGCTTGATGAGGCCGCTGGCCAGTTGGTCGGATAGGACGATGAGCAGGACGGTGCAGAAGACGCAGATCGAGAGATGGCGCCAGAAGTCGAGGCGCTTGTCTTTTTGGCAATAGACGACCATCTGCCAGAGCAGAAGGGCGTAGAGAGGGATCCAGGTGAACTTGCCGGAGTAAATGTACCAGAGCTGGTCCCAGAATACGCCGCCATCACCATTCATGAGCAGCATCAGCTGCTGATCCAAAGCATCTAAGGTCTCAATCATAATACGAAATTATCACTTATCTACAATCCAATTCTTATTATATACCTCAAATGGCTTTGAGGCATCGTAGTAGAGATCCTCGTCGAGAGGAATCTCTATTTCGTAGGTGCGTGTCTGCCCCTTGCGGAAGGTGAGCTTGCTGTCACGCAGCCATGGGTTGAACTCCTTGACCTGCAGATAAGTAGTGTTGTGACTCTGAGCAAAGCTGGCGAGGTCGGAGATAGTGTTGCCCACCTTGACAGAACGGGTGCGGATAGGACGATAGAGCTGGTCGCTGTAGAGGACGAAGCCGTAGCGGTAAGGATCGCGCATCAGCTCTTTATAGGCCATGATGCGGAACATGTAGCGGGAGGTCTCTTCGACGAGAAATAGGTCGATGGCGCGTGTCTCGTGCTGGCTGTTGAGGCGGCGTGAGATACCTGCCTGACCGGCGTTGTAGGAGGCGGCTACGTTCATCCAGTCGCCGAATTTCTTGTAGGCATCCTTGAGGTACTGGCAGGCGGCGTGAGTAGCCTTGACGGTGTGATAGCGCTCATCGACCTCATCATTGACCACAAGGCCATACTGGCGTGCTGTCTCGGCCATGAACTGCCATAGGCCGGCGGCTCCTGCGGGACTCTTGGCGCGCTGGTTGAGGTTCGACTCGATGCAGCAGAGATAGATGAAGTCTGCTGGGACGCCTTCTTCCTTGAGGATCGGCTCAATGATGGGGAGGAGGCGATTGGCGCGCTTGATGGTCAGGATGGTGCTGTTGTGAGTATAGCAGATGTTGGTGAGCTCACGCTCGAAACGCTCGTGCAGGTCGTAACGGCTGAGGTCGATCTTCTGGTCGAAGATGGTCTGGACGTTCTCGAAGCGTGGCGTGGCTGAAAAGCTCTGCATGATGGGCAGCTCAGGCTTGATTTCGGAACTCTGCGAGGAGCTCATAAACATCACGGCGGATGCGGTGAGCAGGGAGGTGCAGAGGAGGGAGGCTATGAATGTGAGGGGACGCATTGAAATGAAAAAATGATAAAATGAAATAATGAAAGAATGACAGCGGGTAGAAAACTCTTAATTATTATCGCTTCTGGGAGTCTCTAGTCCTGAGGACATTGAGACTTCCTTTCTTATTATAGCTGATGCCATCGGTGCCTTCAGCCTTGATAAGGTAGTAGTAGGCGCCGGTAGGAACGGTGCTGCCGTTGAAGCGGCCATCCCATCCGTCTTCGGGGTTGGTGGAGTGGTAGAGCTCCTGGCCCCAGCGGTTGACGATCCAGATCTCGTAGCTGACGAGCGACTTGTAGCGGACGTGGAAGACACTGTTCCTGCTGTCGGGCGAGTCGGGTGTGATGAGGTTGGGTACTTCCAGGAGCGACTCAGTGATCTGTATCTGATAAGGTACGGAGGTCTGGTAGGTAGCGGTGGCTCCCTCTCCGAGCTCTGTTGGCGTCAGATAGCTATTGAAATCGGCCACGAAGCGTACATAGTAGGTGCCGGACTCGTCGAAGTCGTAGTCGAGCTGCGAGGTGACGCCGTCAGGTCCGAGGACGCGTAGCTGGTCGATGATCTCCTCAAACTGATTGTCTGACGCCAGTTCCCAACTGCAGTAGTCCGGCTGCTGCGACATCTCTGCCCTAAAAGTGATTTTAAGGGGGCCAGGACCAACGAACGTATGGCCGTTGACCTTCACTGAGTCCGCGCGGTTTGCGACGTATCCTGAGGGCGCGGTGTAGGCGGTGTCGGCGACGACAAAGTCGGGAGTGAGGAGTGATGAGTTAGGAGTGAGGAATAGGAGGAGGGGAAGGAGCATATTTAGAACTTATCTGTGACGCGAGCAAAAGCCGGTGCATCGAATGGACAGAAATCCTGATCCTGATACTTGTAGAGGCCGACGATTCCGATCATGGCAGCATTGTCGGTAGTGAACTTGAACGGTGGGAGGAAGACTTTCCAGCCGTATTTCTTGCCGAGCTCGGTTAGACCGTCACGGACGCCGCTGTTGGCGCTCACGCCACCGCTGACGGCTACGGTCTTGATGCCGGTCTCCTTGACGGCTTTCTTTACCTTGTCCATCAGGATGTCTACGATAGTCTTCTGGAGCGATGCGCAGAGGTCGGCCTTGTTCTGCTCGATGAAATCAGGGTTCTCCTTGACAGCGTCACGGAGGGTATAGAGGAATGAGGTCTTAAGTCCTGAGAAAGAATAGTTAAGACCAGGAATATGAGGCTTGGCAAACTGGAACTTCTTAGGATCGCCCTCATTGGCAAAACGGTTGATGACCGGACCACCCGGATAGCCCATGCCCATGACCTTAGCACACTTGTCGAAGGCCTCGCCAGCCGCATCGTCGATGGTCTGTCCGATAACCTCCATGTCCTTATACGAATTGACCTTGATGATCTGTGAATTGCCACCAGAGACGAGGAGACAGAGGAATGGGAATTCGGGCGACTGACCGATAACCTCGCCTGCCTCATTCTGCTCCTTGACGAAATGAGCCATCACATGGCCCTGGAGGTGATTGACCTCGATCATCGGGATGTGAAGGGCAGAGGCAAGTCCTTTGGCGAAACTGAGTCCCACGAGGAGCGAGCCCATAAGACCCGGGCCACGGGTGAAGGCGATGGCGGTGAGGTCTTCTGGCTTGAGACCTGCACGACGGATGGCCTCGCTGACGACTGGGACGATATTCTGCTGGTGGGCGCGGCTGGCCAGCTCGGGCACAACGCCACCGTAAGACTCATGGACAGCCTGACTGGCAATGACATTGCTCAGCATGATGCCGTCACGGATGATGGCTGCTGAGGTGTCATCGCAAGAAGACTCGATACCTAGGATTATTGTTGACATAGTAGGATTGTTTTCGCATTATGCGTGTACATATACGTACACATCGGCGGCAAAGATACATAAAAAAAATGAAATCGCCAAGCAAAATCTGAAAAAATCTTAGCAGATGTAATAAATCACACAATTTGTTTGGCGATGTCGAGAATAAATCGTACCTTTGTCCCAAAAATGTGCATATATGAGTATTCTGCGTAAAATATTTCTCTTTTTCGTCTTCTGCCTTTTGGCAGGATCAATGATGTTGGCTGCAGCCAATAAGGAGCATGTGGTACGTCCTGGTGATACGCTCTATAGCATCGCCAAGCGCTATGGCGTGACGGTGGAGGCCATCCAGGCGGCCAATCCGAGTATCGAGGGTACGAATATCCCGACGGGTATGACGCTGGTGATCCCTGAGGCTGCGACTGAGACAAAGTCGCCACTGAACTTCTCGAACAAGAAGGACGACAAGAAGGACGTTAAGAAGGAGGCGCAAGGCAATAAGCCGACGACGTCTCAGATACCATCGGTCACCTTCGCCAATAAGCCGACCTTGCCGACCTATAACGTGCTGGGCAATGGACACTGGACGGACGGCACGCTGACTTTGGCTGTGATCCTGCCTTTCAACCTCAACGCCACGACGGCTGAGGAGCAGAAGGTGCAGATGCGATCGGTAGAATTCTATGAGGGCGTGCTGATGGCTGTGGATGAGGTGCAGCAGCTGGGCCGACGCGTGTCAGTGTTGGCCTACGACCTGGGGTCGGAGTCGATCTTCTCGATCCTGAATAACCAGAACCTCCTGTCGGCCGACTTCATCATCGGTCCGATGGATGAGCAGTCGCTCAAGCAGGTGGCTGATTGGGGTGAGATGCATGGCACACCGGTGGTGAGCCCGTTCGTCTTCAATGCCAGCTACCTGGAAGAGTATGAGCATCTCTTCCAGATCAATACGCAGAAGTCGATGCTCTATCCGCAGCTGACCGAGGAGCTGATGAACCGGTTTAAGGACTATACGGTGGTCTTCCTGACCGACAGTGCCAACGTGAAGAAGGCCGATCCGTATCCTGCATTGCTCAAGAAAGAACTCCGGACGCTGAACGTACAGTATAAGGAGATGTCATTCCGTAGGCCTGAGGTGCTGATGGCGTGTGACTCGATCCTGGGTATCATGGATAAGAATATTCTCTTCGTGCCGGTCACGCCGCAGCAGGAGTCGTTGCGCCGTATGTTCAGCGGCCTGCAGCATGTCAAGATCCTACGTGATGCACGCTTCCAGGATGCATTGCTCAATGGTACAGCCACCAAGGCGCAGCCTAAGATGGCCGTACTAGGCTATCCGGAGTGGGTGCTCTATACGAGCGACTTCATCGACTACTACTATGACCTGAATGTCTATATGTTCAGCAAGGTGTATGTCAATCCGTTCGATCCGTTGGTAAAGCGTTTCTACGATAACTTCAAGGCGTGGTATAACAAGGATCTGATGGCGCTGATGCCGAAGTATGGTATCCTTGGCTATGACGTCACGCGCTTCTTCCTGCGTTCGCTCTCGCGTCATGGACAGCACATCGAGGAACGATTGATCGGACAGGAGGAAGAGTGCCTGCAGAATGTCTTCTGTTTCGAGAAGAGCGAGAGCGGCAAGGGCATCTATAACCATGGCCTGTATCTGGTACACTTCACGCCAGAATCGACCATCGATAAAATCATCATCAAATGATCTGTGACTTCATGATGAGCCGTATATTATTTAGAAAGGTCATGTGTGCCGTCTTCCTGCTGCTCGCCGTGGCAGGTACTGGCAGGCTGGCTGCTCAGGAGCGTATCCCTCGTGAGATACACCTGGGTGTGGTAGGCGGTGCCAATCTTAGCGAGTACACCTTCCATCCGACCATCACACAGCGCTTCACTGGCAGCTATACGATGGGCGTGGCTGCTCGTTATATCGAGGAGGAGTACTTCGGCCTGCAGATGGAACTGCTGCTGACAGAGCGCGGCTATGCCGACCTGTGGGAACCGAATCCGGAGGAATGGCTCTTCGAACGTAAGCTGCTTTATGTGGAGCTTCCGGTGATGGCGCATGTATACTTCAACCTGGGCAAGCGCAATCAGGTGGCTATCGACTTGGGTCCGAAACTGGCATGGTTCCTGTCCGACCGTACGAACAGCAACCTGCCGGAGAACTACGGCCAGTCGGGTACGTCGTATGGCAATCAGACGTTGCACCATGAGCTGCCTATCGAAAAGAAGTTCGACTATGGTCTGCAGTTCGGCCTGGGTTATGAGTTCAATATCAACCAGCGGCTGAGCGCTCAGCTCACTGGTCGCTACTACTTCGGTCTCGGCAACCTCTGGCCTGACTCCAAGGCCGATCACTTTGAGCAGTCGAGCAACGGTTCGATCCAGATCTCGCTGGGTGTCTGGTGGCACCATGTCATCAAAGGCAAGAAGATGAAGAAATGAGACTGATATATTATCATTCTTTCATTTTTTAATTTTTTCATTTTTTAATTATATCATTTCTACGTGGGCGTAGTCATTCGTCAGTCCCTCAAGGGAACCGTCGTTAATTATATCGGTGTGGTGCTGGGTATTTTTGTCCAGTTCTATATCGTCGCTAAATATCTCGATCCGGAAGTCATCGGCCTCTCGAAGGTGGTCTATGAGGTGGCATTCCTGCTTTCGACTCTGGCATTGCTGGGTTCGGGAAGTACGGGAATGCGCTTTTTCCCTTATTTCAAGGATGAGCAGAAGGGTAATAATGGCTTCTTATATTATTATCTGCTCTTCCCGGTTGTTGGCGTCGTGCTGATGACGCTGATCTATCTGGTTTTGCGAGAACCGATTGAATCCTATTTCGGAGCGAAGAGTCCGCTCTTCAATGAGCATTTCTATTATGTCATCCCGATGATGGTGGTGCTGGCCTTCTGGGTCTGGTCAGAAAACTATGCCAACATCAACATGCGTATCGCCCTGCCAAAGGCTGTACGTGAGGTGGGAATGCGAGTGATGATGCTGGGCATCTACCTGGCTTACGGCTTCGGCTATATCGGAGTCACAGGCCTGATCGTCGGTTTCATCCTCTGCTATGGCCTCTGTATGCTCATTGCGGGTGTCTATTCTCTGCATATCGGTAATCGTTCGCTGAAGCATGACTGGAGTTTTATCACGCCCGATTTGCGCTCAAAGGTACTCAAGTATGCAGGTTTCCTGATGCTCTCTACGATCTCAGGCAATGTCATCCAGCAGATGGATATCTTCATGCTCTCTGGCGTCAAAGGCCTCTACAGCGCAGGTATCTACGCCATCGTAGTCTATATGGCAGAGATCGTCAACATGCCATCGCGTAACATCACGCCGATCAGTACGCCATTGGCTGCCGAGGCCATGAAGGAAGGCAATACGGCCAAGGCGCAGGATCTCTATAAGCAGGTCTCTATCCATCAGATGCTGGCATCGACCGTGCTGCTGCTCATCGTGTGGATCAACCTCGATAATATCTTCGCGGTCATTCCGAACGGAGAGAAGTTCGCCGAGGGACGCTGGGCTGTCCTTTTCCTGGGACTCTCGAAGGTGGTGTATGGTACGCTCAATTTCGGTAATACGCTGATCTCTTTCAGCAAATATTATTACTGGACGTTGTTCTTTACCTTCATCCTGATGGGTATCAGCATCGCCACCAATCTGTACTTCATCCCGATCTTCGGACTGAGTGGTGCGGCGCTGGCATCGCTCATTACCGTATTGCTCAGCTATGCCTATCAGCAGTATATTGTGCAGGTCAAGATCAAGACCAACCCATTCACCTGGGCGCATCTGCGTATCGTCATCATCCTCTGCACGCTGTTCGCTATCAACTTTATCATCCCATCCTTTGCAGGTTATTCGCCTTGGATCGATATTGCGATCCGTACGGTGATCATCCTGGGTATTGCGGGCGGATTGATCTATGCGATGCGCATCTCGCCACAGATCACGTGGTTTATTGAAAAATATGTGCTGAGGAAGAATGTTGAGTAATTTGAAATAATTTACGAATGGACAATTTACGATTTACGATTGGGGATTGTCCTGATAAGTAAAAAACAATTATAGAAAAATATGGCAAAACCAATCATTATAGCAGGTCCATGCGTCATTGAGTCACAGGAGTGTCTTGATACCGTCGCTCAGGAGCTGGTACGTATCAACGAGTCGCTCGGAGTGGACATCATCTTCAAGGCTTCGTTTGACAAGGCCAATCGTACGAGTATCACCTCCTATCGTGGCCCAGGCATGGAGAAAGGTCTGCAGATGCTGGCAGACATCAAGTCGAAATATGGCCTGCGCCTGCTGACCGATATCCATGAGAGCTATCAGGCTGCTCCTGTGGCTGAGGTAGTGGATGTACTGCAGATTCCTGCGTTCCTCTGCCGTCAGACCGATCTGCTCGTTGCAGCTGCCAAGACCGGCAAGACGGTCAACATCAAGAAAGCGCAGTTCCTGAGCGGATTGGATATGCAGTATCCTGCACAGAAGGTGCGCGACACCTGGAGCCAGGAAGGGATCGTCCCTGCGTCGATCGGCGGTCGTGACGGCCTCTGGCTGACAGAACGCGGCAATTCGTTCGGCTATAACAATTTCGTCGTTGACTTCCGTAATGTGGCTGATATGAAACAGTTCACGCCGACGGTGGTGATGGACTGTACGCACGCCGTACAACGTCCTGGCGCGGCTGGAGGTAAGTCTGGCGGCAACCGTGAGTTCGTTCCAGCCATGGCGTTGGCAGCAAAGGCTTTCGGCGCTACAGGCTATTTCTTCGAGACGCATCCTGATCCAGAGAAGGCGCTGAGCGATGGCCCTAATATGCTCTATCTGAACGAGCTGGAGAAGGTGGTCAAATCATTGTTGTAATTCATAATTCATAATTGATTACAATAGTAATTCGTAATTAGTAATTCATATTTCATATATGAGTGAAATCATAGAAACAGGAATCAATTGCCTTCGTGATGAGGCGCAGGCCATCCTCGATCTTATCCCTCGCATGGGGGAGGAGTTCGAGCAGGCTGTCCATCTCATTAAGGATTGCCAAGGCAAGGTCATCGTGACGGGTGTCGGCAAGTCCGGCCATGTCGGCAGCAAGATCGCTGCTACGCTGGCCAGCACAGGTACGCCGTCGTTCTATCTCAATCCGCTCGACGCCTATCATGGCGACCTGGGAATGATTGCGACAGGCGACGTTGTCATGGCCATCTCTTACAGCGGTAATACCGATGAGCTGCTCCGCTTCATCCCATTGATCATCGAGCGTAACATCCCGATCATCGGCATCTCTGGCAATCCGGATTCTCTGCTCGGCAAATACAGCACCTGCCATATCAATACCGCGGTCAGCCATGAGGCCGACCCGCTCAATCTGGCTCCTACATCGTCTACAACTGCAGCGATGGCGATAGGCGATGCATTGGCTTGTGCATTGGTCAAGGTGCGTCATTTCCAGGATTCTGACTTTGCCCGCTTCCATCCTGGTGGCAGTCTCGGCAAGCGCCTGCTCGGCAAGGTATCGGATCTGATGAATACCGAAGGCCTGGCTACCTGGACCGTCTCGCCTCAGGACATGCTCAGCGATGTGATTATCCGCATCAGCCAGGGCAAGAAAGGCCTTGTCGTGGCGCTCAACGAAGCCCAGCAGGTCGTAGGTATCATTACCGATGGTGACGTGCGTCGTGCAATGCAGAAGCACCGTGAGGCCTTTTTCTCGCTGAAGGTGGAGGATGTGATGAGCCGTAATCCGAAGAAGATCCGTCAGGATGCCAAGATCAGCGCCGCTGCCGACCTGATGCTCAGCAACAGCATCCACGCCCTGATCGTTCTCGACGAGAAGGATCACTTTTGTGGCATCATCGATTATTTTGCCTGTGTCTGACCTTTTCGTGAGAAGTAATGGAAGATCTATATCAATATGGCCGTGAAGGATCAAACCTTCGTAAGGTACAGCTGAGAGCCATTGAGATGCTGGCAGAGGTCGATCGTATCTGTCGCAAGCATCATCTGCGCTACTGGATCGACTATGGCACGCTCCTCGGCTATAAGCGTCATGAGGGCAAGTTCATCCCTTGGGACGATGACCTGGACGTCGATATGCCGAGCGAGGATTATCGTCGCTTCATCGAGATTGCGAAGACCGAGCTGAGCAAGGATTATTTCCTGCAGACGCGTGAGAGTGATCCGATGTCTGAGGTCGGAAGTGGAAACCTGCGTATCCGTGACAACCATTCGCTCTTTATCTTCAACTTCCAGGACTTCCGCAAGCCTTGCCACAAGGGCATCTTCATCGATATCTTTGAGTTCGTTGAGCAGCCGAAGATGGCATATAAGCCTTGGCGATATATCATGCGCCGCGTGTCGTTTGCCTATAACTTCTTCAAGTACAATCCGCAGCTCAACTTCCACAATATCGTCTGCTACTTCTGGTATCCTGTGCAGTACGTGCTTTTCAAAGGTCTTTGGCATTGCCTGCCCAAGAACAAGAAGCGACTGAGTCCGACACCTGAGACTTATGGCAATGGTAAACCCTACGACACCGACTATCTCTATCCGTTGCAGGAGGTAGAGTTTGAGGGGCTCAAGGTTCTCGCGCCAAAGGACATCCACAAGCGTCTGACGGACATCTATGGCGACTATATGAAGCTCCCCAACGAGAAGCAACGTCGCCAGCATGTGCAGTATGCCGCGGTCAATCTTGAAGATGTCAAGTGCTTCTGAGGCATAGTAGCTCTTCTTTAGCCAATAACTTTTTAGCTCTTTCACTTTTTAACTTATTCATCGTGCGAGCGTTAATCATAGGTCCCAAGTTCCATTACTTCAACCTGAGCGTTGAACGGGCTTTCCGTGCCCTTGGCTATGAGACGCTCATTCTGGCCTATGACAATCCGGTGCATCCCTATACGCTCGATAATAAGATCCGTTATAAGTTTGCCGGCGATCAACTGGCCTTGAAGAAAGAGTCAAGAGCCCTGTTTCATCTGGAGGCCGAACTAGCCTTCGAAGAGTTCTTGCCCGATGTCGTCTTCGTCATGAATGGCGATATGCTGCTGTCCGATACGATCCTGCATTGGCGCGGACAACTTGAAGATGATCCGGCTCCCGTGGAGAAACCTGCGAAGGTGGCCTTGTGGTTCTTCGATAGCATGACGCATATTCCTTTGTGCGAAGAGTGCATATCTGTCGTCGATGCCGTTTTCTGCTACGAACAGACAGATATTCCGATCATCAAGGAGAGATTTGGAGTCGATGCGCATTTCTTGCCTCAGGCGGTAGATACGGAGATCTACTATCCTATATCTTCTACCGAAGGAAAACTCCTCACTCCTCACTCTATCGAGCCCTCGGCTGAAGCCTCGTCTTCTCGCCAAGAGCATAAAAATGCTCTTTCTTCGGCTGCGAGGACCTCACTCCTCACTAAAAAATACGACATCGTCTTTGCCGGCGACATCTTCCATAGCCAGAAGCGCCGCCAGGTCATTCAAGCCGTCGTGGCTCATTATCCAAGCCTTCGAATAAAAGTCTGGGGCGAATACAAACCCTGGTATAAGAATCCATGGAAGTGGCTGACACGTGAGCGCAAGGATATCTATATGAACCGCAACGCCAGCGGCAAGCAGCTCAATGAGGACTATAATCAGGCGCGTATCGTACTCAATATCCATCACGAGCAGCAGAAGGATGGCGCCAATCCCAAGGTTTACGAGATCGCTGCGACGTGCGCTTATCAGATCTGCGATGCCAACCCCTATATTGAGCAGCTTTTCCCAGACGGAGAGATCGGTCTCTACACCGTCGATCTGCAAGCAGGGGAGGAGCATCGTTACGACTCGCTCTTCGCATGCATCGACTACGCTCTGCAGCACGATATGACCGCTCAGGCAAAAGCGGCTTATGAGAAGATTGTGACAAAACATACATTTATCCAACGCATCCAGCAATGTCTCGACACACTCGCATAAAATTCTACTGCCGGTCGTTCAATAAGGAACTCTATCTGCTCAGTCGCGGACTCTACGAGCAGGCAGGCTATCCTTGCGTCCGACTGACCGATCAGACGGCCGATGGCTATTTCTTTACCATGCTGGCCGATGAGGAATGCGATATTGCCATCAACGTCGATGAAGACTGTTTCATCACCGATCTTGATGCCGTCTTGGCGCTTGCGAAGAGGGTAGAGGAGGAAGGCTGGGTCAACGCAGGTTGCAGCGATGCCGGTGCTGGCGTACCTCGCAAGGGAGATCCGACGGTGACCAATCCGTTCTTCAATGTCTTCAATCTCCATGAGATCCGTAAGTCCTGGAATGCGTATCGCCTGATCCCAGAGTTGAAGAAAGATGCGCTCAAGGGTATCGAACCCTATTATAACTTCTTCCACTGGATGGTCCGTACCTTCCCTGACCGCACGTTGTATCTCGAGAATACTCGTCATGCCGACACCATCACCACGCAGCTTTACAGCGACCAGTCTCAGATCTGCCTGCACACCTGGTTTGCGCGTCTCTTCAAGGTTTCGCTCTTTACGCGACTCTTCGAAGGCAATGACCGCAAGGACGTCGATCATCGTCAGCGTATCAATGCCATCATCGATGCAGCATATACAGCAAGAGGTCTCAGAAGGCCTGTATTCGGTCCTCTGGCGCGTCTTGGTTTCTCGGTGGACGAAATCCTCCGCTGGAGCATCAAAGTGCCACAGCGCATCGCTAATTGGCCGAAGAAGCTAATGGCAAAAATATAGAGTTCATAGCAACCATATAATGAAAGTAAGTGTCATCATCCCTGTCTATAACGCTGCTCCTTACATCGCAGAGACCCTGCGTAGTGTGCAGCACCAGACCATGAGCGACTTTGAGGTGATCCTCGTCGACGATCATGGTCAGGATGACAGCATGTCTGTGGCTCAGACAGTCGTAGGCGATGATCCTCGCTTCCGTTTTATTGAGACACCAGAGAATGCGGGCCCTGGAGTGGCTCGAAACTTCGGTATCAAGGCTGCAAAGGGAGAGTATATCGCTTTCCTCGACAGCGATGATCTTTGGGAAGAGAAGTTTCTGGAGAATCTTTTCTCGGCGGCTGAGAATACTCCTCACTCCTCACTCCTCACTCCTCACTCTTTCGATTTGACTTATTGCCAGCTCAAATATCGTGGAGGCGGTAAGGATGGCCAGGTGCATCGTAATCCTGTCATGCAGAATGGTGTCATTGCTCCTGCGGCTCGAAAGCATTTCTTGCAGCACTTCGTTACCTTCTCGGTATGTTTTCTCTACCGACGTGATTTCCTGCTCAGCAACGAGCTGTTCTTTCCGGCTAAGCGTAACAGCGAGGATACCAACTTCCTGACGCGCTGTCTCCTGCTGGCCGATACCATTGCCTGCGTCGACGAGCCTTTATATATATATAATGTGCGAGAAGAGTCGCTCACCACGGGTCACAATCCGCAGCGTTATAAGGAGCGGCTGCAGAGCCTCAATGCGCTGATGCGAGACTTTAAGGCAATGAAACAGGATTCGCGCTATAAAGAAAAGCGTCTAAGCCAGTATAATCTCGTCATGGGATGGATCTGGCTCAAGAAGGGATTGGCTCAAGCTATCAAGGAAATTGCGCTAGCGCGGTGCTGAAAAACTATAAAAACAGATAAAAACTATAAAAACATACATTGTGAATTACATCAAGAAACTCTGGCCCTATCTTGTGGCCCTCATCGTCTTCACTGCGGTGGCATGTATCTACATGTCGCCAGTCCTCGATGGCAAGGTTATCGCTACCTCTGACGGTATTCAGGGACGTGCAGCCGTGCAGGAGGCGGTGTCTTATTATCAGGAGACTGGCAATCGTACGTGGTGGACAGGCTCCATGTTCTCAGGCATGCCAAACTACCAGATCGGTGGTGGCCGATTCACAGCGCAGAACTGGATGCAGCCGATCCGCGAATTGCTCCTCTGGGGACACAGCAATGTCATTGCCATTGTCCTGCTTTATTGCTTAGGCTTCTTCGCACTGCTTCGCAGCATGAAGGTAGATAAGTGGCTGAGCATCGTCGGCGCGTTGGCCATCGCGTTCTCATCTTATTTCTTTATCATCATCGGTGCCAATCACCACAGCAAGACTTCTACGCTTGCCTTGATGGCTGCGGTGATAGCCGGCTTCTATCTGATCTTCCATGGTCATCGTAAGACCGGTATCTGCATGACGATGATCTGCTCGGCTGTCGGTTTCTTCCCGCATCCGCAGATGTCGTACTATATGTGTTTTATTATCGGATTCTTCTGGTTGGCAGAATTGTGGGATGCAATTAAGGATAAGGCCTGGAAAGCCTTTGGTATTAGTACTTTGTTCTTCGTCGCCGCCTTCGGCATCGGTCTTGGCACCGGCACAGGCGCCACCTTCACCAACCTTGAGTACGCTCAGGAGACCATGCGTGGCGGAGGTTCAGACCTTGCCAAGGACAATGACAATGAGAATAAGACCGATGGCCTCGATCTCGATTATGCCACTGCCTGGAGCTATGGCATCGATGAGTGCTGGACGTTCCTGATTCCTGACTACATGGGAGGATCGTCGAACTATAACGTCGGTAGCGACAGCGAGCTCTGTAAGCTGATGGTGCAGCAAGGTGTGCAGCGCAAGCAGGCCGAACAGTTCTGCCAGAGCCTGCCAACCTATTGGGGCGATCAGCCATTCACAGCAGGTCCTGTCTATATGGGCGCCATCGTCTGCCTGCTCTTTGTCCTCGGTTTGCTGATTGTCAAAGGTCCATACAAGTGGGCGCTCTTAGGCGTGACCATCCTCTCCGTGATGCTGTCATGGGGTCACAACTGGATGGGTCTGACCAAATTCTTCTTCGATGTTGTGCCGATGTATAACAAGTTCCGTGCCGTATCATCGATCCTCGTCATTGCCGAAGTCACCATGCCATTGCTCGGCTTCCTGGCTCTCAAGCGCCTCTGTGAGGTCAAGCAGCTGGCTGTTGAGGCCGCTAATGGTTCGGTAGAGAAATATAATGCCGATGCTTCGATCCAGCAGATGATCCGTCAGTTGACGATTGCCGCTACGGTCATAGCATGCTTGCTTATGATCGCATTCCTTACCACTTCAGGCTTCACCGGAGCAAACGATGCCAATATGTTCTCACAGTTGCCAGAGTGGCTCAGTGATGGTCTTATCATGCAGCGTGAGGCGATGTTCAAGGCCGACTGGGCTCGTACGCTCGGCTTCGTCCTCTGCGCCTTTGTCTTCCTTTTCGTCTATCTTAAGATGTACAAGATGCAGGGTACAGCGCTGGTGGCTCTCGTCATGGGCGCTTTGATCCTGTGCGATATGTGGCCGGTCGACAAGCGTTATATGAACGATGGCATGTTCTCTAAGGGCAACAGCTTCGAGCAGGCCTTCAAGATGCAGCCATGGGAGAAGCAGATCCTCGATAACGACAAGGATCCGAACTTCCGCGTCATGAACCTTGCTGCCAGCACCTTCAATGACGCTCGCACCTCTTACCGCCTCAAGTCCATCGGTGGCTACAGCGCTGCCAAGCTGCGCCGCTACCAGGACCTCATCGACGAGCATCTCAGCAAGATGCACTGGCCTGTCATCGATATGCTCAATGCCAAGTATATCATTTTTGCCGACAAGGAGTCTGGCCAGACGGGCGTGCAGCTCAATCCGAATGCCATGGGCAACGCTTGGTATGTCGATACGCTCATCGTGGTCGATACTCCAAATCAGGAGTGCGACGCCTTGATGCAGTATGACCTGCATACTACCGCCATCCTCGATAAGGAATTTGCTGGGCAGCTCAAGGGTTATCCTGAGTATGCACAGATCGTCAATCCTTCAGACAGCACGGCTTCGGTACAGCTCACCAAGTATACGCCAGAGTATATCGAGTATGACGCACAATCTTCGCAGGATGGTACGATCGTCTTCAGTGAGATCTATTACCCTCATGGCTGGAAAGCCACGATCGATGGCGAGCCTGCCGAGCATTTCCGTGTCAACTACCTGCTACGAGCTCTCAATGTCCCAGCAGGTCAGCATCACATCCGCTTCGAGTTCCGTCCTGAGTCGGTCGAGAAGGGTAATATGCTCTCCATGGCGTTTGTCATTGCGATGTATCTGATCATTGCAGGATGCGTGTTCTTGGGATTCCGCAAAAGCAACTGTTAACTGTTCATTGTTAACTGTTAACTGAAATGAAAATTTCAATACTCGGTCCCTGTTGGCCCTACCGTGGTGGCATTGCAGCCTTTAACGAACGACTTGCTCATCAGCTGCAAGCCGAAGGTCATCAAGTGTCGCTCTATACATTTACGCTTCAGTATCCAGGATTCCTTTTTCCAGGAAAAACTCAATTTAGTGAAGAATCTGCACCCTCAGATCTCCTTATTGAGCGAAAACTGTCATCGGTCAATCCTTTTACTTGGCTCTCATTAGGTCGCAAAATAAACAGCGAATGCCCTGATCTTCTCATCATTGCTTATTGGTTGCCATTCATGGCTCCAGCTTTAGGTTCGGTAGCTCGTTTGGCCAAAAAGAATGGAAAGACCAAGGTGATAGGCCTCCTGCATAATCTGATTCCTCATGAGCATCGTATTGGCGATAAGCAGTTCAGCCGCTACTTCATCCAATCCATTGATGCTGCGCTTTCGTTGTCGAAATCGGTGCTCGATGAAATATCACTCTTCAATACCCAACTGCCTAAGGTATTTTCCCCGCATCCGCTCTATGATAATTTCGGAGAACCTGCCGATAGGGAAGAGGCTTGCAAGAAACTGAGGCTCGATCCTTCTGTCCGATACCTGCTGTTCTTTGGTTTGATCAGGAGTTATAAGGGTTTGGATTGGTTAATCGAAGCTTGTTCAAAGAGTGAAGCTATTCTGTCTGGTAGATATAAGTTGCTCGTTGCTGGCGAGTTTTATGGCAATGAGTCTGTCTATCACGAGCTTGAGAATCGCTTGTCGCTGAATAATCATATCGAATGGCATTCTGTTTTTGTTCCTGATAGCGAAGTGCGTTACTATTTTAGCGTTGCCGATCTGATTGTTCAACCTTATAAGACAGCTTCACAGTCAGGTGTTACTCAAATAGCCTATCATTTTCAGAAGCCAATGCTTGTTACCAGGGTGGGAGGATTGCCTGAGATTGTTCCCGATGGCAAGGTCGGTTATGTTGTAGATCCTGATCCGTCTGCAATAGCTTCAGGAATTGATCGCTTTGATAAAGAAACGCCAGACTTTACCGAGGGACTTTTGTCTCAAAAGCAAAAATACAGCTGGTCGGTGATGACATCTAACTTGCAAACTCTCTATAAGAATCTTCAGAAGTAATATTTGCTGAAAATAGTTCCGGATGTCATACTTCGCGCGCATTATATGACAAAAACACTTCCGTGGTGTCATACTTCGCGCGCATTGTATGACAAAAACATTTCGGGGTGTCATACTTCGCGCGCATTGTATGACAAAAACATTTCGGGGTGTCATACTTCGCGCGCATTATATGACAAAAACATTTCGGGGTGTCATACTTCGCGCGCATTATATGACAAACATAAATTGAAATATAAATCTTAAAATATTGAATCGTGTCAGATAACACAAAACCACTTCGATCACTCGCAGACTGCGATGACGAGCATGTAAAGATACAAAGAGAGAAACTCAAATTCAATCGTACGGTCAACTGGTACGCCTGCTATGTGCATCCCCAGCACGAATTGCAGTTGCATGACTACCTCATGGGCATCGAGGTAGAGAGGAAAGGCGTACGTCGTGGCAAGGCTAAGAAAGAAGACTTGTTCGTTGAGGTCGACCCTGCCAAGATGCTCATGGAATGCTATGTCCCCGTGCAGCGCATCCGCGTCAAGCTCTCTGACCGCATGGTCTGGAAGGAGAAGGTCGTCATCCCTGGCGTCATCTTCGTTCATTGCTCGATCGATAGCCGCGAGCCTTTGTTCTATGGTAAGTATAAGGAATATGTCGTCGGCTTTATGAGCGATAAAGTTCGTCATCGTCCGCAGCCTATCCCAGATTCCGAGATGGCTACCTTCCGCGCTTTGACCGAATCGGAATATGCCTATCAGATGGAGGCACCGGAGTTCAAGCCAGGCCAGTCGGTCCTGATCCTTGCCGGTCAGCTCAAGGGTCATGTCGCTGAGCTCGTCAGCAAGAAGGAGGAGATCAGCAAGACGGAGTTCCAGACCGATCGATATGGCAAGCCGGTGCTCGATAGCGAGGGCAATCCGATCCCTAAGCATAAGATCACGCTCTGCGTCCGCCTCACAGATATGCTTTGTGCTAAGTTCGAGGTCGATTCTGACCAGGTCAGCGTTGTGCCGAAGGGTACGAAGACGAAGATTAGTTTTGAATGATTTTATAAGATTCTTCCTTGTCAGGAAGTGGGGGCTCTTTTGGAGACTCTTTCCAGAGGGGGCTCTTTCCAGAGGGGACTCCTCCCAGAGGGGGCTCCTGCTCGGAGGGAGCTCCATTTCTTTGCCTTGATGCAAAGAAGTGGAGGAAAGAAAAATCAAGGCTACGTTCCAGGAGGTTGCTCAGATTGGTCTGACTGGCAAGGAAACAAACGCAGCCTTCGGCTTTGAACGGTGTTTCCTTGCTGGCGTCATCCTCAATCTTCGCTTTCAACCTCCTTTCACTATGCCTTTTCAACTCCCCTCGTGTCGCTCCGCTTATGCTACGCTCCTCGTCCCCTCATTCTTGAGGGGGTTACTATCAGCCGAAACATACTTGAGGGGGTTACTATCAGCTGAAACATACTTGAGGGGGGGGACTATCAGCTGAAACATACCCCCTCAAAGATTGAGGGGACGAGGAGCGTAGCATAAGCGGAGCGACATGAGGGGAGTTGAAAGGCCATAATGCAGCAAGGCGTGAAGCAGCGCATGGAGGATGGCGTCAGGAGCAGGCACCGTCCAAAGCCCGTAGGGCTGCGTTTGCCTGCGAGTAGTCAGACACCGTGCGATGTAGCCTTGCGGAATGTAGGCCCGACTTTTTCTCCCTCTACTCTTTTGTGTCATGGACAAAAGAGTGGAGCCCCCTCCGGGTAGGAGTCCCCTCTGGAAAGAGTCCCCTCCGGGTAGGAGTCCCCTCTGGAAAGAGCCCCTCCGGGTAGGAGCCCCCTCTGGAAAGAGCCCCTCCGGGTAGGAGAGAGTATCATTATGCCAACTACCCATCGATAAAATATGTTATACAACATAATTGCAATTTGTGCAACCGATTGAATTGCCGTGATAAGATAAAAAAGTGTCAAAAAATTTTGATGCTTGGCGAATTTCAATTATCTTTGCGCTCCGTAACACAAGACCATATAAATAGCATTTATATATTAATGAAGAAGCGTCAGGACTCTCCCTGGCGGCCAATCATAGTGATGAATTATACATAACTTAAATCAATCAAACACTGTTTTTTCACTATGGCAGAAAACAAAAAACGCGTTTATACCTTTGGTAACGGTAAGGCTGAAGGTAATGCAAACATGCGTAACGAGCTTGGTGGCAAGGGTGCTAACCTCGCTGAGATGAACCTCATCGGCGTACCAGTACCTCCAGGCTTCACAATCACTACCGATGTTTGTAATGAGTATTATGAGATTGGTAAGGACAACGTCGTTGCCGTTCTTAAAGAGGATGTCCTCGCTGCTGTAAAGCATATCGAGGGTCTCATGAACAGCACTCTTGGCGATGCTACCAATCCACTTCTTCTTTCTGTACGTTCTGGTGCTCGCGCCTCTATGCCAGGTATGATGGATACCATCCTCAACCTCGGTCTGAACGATGAGGTAGTCGAGGGTCTCTCTAAGAAGACCGGCAACCCACGCTTCGCATGGGATAGCTACCGTCGTTTCGTCCAGATGTACGGCGACGTTGTCATGGGCCTCAAGCCAGTCAACAAGACCGACATCGATCCATTCGAGGCTATCATCGAGAAGGTTAAGGAAGAGTATAACGTAGTTCTCGATAAGGACATCCCTGTTGAGGGTCTCCAGGAGTTGGTTACCAAGTTCAAGGCTATGATCAAGGAGCGCACCGGTAAGGCATTCCCAGTTGACGTTTACGAGCAGCTCTGGGGCGCTATCTGTGCAGTATTCGATTCATGGATGAACGAGCGTGCAATCCTTTATCGTAAGATGGAGGGCATCCCAGCAGAGTGGGGTACCGCTGTATCTGTCATGGCCATGGTATTCGGTAACATGGGTAATACCTCTGCTACTGGCGTATGCTTCAGCCGTGACGCAGCTACTGGTGAGAACATCTTCAACGGTGAGTATCTGATCAACGCTCAGGGTGAGGACGTTGTGGCTGGTATCCGTACCCCACAGCAGATTACCATCGAGGGTTCACGCCGCTGGGCTCAGCGTGCTGAGATCTCTGAGGAGGAGCGCGTAGCTAAGTATCCTTCAATGGAGGAGGCTATGCCAGAGCTTTATAAGGAGCTCGACGCTCTTCAGAACAAGCTCGAGAACCACTACCACGATATGCAGGATATGGAGTTCACCGTTCAGGAAGGCAAGCTCTGGTTCCTCCAGACTCGTAACGGTAAGCGTACTGGTACCGCAATGGTCAAGATCGCTATGGACCTCGTTAAGGAGGGTCTCATC
>JAZRVB010000163.1:0-1640 GCA_045598885.1 Bacteroidales bacterium
GTTGACCATAACGGCCAGGAGGTTTATTTTGCCTTTCCGGCAATAGTGGTGCAAGATATCAAGGGCGACCAGGTCATCGAGCGAGTTCCCGATATCGGTGTCCAGAATGACATCCGGTGCAACGGAAAAATCGAATGGCGTCTTTTCTATTTCTGCCGAAGAACAGGAAACGAGAAAAGCGGCTAAAACAAGTATTTTCGAAACAGGTTTCATAATACCGTTTCAATGCTTATAATTTAGGTCATTTTCAACTTATTCTCAAAAAACTATTTCCTTGCTTCATCCTTCATCCGTCAACGGATGAACAAAACGTACATGCGTATGGGAATGGGAAAGCATCACTTGCGTGAATGTTTTTGAATCCTTTTCAGATTCTAATATCGTAGCCGTTCATCATATTCGGGTATTCATCGAACAGGCACATTGCCAGTATGAATGAAGCAATGCACACTGTCCACACGAAAACCGTCCAGAACACCCTGTGCTTTCGGAAGTTTGACACATAATTTTTGAAAATTTTTGCTGTAGAGGCCTTGGGCCTCTTTTTTTTGTCAAATTTTATTTCTATATTTGTACTAACATATACTAATCCGATAGTACAGATATATGAACCTCATTGTTAGCAAATCTAAAAATTCGGCGACCTACTACATTCAGAAGTCGTTTCGCAATGAAAACGGAAAGAACTCTGCGAGAATCGTAGAGCGTCTGGGCACCATGAAGGAACTCATCGCCCGCTTCGGAGAGGAGGACCCTCTAGGCCAGGCCAGGAAATATGTAGCCAAGTTGACCGCAGAAGAAAAGGAGTCCAAACGGAAAGTCGTCGTTGAATATAATCCCTCCCTGCTTATAAAAAAGAACGAGCAGCGCTGCTACAACGGCGGTTATCTGTTCCTTCAGAAAGTCTACCACGAACTCGGTCTGGACAAGATCTGCAGGAAGATAGAGAAGAAGCACAGGAACAAGTACGACCTCGACGCCATCCTCCAGATGCTTCTCTACACGAGAATCATTTATCCCGGTTCCAAGCGTTCATCCCTTGAAGACGCAAAGCGCTTCATTGAGCAACCCGAGGCTGACATCCATCAGGTGTACAGGGCATTGTCTCTTCTGGCGAAGGAGAACGAGGATATCCAGGCGGCTGTTTACAAGAACAGCTTGAAATTGGGCAAGCGCGATGACTCCGTCATCTACTATGACTGCACGAACTACTACTTCGAGAGCGAGGAAGAGTGCGGCTTGCGGCAGTACGGCCACTCGAAGGAGAGCCGTCCCAACCCGATAGTCCAGATGGGCCTCTTCACCGACAAGGACGGCATCCCTCTCGCGTTCTGCATCAATCCCGGCAACACGTCCGAGACCACAACGCTCAAACCGCTCGAGGACACGCTCCGCGAGAAGTTCGGTATATCGAAAGTGATAACCTGCACGGACGGGGGCCTCGCCTCATACGAGAACAGGTTGAACGACCACGTCGGGGAGAGGGCGTTCATCACCGTACAGTCGCTCAAGAAACTGGCGGGCCATATTCAAGACTGGGCACTGGAGACAAAGGGATGGCGTATGGTCATCTTCGAAAAAGACAAGGCACCGAGACTCTCCGAAGATGAGTACGACCTCACGCAGTTGGACCCCGACGT
>JAZRVB010000164.1:0-12282 GCA_045598885.1 Bacteroidales bacterium
GTCATCATGACCAACTATCCTAAGAAGATCAAGTCATTCTATATGAAGATCGATGCTGAGAAGCCTGTCTTCAACGGCGAGGAGATGGAGGAGACCGTACAGGGTACCGACGTCCTCTTCCCACAGATTGGTGAGATCATCGGCGGTTCTGTCCGTGAGGAGTCATACGACAAGCTCCTTAACGAGATTGAGACCCGTGGCATCCCAATGAAGGATATGTGGTGGTACCTCGACACCCGTAAGTTCGGTTCATGTCCTCACGCGGGTTTCGGCCTCGGCTTCGAGCGTCTGATCCTCTTCGTAACCGGCATGCAGAACATCCGTGACGTGATTCCATTCCCACGTACTCCTAAGACTGCAGAGTTCTAAATCACTCATATAAAAATATATCAGCGAGGGTGTGTCTTTTCCAAAGACGCACCCTCGCTATATTATATATCATGTGTAATCTTTAGCGATGTGATATTACTCACCTTGACGTGTGTTTTTGAATTCACCTGGTGTCATTCCTGTGACCTTTTGGAAGTTTCGATAGAAAGCCGACTCGCTTGAGTATCCTGAAGCCTCGGCAATCGTGGACAATTTGGTGTCTGTGTCCGACGATAGAAGCAGGGCCTTGGCATGCTCGATGCGTAGCTGGTTAACATAGTCGGAGAATGAGCAATGGTAGGTGTTATTGATATAATTGGACACATAGGTGCGGTTCGACCCTATGGATTTGACCACGTCAGTAATCTTCAGGTTCTTGGTCAGGAATATCTGCTGCTCTTTCATGAGCGCTTCAATCTTGCGGCCGATGAGTTCGCTGTCTTCAAGGACTGTCGGTTCATTGACCGTTTCGCTGTCTTTACTTTCCTCTATCAATTCATCGATGGTGAAATCTCGGTAGTAGCAGATATAAATCAGAGCATAGAGAATCACGGTAAATGCTAGGGAGATAGGAATCAGCAGATAGAGGCTCTCGCCGAAGAAAGCTTTGCCCAACGAATTGGCCACGCCCGACAGGATACTGACGCAGATGATGGCAATGAGCAGATGATATACGGCCTTGGTGTCACGTCCCTCCGTATCAGCATAAACTGCTTGCAGACGATGATCGAATTTCTTGAGTCTTCGGAGTCCCAGATAACAGACACTGACCACCTGAATAGCAAACAGCAAGAGGCGAACAATGTCTATCCCCACATTGGGGAAAATATATTTGGTCAACGCTGCCACCGCGCCAGGTAGGAGTAGGGGAAGCTGTTGGCGCATTGTGTATTCGTTAGATGTCAATCTGCAGAGATAGCCATAAAACAGAGGATAGACAGATAATGAACATAATGTCCACACACATTCCATCTCGTAAGAAAGCCCGATGGTGAAAAACAAGGCGTGACAGAAATAAAGCACCACACATGTGCCAATATATAAGGTCAGCATTCTCTTGGCCTTGTCTAATCTGCGATATTGCACAACGAAAATGATGAACCAGAAGAGGCACATCAGGAAAGGCAGAAAGCTGAAAAAGCTTCGGAGTAATAATTGGGTATTCATAACAGTATTGTAAAATACAGGCGCAAAGATACATATTATTTTTATTCTATTTTACTTTTGTTGCAAAATTTTGTGGAATAATATATAGCTATTTATCAGTGGTTTGTACGATATGATAGTCGATTTATATGATATGAGAGTTATTATTTTATGAAATAAGAGATATTCTTTACGATTTCATATTAAAAAATTTCAATTTTTTATTACTTTTGCATGTTTAATTTCTGTTTGCGGAATCTCTAAATAACAAATAATTAAAAGATATGGGTGAAGGAAATCAAAGTAAAAACTACCTTCTTTGGATAGCACTTGCGGCATTGGCTTGTCTCTGTGTCGTGATGATGAGGAAGTATAACGAGACCAAAGAGCAGGTCGATCAGCTCATTGTTAAATCAGATAGCATCGCCTTGGCTGGACAAATGCAGATGGAAGCTATGGCCGCGCAGGAAGAAGAGTCTATCGACCCGATGCTGGAGCTTCCTGTCGAAAAGCTGAGCGTTAAGCTCGATAAAGGACCGTCATGCATGGTGGCCAATACTTTTGAGACCTATTATGCCAGGAATGTCATTGATGGTAATCGAGGAACGGCTTGGGGCCGTGAATCTTATCAGGGTAGCAAAGGCACGTTCGTCTTCAATCTGCCTTGTCGTCGCCTTGATCATATCGATATCTGGAATGGCAAGTGGGGTGAGATGGGAGCCTGGGGAGATAATGCCCGTGTGAAAGAGATGACTATTAGCAAAAGAAATAAAATAGGAGAGGTGATGGACCTCGGTACTTTTACCCTCGAGAACAGACACGAAGTACAGACCATATATTTTGATTTCTATGCCGAGGAGGCACGCGACATCGAAACCCTCACCATTACAGTTTCTGGTAAATTTGGAGGCGAGCTCTTTCAGGATCTTTACCTCTCGGAACTTGAATTTTTTGGTTCAAAATAAAGCAAACATTCTATGAAAAAGACATTTTTGTTGGCCGCATTGGCAGTCCTGTCATTTCTGCCTAAGGCAATGGCCCAGCAGGACGATCCCGATTCAAAATACATCCGCAATTCGGTGTATATGATCAAGCTTGATGTCCCTCATCTTAATCCGGCTTATAATGTCGCATACGATTTGATCGATAAGACTTTCGACGGAATAGATTTCGGTAAGCGCTATGAACGATATAATGATTTTTCGCTTTCGACTCGTCATGTCGATTGGCAAAAAATAGAAAAAGCTGAAGAGTCGGAGTTTGAGGCTCTCAACGAATATTGCACTCCAAAGCAGAGGTTCATGGTGCTCAATGATGAAAGTAAGGCCATCAATGCCGATATTGCACAGTTTATGACCAAAGCTGGTTTGACCCCAGATACCATACGACCTGAAGTATATGCTGGTACGATGATCAAATATCTGATTAAGGATGCTGTGGCCAATAAACTGGTGGCCAAGTGGCACAATAAGCCAGGGACGGAAGAAGGCGTTGCAGATTTTGACGATAACCTTTCAGCCATTATGGAGTATGGTCTTAGAGGGTTGAGCGAGGAAGCAAAGGCCAACGCCAAAGTGACAGAAAACTTGACTAACCTGGTAGCAGGCTCTGAAAATAAGCTGTTGAAAAATACCTATGTCTGCTTTACCCAGTATTATTTTGCCAGTGCCGATGAGTTTAATGCTACTTTTATTGAGCCGCTCAAGAAGCAGTTAGAAAAATCTGATAACATTTTGCTTGCTGCTTCACTTCAAGGTGCTATTGAAGCTGCAGCTGCTTCACTGAAGGGCTATTTCGTCAGCGTCAATGCTTATCTTTTCAGACTTGAATGGAATCCGGAACTCTATAACGACTTCTATACCAATAAATGGAGCGACCCGGCCAGCTTTTTCGATAAGTCGAACTACAAGCTGATATATGTTGGAAAATCTTCAAAACGCGCTCCTGCTTCGTTGTCAATGAAGAGCGATGCTAATAGTGACGAGCTCCTCCGGCGAGCCACCTTACGTAGCACGGATGCTGCTTTTGCGGCCTTGCAGCGCGACTATGAAGAGTTCCGCCCAATGTCTTCGCTCCATGTTATTGACGGTAAGCTCGGCGCTTATATCGGCATGAAGGAAGGAATTAAGGAAGGCGATAAATTTGAAGTTTTCGAGGCTGAAATGTCAAAAGATGATCCTAACCAGATTGAGTGGAAGTCTGTAGGCAAGATCAAAGTGGCCAAGAATGGTCTTTGGGACAACCGCGAAGGTGCCGGAGTTCCTGTTGAAGGTGTTGCCTATGATAAGAAAGAAGAAAAAGGTGGTAATAGCAGTTTGCCATGCACCTTCTTTGAAGGCAAGATCAACAAGTTTGGCGAAGGCAATCTGATCCGTCTTTCGGGAAGATAACACAGTTCTCACTTAATGATTCTTACGCAGAAACAAACTAATCTTAATATCTCAAAAAATATGAAAAAGTTATTGAGCCTTGTGCTCTTTGCCGTGTTAATGATCTGTTTCTCAACAGAAGCTAATGCAAAGAAAAAAGATTTTGTTGAGTACAAATACGAATTGTCAGCCGCGCAGGAAGGCTCTTCAGCTGCCGCTGGCTATAAGGTTTTCAAGGTTTGGAGCTATGGCGAGAAGAAGTTGCTCACCGATGAGATTTGTATGCGCAATGCCATCCATGGCCTGCTTTTCAAAGGTCTGGCTTCTGAAGATTTCGGAACTCAGGGCGGTGTGCCAGCGCTTGTCCCTGATGGCTATGAAAGCCACAAGGACTATTTTGATGCATTCTTTGCAACTGGTGATTTTACTCAGTTCATCCAGCCAGCAAGCAAAGGCGCACAGCAGGCTGGCGATGTGATTAAAATGAAGAAGGATTATAAAGTAGGCTTGCTCGTTCAGGTCAATCTTTCTGCTCTTCGCAAGCGATTGGAGAAAGATGGTATCATCAAGAATGCCAGAAGCCTCTTCCGTAATTGATCTTTGTATTTGACCTTGTATCAATAAATTACAAATACCAACAATATGAAAAAGTTTTTTCTTGCCGTCTTGGCCTGTTTTATGACCTTTGCAGCATACGCACAGACAGCAGCTATGCCAACCATCATCGTCTTTCCTGACGATGCCTGGATGAACGATCATGGCTACATGCGTACCTTCAATAATGATGGCGAAACAGAGTATTTGCCAAACTATGGCGATGCTTTTATCAAGAATCGTGAAATCACTACGGCCATTCAGGTCGTACAGAAGGTGCTTGAAGACCGTGGTTTCCAGCATGAAGATCTGCAGAACCTCCTCAAGGATATGAAACGTGAGCGTGCCGAAGAGATGGCCAATGCCATGGATGGTGACGGCTTCGAAAAGGGTGCTATGGATGAGCTCCTCCAGCAGGCTCGTCCAGATATTCGCGTCGATCTGGATTATGCAGTCACTCCTTTTGGCCCAAGAAAGAATATCTCTTTCCGCCTGAAGGCTGTCGATGCTTATTGCAATGACCAGATTTCTTCCTGTGAAGGTATCGTTGAAGGAACCATGGATCCGCTCGACCTCGCACTTCGTAAGATCGTTGTTGGCAAGATGGATGAGTTCTGCGAGCAGATCATGACCTACTTCCAGGATCTTCACGACAATGGTCGTCAGATTACCGTTATCTTCCGTGTAGCCGATGGCTCTGGCATTGATTTCCTGCGTGATGAGGTCGGCGATGATGATGATTCATATAGCGACTTCCTCTATGACTGGGTTCGCAAGCATGCTGTCAATCGTGCAGCAAAGAAGGGTCGTCAGACCAAGAAGATGTGCGAATTCAAGAACGTCCGCATTCCATTCTTCGACGATGATAATATGCCTATTGAGGCCGATGCTTGGGCAAAGGGTGTTAGAAAGACCTTCAAGGCTGAGACCGGTATTAAGATTGCTAAGGGACAAGGCAACACATTGGGTCGCGCCAACTTCCTGGTAGGTGTGGAATAATAAAAAATCAATACTATGAATATCAAGAAACTCTGGACATTGGCCCTGACTCTTTTGGCCTTTGCTCCTTTGTCTGCACAGGTCATGCTGTCGCCTTATTTCGAAGCTCCTATCGATGGCTTGACCGAAAATAATATGGCAATCATAGAAGGCCGTCTGCGCAACGTCATCTCAAGCTGTGGTGCTGAGAGCAGTTATGGCAGTCGATTTGTAATCGGCTGCAAAGTGGCTGCGTTACAGCGCGAAGTCTCTGGCACAAAGATGATTCAGCATCTTGAGGTGACTTTTGCCGTCGGAGATAATGAGGCAAACGCCTGCTTTGGTTCAACTTCTGTCGAGTGCTCAGGTATTGGAAATACTGAAGGTCAGGCCATGACCTCTGCGCTTAAGAATATCAAGAGCAGTCCTCAGCTGAAGAAGCTGGTGGCCGAGTCGAAGAACCGTATTCTCGATTATTATGAGGAGAATGGACCTTCCATTATTCTGAAGGCTCGCACCCTGATTACCAATCATAATTGGGAAGGAGCTCTCTACGAACTGTCTCTTATCCCACAGGAGTGTTCTGTCTATCCTGATGCTCTCATGATGATGAATACTGTCTATGAGGCTCATCTCGATCATGATGCACAGCACATCCTCACCGAAGCTGAGGCAATGTGGGCAGCAAACCCATATCCAGAGAATGCTGCGGCTGTCATGTCCCGACTCAGCCGAATCGAACCGGATGCTGCCTGTTATCCTCAGGCTCAGGCTTTGATGAAGCGTGTCGAAACTCGAGTCAAGGCGATTACCGAACGTGATTATGCCGATCAGAAGGCTATGGAGAAGGCTCAGCTTTCGCTCGAAAAGCGTCGCTTGGCCACCGCTGCTGCTCTCGAGAAAGCGCGTATCTCTGCTTGCCGCGACGTGGCTGTCGCATACGCCAAGCGCAAGGTAGTGGTCAAGAACTATTATCGCAGATGGTGGTAAGACATCAGTTCAGCTCCTTATAATAATATAATATGTGTATCATTTATTGCTCAAAAATATAAACTTCAAGATTATGATCAAACGAATCCTAAATATACTTTTTGTCACCCTAGTAAGCACCATGCTCTTCTCTTGTAGACCTACTATCTATTCTTCTTCTGCAGCTTACCGTTCTTTCGATACAGAGATTATTAATCAGGCCATTGATGGAACCGTAACCCTAAAAGTCTATGGCGAAGGCTTGAGAATCGATGATGCCATAGAACAAGCCATGAAGAATGCGGTCAACGAGATTGCGTTTAAGGGTATCGTCAATGGCAATGGCGCTAAGAATGTCC
Source organism: Bacteroidales bacterium (assembly GCA_045598885.1). Classification (GTDB taxonomy): domain Bacteria; phylum Bacteroidota; class Bacteroidia; order Bacteroidales; family UBA3663; genus Liminaster. Next base: position 6,785 of record JAZRVB010000164.1, read on the forward strand.
CAGCCCTCTTCCGTAATCCGAACATTCGTCTTGATAATCAGCGCTATTTCGACCAATTCTTCCAGAATGACTATCGCTCTTACGTCGAGCTTATGACAAGAGAAAGAGATCTCGAAGGCTATGGCTCACGTGAGCGCGTCAATATCGGCGTTCTTCTCAAAGTCAATATCAGCGGTCTTCGTTCTCATTTCCAGCGCGATGGATTGCTGAAATAAAAACTCCTCGAACTTAAGAATCTCAATACACCGATGAGAAGCCAGTTTGTATTCATCTCACTACTCTCACTAACGATCAGCTTATTGAGTTGCGTCAGTTGTCGCACTCATGTCAATAAGCCTCCGAAGGCCGATGAACCATGGCCTAATCCTCATTCGGGAGTATTTGTGTCAGGAAATGATACGCTTTGGTTCAATGGCGATGGTGTGAGTATCAGTTGGCATTTCGCTGAAGGGTTGGATTCTCTTGGATTAGTAGGTCAGGGATCTTATGCTTTTCTTTTCGACGGTGCTTTATGGCGTTATGATGCAGCAGAAAGATTTGATATTATAAGTGACGACCATCAGATCTCGTTTGGCTTGGGTGTCCCTGGTAGTTGCAACGATTCTGTTATTTATTTGAGAAGATTCGACCTCCCAGGTAGAGAGTCAGTAGACGAAGTGTTTATTTCTACAAAATTATAAATTATGTACTGCTCAAATTGCGGAGCCAAGCTTAGAAAAGGCGCCAAGTTCTGTTCTGTATGTGGTTCGCCACAGGAACCTCAAGAGGAACAGCATCCTCAGAAAGGACGCTACGTCACAAAGAACATCGTTCTCGGTACCGATGGTCGGTATCATTGGAGCTATAAGTTCAACATGCTGAAAAATCCTACGATTCTTTTCTTGCTGTGGAAGATGTTCTTCTGGATTTTCATCGGAATCTTCACCATGTTAACTCTGTTTGATGTCTTTGGCGGATACTACACGTTCGATAAATTCCTTGATTTCTGGAAGTTCGCCCTCTTCTTCATACTATGTGCTGAGGCTTTTGTAGCCTTCGGCTATCTTGTCTACTCATTGATTATGGGATGTACCTACTATGTCATGTTCGACATGGACGATGATGGAGTGGTTCATACACAGATGCCAAAGCAGTTCAAGAAAGCGCAGGCGATGGGGTGGATTGCATTTCTCGCAGGTATGGCTGCCAAGAAACCCGGAGTAGCCGGCGCAGGCTTGCTCTCAGCCTCAAAGCAGTCCATGTCTTCTGACTGGAAAGTAGTCAAGAGTATCGAAATCTACCGTCGCAGAGGAGTCATCAAGGTCAACTCTCTCCTGAATTACAATCAAGTATATGCTGAACCAGAAGACTTCGATTTCGTTGAAAACTTTATCCGATCACATGTCACTGAGAAGTGTAAGATTTCATAACTATTGTCGAAACAATCTTATACTTTTGATTCCTGCACAAAGGCAGAGTATATAGCTTTGCCTGCTACGGTAACAAGTATTGATCGTGATGCTTTTTATAATTGCAAAAGTTTGACAGACATCTATTTTGCTGGAACAGAAACACTGTGGAAGGCCATTTTGGGTCTTGAAAAGGCTGCTATTCCTGAGACAACCGTTATCCACTATGGCGCGAAGGCTCCATCTTCTATTTCTTCAGTTATTGAGGAGACTACAACTGCTTCCCCAGCCTTTGACCTTTGGGGTCGTCAGTCAAAAGAGAATACTGGTTTCATTATTCAGAATGGAACAAAATTATATCTGAAGTAAAATAGAACGATTGGTAGATTAATTAAGAGGATGTGCTAAAGGGATTACCCATAGGCACATCCTCTTGGTTCTATCTTTCCCACCATGCTAGTCGCTTGACTTTAGTCGACGCATCTACACCGGCGCGGATCTCATTGGCTGTGAGTCCTGTCTGGTCGGAGAGGAACTGGTTCAAAGAGCGGATTGAGGTGTAGCCGAAGTATTTGGCAATGCCCGAAGCAATGATTGGCTGTCCATATATTATATATAATGTGTAAATCTTATCCAAATAAACAATCTATCGTCAGCTCTAAATCCGCTGCAAATATAATAGAAAATATTCGATTTCCAGCGGAAATGGCCTAATTAATGCTTGTTTCCGCTGAAAATAGAGAGTTTTTGTCTTAATTGCTATTCTTGATCCCTTTATTTCTTCCGTATGTTTCTCTTTTTCCCCTTCCAATGATGCCAATAAACGTAGCCTTCACTAAATCTTTATTCCTCAGTGACTTGTACGATATGAGAGATAGTTTATATTTTATAAGAGTCAATCCTTACACCTCTTTTATATATAGTTCATAATTTCTTATTATCTTTGTGCATTGTATGTAATCAAAATTTATTGAAATTATGAACGAAAAAAAGAAAACGTATCATAAGCCTGTGATGTCTGGTATCAGGTTGGAGAATACAGATTTAATCTGCAGAGTAATGTTGAATATTTGATACAAATTAGGGGCGATTCTCAAATGAGGATCGCCCTAATTTTATATATAATGTGTAATCAAATCTTCTAAGTTACAGGAGAAGAAAGTCTCAAGAGAGATCCCTCCGGTACCTACTACAAATGATCGAGTGGGATGGAAGGCTTCTGAGAACTTCGGAAGACCGCTGTTCATCTTTCGTCTGCCACTTTTTACTTCGATGGCTAGTGTTACTTCGTCAGAAACGACAATGAAGTCAACCTCGTCATTTCGCTCTCGCCAATAATATACCTTGTATTCCAGTTCTTCTGCCATACTCACGAGATAGGCTCCGACGGCACTTTCCACCCATCGGCCCCATACGTCGGTGTCTTGTCTGTCCTGCTGGAATGTACGGCCCTTATATGTGGTCAGGAGCGCGTTATTAAAAGCCTGGAACTTCGGGATGGAGTTGTACTTGCGTGAATCATCATTAGCATATTTCTGTAGTCCGCAGAGCAGGGCACACTGACTGAGTATATCAATATATCCTGCCACAGTTGTAACATTGCCAGCATCTTGTAATTGCCCGACCATCTTTGTCAACGAGAGGAGTTCGCCTGAGTAACTGCATCCCAGTTCAAAGGTGCGCTTCATCAATGCCGGTTTGTAAATGTTAGAGGTCATAATGACATCTTTCTCAATGGCTGGTGCCACAAGCGAATCCTTGATATATTTCTTCCAGCGTTTTTCGTCGCTTGTCATCATGGCAGGACCCGGATACCCTCCATAGTAGATATATTGGTCGAGTGTATATCCGAACGCTTCTCGCATTTCTGTGTAGCTCCAATGGGTAATGCGGATGAGTTCGAACCTTCCGGCAAGAGACTCTGTCAGACCTTTTTTGATAAGTAATCTTGAACTGCCCAAGAGCACCACTTTCAAGTTTCTACCCTCACGACAATCTTTGTCCCATTCTTTTTTTACAGCTTCACTCCAGTTGTCTATCTTCTGTACCTCGTCAATCACGAGCAGATGTTCCTCCTCGTGTTGCAACTGCATAACGATGCGCACCGATTCCCATACCCTTCTTATCCAATCTGTATCCTCTGGGTTTACGCCATCTGCATTCTCCAAGGTATAAGGCATGCTGACATCTCTTAGCACTTGCTGCACAAGTGTCGATTTGCCAACCTGTCTTGGACCGGTAAGTACCTGTATGAATTTGCGTGGCTCGTTGATTCTTTCGCGCAAGATATTATAATGACTCCTGATATATTCTGCCATATTATTATGCATTCTGTTTTGTTTGAATCTGCTTGATAAAATGTTCAATTCTTTGACGCAAAATGTTCAATTCTTTGACGCAAAATGTTCAATTCTTTGCTACAAAATGTTCAAATCTGTGCGCAAATCTAATGCTTTTTCTCTACATTACCAATAACTTGCACATAAAAACTGTAGAAATTTAACATTTCAAAGTCTCCAACGTCTTATTTTATCTTTCCCACCATGCTAGTCGCTTGACTTTAGTCGACGCATCTACACCGGCGCGGATCTCATTGGCTGTGAGTCCTGTCTGGTCGGAGAGGAACTGGTTCAAAGAGCGGATTGAGGTGTAGCCGAAGTATTTGGCTATGACGGGAGTGGAGAGCTTGGTGGTGGTGAGTAACTCGGTGATAGCTTTGAGGCGATACTGACGTAGGAAATCCTCATGGTTCCTGCCTGTGAGGAGATGGATGGCTCCGCCAAGGTCTCGACGACTAACGCCAAGGACACGTGCAACGGCAAGTGGTGTCTTGGCTTTTTGGTGCGTCAGATAGACGTGGATCACAGCATCGAGGATGTTGCCGTCTGTGGCAGGATAATGGATCTCTTCCTCTGGCTTTCTATAGATGCAGTCTTTCTCCTCATCGATGATCAGAAACTCGTGGATGGGAAGATAGGCTTCGTCAAAGGTGTAGGTTTTAATTTGCTGAGGCATGAAAATGTCGTATTAAATGTTATACTATATTAAATAATGAGCAAGAGGCGCGCCAGAAGTCTTTTGTCATATCCGCGACCCGGGATATGACGTCCGGACTTCGTTTTGTCATATCCGCGACCCGGGGTATGACGCCCGGACTTCGCTTTGTCATATCCGCGACCCGGGGTATGACGCCCGGACTTCGTTTTTGTCATATCCGCGACCCAGGATATGACAAAATGAAAATTGCACATCCCATCATGCAAAAATCTCAGTATTCAGCATAATGGGATGTGCAAATTGTATGTTATTTCTTTCTGAACGGAAATAGCGTTCGGGAAAGAACGGTCTGATTATCAGATGCCGAGGCTCTGGCAGATCACCTTGAGCTTAGCCTCTGCAGCAGCTGATGCCTTCTCGTAGTCGCCATCGAACTCTGCAGGAACCTCGCAGTAGAACTTGATCTTAGGCTCGGTGCCTGAAGGACGTACACTGACCTTGATGCCACCCTCAGTGAAGTACTGGAGTACGTTAGAGGTAGCTGGCATATCTACGTCGCTTACGTTGCCCTGAGCATCGGTCTGCTTGAGGGTCTTGAAGTCCTTAGCAAGGATAACCTTCTCGCCAGCGAGCTCCTTAGGAGGATTAGCGCGGAAGTTCTCCATCATAGCCTTGATCTCGTCAGCACCAGACTTACCTGGCTTGGTTACGCTGACTGCCTTCTCCTTCTGGAAACCATAGTCCTTATAGATGCTGAGGAGGAGGTCGAAGAGGGTCATGCCGTTATCCTTTGCCCAAGCTGCGATCTCGCAGATGAGACAGATAGATGCTGGAGAATCCTTATCGCGAACCTTGTCGAATGGAAGGAAGCCGAATGACTCCTCGCCACCACCGATATACTTCTTAACGCCCTCGTTGATGCGGATACGATATGCAATCCACTTGAAGCCGGTGAACTCGTCGAAGATCTCAACGTCGTTCTTCTTAGCGATCTTAGCGATGAGCTCAGAAGTAACGATGGTCTTGACCATGAACTCGTTGCCCTTGAGCTGGCCGAGCTTCTTCTTGTTGGTGATGATGTACCAGTAGAACATCATAGCGGTCTGGTTGCCG